>NZ_CP124614.1:1216608-1520760 GCF_029958905.1 Vibrio sp. YMD68 | reverse complement strand
AGAAGTTAAAGCGCTGTTCTCTCCTTCTCCTAGCAACTGCTGAGCGTCTGTTTTATCCGATGTATCAATCACCGTCGCATCTAGAACAACATTAAGCTGTACATTAACGGGGTCAGAGAATGCTGTGTCCCCATTCGACTCTTCCGATACCGCGATGACGCTTAAAGTATGCTCACCAACGGGAGCGCTATCGATTTTTAACGACGCTATGTCCTCAGGGTTTACCGTCCAAACGCCTGCATTAGGGGTTATTTCACCATTCTCGCTGGTTAGCTTAGCCCCATTTGGTAACCCAGAAAGCTGTAATGTCAGCGCTTCGGTAGAGTCTGTCAATGCGGCTAATAAGCCCACAATCGCAATGCCATTAGAGCTTGCAGTTTGGCTCGCCGTTATGTTTCTGATGTAGTTAAAGTTGGGATCAACGCTCAATGTTGGAGCATCTGCCACCGGAGTCACAGTGATACTGTATTGTTCAGGTTCGCTTTCAATGCTAATTCCTGATGGATTCCCACTGTCTTTAGCGACCACTTGCAAATCAATCGCATTACCCGTGACAAGGCTGGCATCGATGTGGACACCGCTTGGATCTTCGGGGTTATCCAGTAACGCATTAAGTTCGGTTAAGGTTCCGGTTAAAGTCAGCGCATCGCTGTGATCACCAGACACCGATAGCGTCGATCCAGTAGGCAAGCTGACCGACAACATACCATCGCTGACAGTTAGGGTCACCGTCATCAAATCACCGGCAAAGCCGCCAACATAATCGGGGTCACTGATGCTAATCCCGCTAATGAGTTGTCCTTCCGCTTCGTTAATAACATGAGTCACGGTATCGCCGTTCACGACCGGTTGATCATTGACGCCTTCAACGACAAAATTGACACTCGCTGTATCGGTTAAAAAGTCATTATTGCCATTGGTTGTCCCATTGTCTTCTACGGTATATTTGAGTTTTACGTCACCACTAAACTCATCGGCAGCGGTAAACGTCCAATAAGTACCATCTGCACTCTTAACCAGTTGGTGTCCCTCTCCACCTTCAACAACCAAATCGATTATACGAATATCATGACCTTCTTTATCGGCCGTCGCATCAACCAAATCTTTTGCATAGATGAGGATACTGCCTTCTTCATCGATTGAACCTAAATCGATATCACTGGCGGTCGGTTGGTCATTCACCTCCGTCACACTGATTTGAAATGAGGTTTGATTGCTCAAAGAAGCACTCGTACCACTTGAATCGACACTACCGTTGTTTCCGTTATCAGCGACAACCGCAGTCATGGTGATCGCGCTGCCCGAGTTAATGTCATTACTGTCGTCGGCAGGTTTGAAAGTGACATTCCCTGCCGCTAAAGCCGCATTTATATCAGCGACTTTTCCGCTCAGCTGTAACTGATTGCCATCATTCAATATCACGTCAACACCCGGGTACGAAGCGTATTCCAGCAATCCATCGTGAACATCGGCATCGAAGCTCAACGTTAAGGTGTAGGTGGCATCTGGGTCATCGTAGATAGCATCAATATCGGCAATAGAAAATTGATTTATCGCGATGGTGGTGTCTTCTTGAGTTTCTAGATCACTGACGGCCACAAACGTCGGTTGATCATTGATAGGATCGATGTCGAGCGCAACGTTAATTGTTACGGGCGCACCAAGATGCTCTCCATTATCCGCGTCTTTATCGACCGATTGAATCGTGATCGTCAGTGGGTTTGTAATACCAAGAACACTGCCATCATCACTGTTGTGCTCGCCAGAGTTAAAGACGATTTTATTCAGTTGCGGTGCTGGAATATCCAGCGTCCATACTTTGGTTACGTTATCAAAGGTGGCCAGTGTAGTGCCATCAGGATAATAAATAGACGCATTATCTGGGACTCCCGTCACCTCAACCCGCAAGACCTCTGGGCCGTTTTCGCTATAGATTCCACTTCCCGAGATGGAATTGACTTTATCGACCACCTCCGCATTAAGATCAATATCAATATTAATGCCTTCTGAACCCGATACCGAATCGGTGGCATCCACATCAATATCATCACCAACTGGCACCACATCCAAAACGAACTTAGGCAAATCTGTTGCAAGCGTTGGGACACCAAGCAATGATTCTTGGGTAAAGACCGCAATGCCAAATTCTGCGCTACCACTGAAGTTTTTGGGCGGTTGAACAGAGATAGCACCAAGGTCAACAGACGCACCAGCATCCGATGGAATTTTCACACTCCACACCCCATCGCCGTTATTCTTAACGGTGTAACCCGAATCGGCCAGTAAGAAGAACCCTTCCGGCACTCCTGTGAACTTGAGTGACACAAACTGCTCTGAACCGTCGAGGTCCATCAGTGAAATGGCAACCGGAGATAACAACGAACCCAGTGACACCACTTGATCTTCATTGGTCGTTATTTGTATCTCTTTTACTGGCTCACCATTTTCATCTAACAACGGGTTACCATCGTTGTCTGTGACAATAATATCGTCAACCACAGGAACAACTTCAAAGCTTGCTGTGATTGTGAAGGTGTCCGAGTGTTCGGATGACGTTGTAGGGTCAAGTACATCAAACACAGCTGTATCCGCCACGGTTCCAGTGATAGTCAGGGTGACTTCATTTTGGTCATCATCGCCGGGGTAATTTGGATTTGCTCTAAACAAAATATTGCTTAATGCACCGCTGCTTATTTGTGCTTGGTCAAACGTTAATGACGTACCGAGGTTGCTACCATCTGGCGCATAAAAAGCACCGACGGTTGGATTGCTTGGTAGCGTAATAGTGACCGAAGACAGCGCTTCTTGACCGCCTTCTATGCCACTCACTTTATCCGCCAGCTGATAACCCAAATCAAGCTGTATAAAGCTGTCTTCATAACCAACCTTATCAGGCTGTCCATCATCATCTTGATCAAGGGCATTCATATCATCATCAAGCGATCCCAACACCTCTAGTGTGAGTTTGAGATTATTACCCGCAACATCGGCAATCGGGTCAACATGGATAATCACATTGCCACTCTCAACGTTCGTATCGCCTGATGTTGTATCTTTGGTGATAACCGTAATAGGCAACCTAAAGTCACCCGAAAAATCTTTGGGCAATGTTAGCGTTAAACCGTTCAAAGAGCCGACAACGCCTGATTCGGAGATATGAGTTTGGAAAACATACTGCCCATTAACAAAGTCTTCCTCTGCCCCCCCAATTGAAATTGGGTAAGTCACGCCATCGATCGTGACGGAATCATCAATCACAATGGTTACTTCATCTTGGGAGCCGTCTTTGTTATTGAAAGTAATGATGTCCTCTAACTCTAACTGCTCGCCTAGATTGACCTGAATATCTTCAGTCGCATCAATGAGCCTGTCCGGATCAATGGTCGCCTTGGCCGCGACTTCCGCACCAGTATCAAGCGTTTCAGGGAACTCGAGGTTAACGGTTGTTTCTCTGCCTACATTAGGGGAACGTTCGTTGGCGTCCTCACCGATATCACTGACTAACGTTTCTATTTTCAACTGAAGCTGGTTGACGCTATTTGCAGGCGTTAAATCCAAACCATGCGGTGCACTAATGCTAAACGCAGCTTCATTGGTGATGATCCAGCGTCCATTTCCTTCATACGCAGCACCCGTTACCAGTAGTTGGTCGATAACGCTGTCTTCCAATGCAGTTCCATCTGTATGAGTAAGTTGGATGATGACATCACCAACAACTTCTGCAGAAGACTCATCGGTTTCATTGTATTTAACAACGTATTCACCGCTGAGACTCGGATTCTCAGCATTAGTCGTAAAACGAATCACTCCCTTATCGTCTGCAGAGATTGGAGGGTATTCAAGTTCACCATTTCCATTAGTCACAGGGGAATAGTCGGTATCACCGTTTTCATTAGTCACAGTGAGCTTATTGTCGTCATCTTCTGGCTCTACGATTGCGCGAACGACAACATTCACCGTCCCAGTTAACGTTGCTGTGACTCGACCACCTTCGCCAACGATGTCATCACTGGTGTATTCATGGTCGCGCTCTTCGATTTCAACCGTAGTACTGAGCTCGAAATCTGTACTGGAATCTTTTGGTGGCACGATTTGAATGAAGTCCGGTTTCATGGCTATGTCGGTGAAGTCACCTGGAGCTAAGCCATTAGGGTCTATCGTCAATGTCTGAGACACCACCAGGCCATTTGAGTCCATGACATCTATGACATTCATACTAACCGACGCATTGTTAACGATGACCTGAGCGCCGACAGGAATGTTTTCGATCATGATGGCGGTAAAGTGCTCATCGCTGTCGATGTAATCAAGCCCTTCTGGATGCCAGTGAATATTAATCGGGCTATCTTCGTTGCCTAGTGAGGTTGTCTCATAGCCATCAGTCGTATTAATCACTGGTACGACTTTGACTCGAATCTCTTGGCTGAATATATGAGCGTGCCCATCGTTTTCAGTCACAATAATATTGGCAGTCACATGAATATTCTCAGTGGAAGAGTCCACCGGTCTGATGATGATGCCAGAGGTATTATTACCGCCAGTAATATTGGCTTCGTAAACCGGTTGCCCCTGACTGTCATAGCCAACAAAGTTTAGGTCGATCTCGGTTCCATCACTGTCTTCAATAACCACCCCTGCTGGGATATTAGCTAAAAGAACGGTGACCGATTCCGAGTCATCAAGTGGCTTATCTGCCCTTTCCCCAGAAATGATACTAAAATCTAGCACCGCAAAGTTCTTACCACTTTGGCTTTCATCAATGGTAGTTTGTAGCCCTTGAACATCGCCATCATCAAAGTTTTCCCAATCGCCTCTAAACTTTTCTCCACCAGGGTTATCGGCGACGCCTTTCACTGCAACATTGACGACTTTTGAGCCCAGCACTTCTTCATCAATATGAACATCCCCATCCGACAAAGTCGCACTGTCTTTAATGACACCCGTGACTTTAAACGTAAAGTCCTCGTTACTGTGTTTTTCAGGCACGACATGCACATTGGAGAGCTGATCAAACGGAATTTCGACATAGACAATACCATCAATGTCTATGGTTTCAATTTGGCTGTCACCGTTACCTTTCCATACCAATTCTGCGTTTTGAGTCACCTCGGAAATACGAACAAACAGAGTTTCTGACCCATCTGCATCAACAGAAGGTGCCATTGTAATCACTTGATCTAACGTAAACGGCTTGTAATTGTCATCACGTTCGTAGTCGTTAGGCTCAGCAATATTGTCTTCATTAATTTGGATTCGTTTAACGCCAAAGTTTCCACTATCCGCACTTGGCTTCACATCGATAATGAGTTCTTTCGGTTCTGATACTGCTGTCGATTTATCAATATCGTTAGCATCATCTTTATAAGCGTTAGAACGTTCTTTCGTGACTGCGGTGGCTTCGAATCGAATTTGACCTGAGAAATCATCGTTTGGATTCACACTCATTCGGTTTATCTGATTTGAAGCTATGATATACACACCATTTTCTGGCGTAATGACACTACCATTTCGATCTAACAGCTCAAAATTACCCTCGCCTTGTGTCACTCTTAGCTGATAAGTGATGGTTTCCGGTCTGCTCGTATCTAGAGATTCCGCACGAAGCTGTAGCCTAACGTTGCTATCATCCTCATCGGCTTCATAGTAGTAAGTACTTCGATCGTCATTCCAAGTCGCTATGTCAGCAACACTTTCAATTTCAATTCTAAAGTTCGAGTCGACAGGGGCAGCATTGCCGCCTTCTTTGTCAATTTCAACTTGGTAACGAACAGTCACGCCACCATTTCCCGTTGAATAATTCTTGTCTGGAACAAAATACAGATTGTCAATTGTCGCTATCGTATTGTTGCCTTCCAAGCTTGTACTTTGTTGCAATACTGAACCATCGAATACAATATTTTTCGTAACAGGATCCGCTTCCAACTGATGAAATTCACCATCTTTCAAATAGTAAAATGTCCCGTGATGATCGCCTTCTTTGATCGTCAGAGAGCCGATTGATTCATCGTTATCATCATCATGCAGGTTTACTTTCAGTGAAATCTGAGCTGGCGTATCAGCCAAGCCCTGTTGGTTATCTTGATCGTTTTCTGTTTCTGGCTCATCACCTGAAGCGTACTTAATACTCCGATCTCGGCCTGCATCTTCAAACGTCGTCACTTTGAGTCGAACAGGACTGGCTTCTCTATCCGTTATGGTGATATTCACTGGGGCTATCGAGGTATCAAGGTCTCCATCCGTTGCAGTGACATTGATAGCAAAATTGATGTCTTTACCATCATGCTCGAGGTGGTTACTTGCGCGGAAATCTATCTCGCCATTAGAATTGATCCTTAACACACCTAATTGGCGTGTCTCTGTGCCCCCTGAGGCATCATTTATTTGCTCATAAACACGGACATTTTGTTCGCCATCTCGTAGATTAATGGAGCCCTGATAGGAGTTACCAAAAACTATTGTGGCGCCGTTAGAGGTGGTGCCTTCAATTTGAGTAAGCTTCGCACCGTCAGCACCCGCGTCATTACTCGATTCAAACATGTTTACTGTAATGTCATCGAAGCCATCCCCTTCAACGCGCAAAATATCGACACCGGCTATGGTCGGCACATCATCTGTGATCGTAATCGGCAATGTGATTGAATTGGAAACATCCCCATCAAAATCAATGGCAACAACTGAAAAATCCAGTTGAATACTGTCTTCGCTATTTGCAATCGGGTGGTCAATTGGACCGAGCAATTCAAACTGATAACGGTTATCTGCAGCGTCAAACACAATGTTAAAAATGGGCGCGCCACTCGTTGTTTGCGCGGTATAGGTAAACGTGGTTCCACTTTGAGACGAAGTGCCCCATTCTAGAGGCTCTTGTCCGCTGGTAAGATCTTTGATGGTCGCTGAAGCATCGACGAGTCGATATTCGACCACTCCATCGGCGCCTTCATTGATGTTAAACTGGCCAGAAATGACTGTATCGTTAAGTGAGTCGGTACGTTGATCGGATCCAATGCCACTTAAATCATCTTCATCCACCCGCTGCTCACCCGTAAACCCTGATAGATTTGGCGTGTCGTCAACGATTTCAATCGGTAAATCGAATGCCTGTGATGCATCACCATCTCGGTCAACCGCCACGACATCAAATGGAATCGTTAGGGCCGTGGCATCGTTTAAATGATCGAGAGGCTCCAACAAGGTAAAGGTATAAGCGCCATCATCGCCAAGTGCTAATGTAAAGATGGTTTTACCGTTAGCCACCCCTTGATAATGGGTTGTGTTAGCTGTCCCGTTGACTTCTTCAATCGTCACTTTATGACCAGAGGAATACAGGTTTTCTGCCGCGCTAACCAAATTGTCCAGTTGGTAAGATTCAACCCCATCTGCGCCCTGTGTCGTGACAAAACCGCCACTGATTTGAGCACGATTATCGCTTATATTGTTTTCATTGAGGCTAAATTCACTCGAATCTGTGGTGTCGTCAATCGTTGCAATATCATCTGCAATGGTCACTGAAAGCGGCATCATGACAGAATCGTCACCATCGCTGTCAACCGCGTAAACCGGTAGATCAAAACTGAGTGAATCCTTCTCGGTGGCATCGATGTGATCAACGGCCTCAAGCAAAGTAAAAGTATAGTGGCCTTTATCTGTGCTGTTCGTATCCCCGTAATTATTAAACGTTAACGTAAATACTTGCGTTTCAACCCCTGATAGACTGGTCGTAAAACCAATGTACTGACCTGAATCCTCGACTTCTCGAAGCTCTACTTTCAGACCATTTGATGAGAGTGAAGTACCCGAATTAAATTCATCGGTGTCGATTCTGAAGTGGCTAACGTCATCACTTCCCTCCGTATAATCAATTGACTCGGTTGTACTCACTAGTGCGCCATTGGGTCCTGAGCCATCAGCAAGCACAGATTCAGATAACGACACCGCAGGTATCTCAGTAATTTCAGGGTCTTGACCATCTTTAATCGTGAGTTCTACCGTTGCCGTTGCGACGTCTTTATCGCCATCACTTGAGGTAACCACGATGGATTTCGTGATATCACCACCGGAGTGATCTAAATCTCTGTTCGGCTCAAATCGTAATTCACCCGAAACGGTAATGAATAATGTACCCTCATCAAAATCGAAGGACTGCTCACCAGAAACCGTTGGGTTAAGTGAAATAGCATCTCCACCACCAAAGGTAAATTGAGTAATGGTTGCGCCGTCAGCACTTTGAGCAGAAATTAGCTCAATGGTATCTGTTGTTGGATTAGCCGCACCACCAGTCAAGTCATCCAAAGTTGGCTCTGTGATTGTCAGACTACTGCCCTGCATCGTTTGCACGTCATCTTCGATCGTTACTGCAAGATCTTTTTCATCAGAGACGCCACCATCAGTATCGACCGCGTACACGGGTAGGACGAAATTGAGTAGATTACTTCCTTGCACAACCGCATGATCGAACGCTTCGATTAAGGTAAAGGTGTATCGGCCTTTGTCAGTGCTGTCTGCATCACCGTAATTATCGAACTTAAGGGTGAATACTGGTGTTTGTTGACCTAGCGGACCTTCAGTAAAACCAATGTATTCCCCTGAATCCTCAGATTCTTCACGAAGCTTAACCACTAAACCATTCGACTTGAGTGTGTCACCCGGATTAAAGTCACTGATGGCAATTTTAAAATGCTTAATATCATCGCCACCTTCAGCGTAACTTATTGACGCAGAACTGCTGACAATAGAACTACTCACTGGCGTGCCATTGGGTGCTGAGCCATCAGCAAGCGAAGATTCAGATAAAGACACCGCCGGTATCTCAGTAATTTCAGGGTCTTGACCATCTTTAATCGTGAGTTCTACCGTTGCCGTTGCGACGTCTTTATCAGCATCACTTGAGGTCACAACGATAGATTTTGTGATATCACCATTGACATGATCTAGATCTCGGTTTGGCTCAAATCGTAATTCACCCGTGAGGGTAATGAACACGGTGCCCTCATCAAAATCAAAAGACTGCTCACCTGAAACCGTTGGATTAAGTGAAATAGGATCACTGTCGCCAAAGGTAAATTGAGTAATGGTTGCACCGTCCGCACTTTGTGAAGAAATGAGTTCAACCGTGTCGGTACTAGGTCTCGCACCAGAAGCGAGTTCATCAGCGCTCGGCTCTGAGATAGTGAGACTGCTGCCCTGCATGGTTTGCACGTCATCTTCAATTGTGACGGCAAGGGGTTTTTTCACCGAAACATCGCCATCAGTGTCTATCGCGTAAATAGGTAAAACAAAACCAATGGGGTTCTTACCTGAACCGTCTTGATGATCAAGCGCCTCTATAAGGGTGAAGGTATAAAGGCCTTTGTCTGTGCTGTCTGCATCATCGTAATTATCAAACGTGAGTGTGAATACTGGTGTTTCCTGATTTGACGAATCCATCGTAAAACCAAGGTATTCCCCTGAATCCTCAGGGTCCTCTCGAAGCTTAACCACTAACCCATTAGACTTAAGCGTATCATCAGAATTAAAGTCACTAATGGCAATTTCAAAGTGCTTGATATCATCGCTGCCCTCTGTGTAAGTGATTGATGCCGAGTGACTAACGACAGACGCACTCGCTGGCGTGCCATTAGGTTCTGAACCATCGGCCAGTGCAGATTCAGAGAGAGACACCGTCGGTACTTCGTTGATCTCAGGATTTGCGCCGTCTTCAATCGTGAGCGTTACCGTTGCCGTGACTTCGTCTTTATCGCCATCACTTGAGGTCACTACGATGGATTTCGTGATATCACCACTGGAATGATCTAAATCTCGATTCGGCTCAAAACGCAGCTCACCGCCAAGGGTGATGTATAACGTACCCTCATCAAAATCAAAAGATTGCTCGCCAGTTATCGCAGGATCAAGGGCAATAGAATCACCACCGCCATAACTAAACTCGGTAATCGTCGCACCATCAGCACCTTTGGCAGAGAAAAGCTCTATCGTGTCAGTGCTTGGGTTAGCCGCATTTGAACCACTTGAAATTTCAGAATCGCTAGGCTCTGTAATCGTCAGGCTGTTACCCTGCATGATCTGAAGATCATCTTCAATGGTCACCGAAAGCGGCATCATGACAGAATCGTCACCATCGCTGTCAACGGCGTAAACCGGCAGATCAAAATCGAGTGGGTTATTCACTTGCCCGTCAGGGTGATCGAGAGCATCAAGCAACGTAAACGTATAGTGGCCTTTATCCGAACTATTTACATCTCCGTAATTATTAAACGTTAACGTAAATACCTGCGTTTCTACCCCGGTTAGACTGGTCGTAAAACCAATATATTGACCTGAATCCTCGACTTCTCGAAGCTCGACTTTCAGACCATTCGATGAGAGTGAAGTACCCGAATTAAATTCATCGGTGTCGATTCTGAAGTGGCTAACATCATCACTTCCTTGCGCATAAACGATCGATGCGGAACTGCTGACTAAAGCGCTGTTTGGCGATGTTCCATCCAACAATGAAGCTTCAGAAAGGTCGACTTTTGGGACCACTTTTATTTCAGGGATTTGCCCGTCTGTAATAGCAATATCGACCGTCGCGGTATCGATATCACCGTCTCCATCTCTCGCAGTAAACACAAACTGTTTATTGATTGTCTCATTGGTTGAATGATCAATATCGCGAGCAACGTCAAAAGAGAAGTCACCATTGAGTGAAATGGTTAACGTCCCTTCTGTCAGAGTGAACGTTTGAGAGGCATTATCTTCGGCGCTTTGGTCTAAATTGTATGTATTTCCCGAGTAGGTGAACGATTGAATGGTCGCAGTGTCTGCCCCTTCCGAGCTAGGTGCATCGGTAAACAGACGGTGTGAGAAAGTGGTGTCACCTTCTTCTGTTGGCTCGGTTACAGAAAAAGTGTTGTCCACTAATTCCAAAGCATCATCCGCCACATTGATTTGAATCCATGCCGCTTCGTTGGTTAAAGAACCTTCAGTGATACTCGAACGATCGCCATCGGTATCCACTGCATAAATCGGTAAATTAATCGTTAGAGAAGTGTCTTGGCTCCCTAAATGATCAAGTTGCTCAAACAAAGTAAATTGATATTTACCTAATTCAGGGGTATCAATTTGAGCTTCAAAAACGGTGACTCGAGTGCCATCAAGGACAATATAACCTTGGTAACTGCGGACGCCGTTGTCGCTGCTGACTAATTCCAGCTGTATCGCTTGCCCTTGCGATGTCAGCGATCCATCCGTATTAAACTCGCTCGGTTCCAACTCAAAATGATCAATCGCGTCGCTGCCTACATTAGCCGTAATGTCACCCGTTCCACTGACCGCTGAGATACCTTCATTGGAACCACCTGAAATCCCGGATTCATCCACTTCGATGGCCGTTACATTGGTAATAACCGGGTTTTGACCATCAACAATGGTGATATTAATCGCATTGGTGACCGTATCTGAATCAAAGTCAGTTATGGTGGTTGGCAGCGACAGGATAAGCTCATCAGACTCGTTATGTTCTAATGATTTAAATTGTTGAAATTGGTAACGGCCGTCAGTATCAATAGTAATAACAAGTACTGGTTCATCACTTTCCACTAACGAAAGCGTAATGGTCTTCGCATCATTTGAAAGCGCCGCCTGCGTCGCTTGATTATCACTTAATACGCCATCAAATTGAGCTAAAGCACTCAGCTGAAAAGCAACGGTGGACAGTGAATCACTGCCTATTTGAACAAACTCACCTGCGAGTTGCTGTGTATTCGATTCCGTATTTTCAACATTAACAGTTGTCGGTGCCGGATCCGCGCCATCAATGACGGCGACTTGTGCTTCAATGGGCGCTAAAATCGGATTACCCGCAGAATCTGCACCTTCAATATCAAATGTGATGAGAATTTGATCGTCGACCAGTGAAACCAATCCTCCACCAATCGATGCAACATGATCGATGGGTTGGCTGATGATCGTCGTCAGTTCGAGGGTGACATCATTACCGCTTTGCGCTGTGTTGAGATCGATGCGCAACACTTCGCCATCACTGCTTTGACCTACGATGGCATTCTCTGCTAAATCATAACTGAAGGTGACTGCCTGACCTGTTGACGTAATATCGGAATTTAGCTCCGAAAGAAGAGCGGCTAAAGACGTTTGGTCAGGAATAAATGAGTCAGGGTCTAAGGGTAAGTCCCCTGAAAAAATGGTTGTGGTCGTTGTGATAGATTGAGGGTAGCTATCAAGAGAAAGGACTCCCTCTTGCAGTGAGGCGGTGATGCTCTCGCCTCCTCCTGCTAACGCCGGCGCCCTTCTTTCATCAGCCGTTATCTCTTGTTCTTCAGCAGCCAGCGCAGACGTTTCAAAGAACGTACTGGCTAAAACTTCGGCTCCCGTATAATCAATGGTTACAAAGCCTGCATTGGCAGAACCGGCTGCCCCACCGGCGGCTGTTGCTTCTAAAAGTTCGGTTGGATCCGCACCAGCTAAAATAGCGTCTTGAATGGCAGCCAGGTCATCTTCACCAAACTCAACACCGCTCAGTTTATCCAGATCGACACTCACATCACCCGCAATAGGAGCTACATTCCAAGTGGAAGTTTCATCGACACAGGCAACACAATTCTCATCGATAATGCTAAGTTGAGACTCTGCATTATTCATAACAACGCTCGCGCCATTGATCGTGATAACAATGTTGTCGCCATCAATGGTCTCCCCGGCTAACACTTTACGAGCACTTCCAGCTGGTGAAACTGCGATAACATCCCCAGAGACTTCTTTAACTAATTGACTGTGTCGTAAAACGTTTACATCCATAAAAACCTCAAGCGCCATTTTTAAAAATCAACAGCAAATAAATTAATCGTTACAATTTAATTGTTATAACGTCAAAGTAACAAATTATTGGTGTGACGTCATGTTTTTACACTAATTGTGATAATCAGTTTCATATGCATATTATGAACCAGATTAAGAATTTTAGTTGATTCTACCGTCTCAAAAATAAGTCGGATTAACAGATAAAAAGGAGAGTTTTATTTAGGCTTTGGGATCGGGATTAGGATTAGGATTAGGATTAGGATTAGGATTAGGATTAGAAATGTAACGACAAAAAATAAGGACGCATTAGCATCCTTATTTTCTTATTTGTACTCTATTTTTTTTTCGATAAAGTCGGACTCACTAAACCAGCCCACGGTACCTATATATTGGCTTTCAATAAGTTGAGCATCTATCTGGGCTGCGTAACGCGGTGTCATGGTGATCCAGTCATCCTGTTCTTCTGAGTTAACGTCTTGTATATCAGCATCTTCTATTCGAAGGAGTAACTCTTTCACTAAATCTTTTGCTTTATCATCAAGTTGCAAGCACATACAGTTCATTATTTATTATCCAATCATTTCTAACAGGCTCATTAACGTTAAGGCCCGTAAAGTACTTCCCAGCTTAACGTCTTATTAAGCGGAGATTAGAACGGAATGTTCCCTTAATTTCACTTCAGTTCAAGGCTAAGTAACGCCTACTCAGCTATCACAGGTTCAGAAACTTCTCGTTCACTGGATGCGATAACTTGGTCCTTTCCTTGCATTTTGGCTTTGTACAAAAGCCTATCTGCGCGTTTGAGCAAATCACTTTCTGATAAGCCTTGTTTATTCTTCACCAAACCTCCGCTGAATGACAAACTGATCATACTGCCCTCAATATTCACTAGAAGTCTCGCCACGTTATCACGCAACCCATCAGCCTTGGCCAATGCACTGTCGATATCACTGGCTGATAGCCAAACACAAAACTCTTCACCACCGATTCGAAATATTCGATTTAGCTCAACATCTTTCATTAATTGTTGACTGATTTTTTTTAGCACGAAATCACCAATATCATGGCCATAGTCATCGTTTATCGACTTAAAGTCATCAATGTCGAGCATTAATAAATAATCATCGCGATGAGATTCCAAAGACTCGGTAAACGCCAGGCGGTTATTGCATCCGGTTAACGAATCTGTCAAAGCCAATTTCTGTAGTGATTCATTGGCTTGGGCTCGACTCAATTCAAAGAAATGGCTGATACACCAGATCGCTAAATAGCAAGTAAAAAAGTTAATAAATACAGGCGCCAATGGTAACCCTTCGGCTCCGATGACTTTATAACAGACGGCCGATAAAACAAACACGAGCACAATAAGGCTCAGTTGAAACCCTAAACGCCCGCCTAACAATAAATAGGCGATGGTTGGAAAAAAGAAGCCCCACAAAAACAAGACATCGGTGATAGGGAGCAATGCCGTACCCAGTATGATCAGTACAGCGATAAACAGTAAGTACCAATAAACAGACACTACGGAATACAGCCCTCTTCGGCACCGAATGAACATGTACAGTGAGAACAAAGCAAATACCATCTCTAAAGCGGCAAATAGGTATTGGCTATGATAAACAACATTAAAAAGGGCCAATGCAGTGACGATAAAGAAAAAGGCAAAGCTAACCGAACTAAGTACGGTTTTCCTGATTCGATCCGTCGAATCCAAATAGTTAGAACTCATATTTTCCCTTTAAATAGACCTAAGGTCTCAATCTCTTTACAAAAATCTCTCGGACTGTATCAGTTTTCTCTAACCTAGGATATTTCGCAACGTTATTTACTGTTTTGTTATTAAAAGTTTGCAAACCAAATAGGGCTTAATAATCGTGTGCACTCGTATATTCAATAGTCTAGACCAAACCTTAACAACTGGAGCATAAAAACCGTCATAAAAAAGTTAAGTAAGATAGTCGGGGTATTATTCATCTTAGATTAATGAACACGCCAACTCACTAACGTGCTTGTTCATCTTCTGCATTTCCTTTCACTGCACTGACCGTCTATGCTATTTCACTGTTACAATATCAGGGAGTGCGACAATCTCAGGCAGCGCTACCGTCTCTAACTGAATACAACTTGGGCGAAACAACCACTTGAATCACGCATTTTTTCATCGAAGTCGGCATATTCTGTATTTTATGTGGCATAGGCTTAAAGCTAGTGGTTTACAAATGCTAGCCAGCTTTCTTCTCGTTCGCAGTGCTCTTATTACTCTTTTTGTTCCATTCGATTTATGGATCAGTTCCAAATTGATGGGATTCTATGGCGTCAATGCCATTGCCAACCAGGAATTACTCGCTTTTTTTCTTTCACCTGCGGGCTTTCTACTTAATTTATGGTTTGTGACTCAATTGAGCTTTGCTTTTTTTGTAGAGCAGTCTGCGATCAGCATCTTACTCGCTCAACATGACTTAGGTAAACGGTCAATCCTCGATACTTTTGCACTGATTGCTCAACGCAGTTGGCGAGTGGTTAAAGTTGTCCTTGCGCAGTCAGTGGGGATCAGCTTGCTCTTTGCTACCTTGCTTTGGTGTGGGCGCTGGATCTTTGGGCTCATGCTTAATGACTGGGATATCAACTACTATGTCAGTCATCAACTGAGTTCGCTTTGGATGTCTGTTGGCTTACTGATTTTAATCAGCTTACCGGTTGTATTTCTGGTTCTTCGCTATTGGGCCAATTGGTGGCTTGCCCTGCCCCTAAGCTTGTTACAAAATTGCACCCAATGGCAGCTTTTCAAACAATCTCAACGTTTAAGCCAAGCGATTTACCCCCATATTCTATTCGGTCATATTGCGTGGTTATTTGGTCGGGTCGCCATTACGGCTATTTTAGCAGGCAGTCTTTTATTTGCGCTTGAACCAATACTGAACTGGGCGACTTCCGATCAGGAGCGTTATTCTTGGCTTGTGTTAGCCAGCTTGCTGCTTATTGGCGTGACCTTACTGCTCAGTTTCATCGACCGGTTTATCTACGCTAGCTGTCAATATTATGTACTGCGTTTACAAACAAAACGCCTCAAGTTGGTGAATGACCAAGAACGGTTTGTTGGTTTGAAACAAAGTACACAAAGGCGCACTTTGTTAATCGTTACGATGCTATCTGTCCTAGTATTTGCCGTATTCAATAGTTATACCGAAGTTCGCCACTTCGTTAAGCACCTGCAAACGGATACAACAAGCTATATTACCTCGCACCGCGGCGGTGGTTTTAAGCACCCTGAAAACAGTGAAGCAGGCATTCTGTATTCCATATCGTTAGGGGTTAAAAGCACAGAAATTGATGTACAGATAACCAAAGATGGGCAAATCGTGGTATTTCACGATCGTGATTTAGGCCGTATGCTCGGTGATCCCTTGCTCATTGAACACTCTACCTATGCTGACATTGTTGAAGCCTATCAAAGAAAGGCACGCGTACCTCCTCCCTTATTAACACAGCTACTAGATAACTATGCCCAAGATATAGAATTTAACATCGAACTAAAACGCTATAACCAAAGCTTGGATCTTGCCGTTGCTATGGCCAAGTTATTGCCGAATTATCAGCAAGCAATGATTGTTTCAAGCCTTGATGTCGAGCTCCTGACACACCTGATGAGTGAGTTAAAACACTCGCGTCCAGACAATCTTCGTTACGCCCTGATCTATGCGGCCAGCGTTGGTGAAGTCAGCTTAGAACGTGATGTGGATATGTTAATGGTAAGCGAACAGTGGCTAGAGCCGTGGCGAGTTATTGAAATACAACAACGTCAGCAAGAAGTGCTGGTTTGGACCATTAACAACCCAGCCGCTATGAGACGACTTTTATTGCTGGGCGTGGATGGCATTATTACTGATGAGCCCAAACTGGCTTTGGAAGCCAAATCAGCGATTGATGATATGGAGTTTTCCGAGCGGGCCCTGCTCACATTACGACATTGGTTGTCTTTATAAACAGCGATAAACAAAGATTTAAACAGGCGTGTAAATTCCCGAATTCATAACAAAACCGTCACCTTTACATGCTAGACATCGAGACAACTCAGGTTACGCCCGAGTTGTCTCGACATCCATGATGTTTGCCTCCCAGCCACTTACAAACGCAGCACAGTATCGCAGCAATTTTCAATCATATAAGGGTCATGACTGACCAATAGCAACGAACAACCTTGCTCTTTCGCTAGGTCAACCAAAAGGTCCATGACTTCTTTTGCCGTTATAGGATCCAGCCTTGAAGTGGGTTCATCAGCAAACAAAAGTACCGGTTCAAGCAATAGTGCGCGCAAAATAGCAAATCGTTGAAGCTCCCCTCCGGAAACCTCGGTGCTCCTCCGCTCTAAAAGTTCTGGCGTTAACTTCAGTTTTTTCATCAACGTTGAAATCCGTTGGCGTTCAAGCTTATGCAAGGTGACTAAATCATCCAGTAGCACCCCAAGCGTTACACTGGAGGTGAAAGCAGCGGGAGGATCTTGAAATAACTTCAGCCACTGATATGAGTGTGCGCCTTTAACCCGTCTCTCGACCGTACCTTCTATCGGTTGCAAAAGACCCAGCAAAGTATCGCCTAAAGTACTCTTGCCACAGCCGCTATCCCCTACAACGCCGACTATTTCTCCAGTATGAATGGTAATATCGATTCCTTTTACAAGCGCAGAACCATTGCGACCAATCGTTAAACTCTTGGTTTCAATAACTGGACATCGATCTACCGTCATTTTGTCTCGTTCATCCCAATGCCGCGGGTCGGCGTTCACTAGAGACTGAGTGTATTCATGGTGAGGATGATTTAAAACCTGCGCTGCACTACCTTGTTCAACGATTGCGCCGTCCTTCATGACGATAATATCGCCACCAATCTGGCGAGCAACCTCAATATCATGCGTAATCGTAAGTAAACCACCGCCTTGTGTACTGTTCATCAACAATTGGATGATGTCATCTCGACGACTTACATCAAGCCCTTTGGTTGGCTCATCCGCTAAGACCAGATTAGCACCGCCAGCTGTTGCACACATAACAGCCAAACGCTGCGCCATACCACCAGAAAGTTGTCCGGGTCTTTTTGACGCGCTATTTTTCAACCCAATTTTTTCTAAATCATCCATCGAACGGCCAAAAGCAGACTTTTCCTCTAAGCCATGCAAACATTCATACACCTCGAGGACTTGTTTGTAAGCCGGCATTAACGGATCAAGAGCTCTCCACGGCTCTTGAGGTAACATAACCATTTTTTTGCCCCATAAAGCCTTTAGAGAATATTGATCATGAGTTTGACCAAAGATTTCTACCTTACCTTGTTGCGACAGTTCACTTGGCAATAAACCCATGACCGCTTGAGCCAACAGACTTTTTCCCGAGCCCGTTTGACCCAAAATCGTGATCGGTTTGCCTTGGTATAGCTTCAATGATAGCGGTTGAAGTAATTCAACCGTGTCACCACCCGCTGGTAGAGCAATCGTGGTTTCAACTCGACTCAATGGATGACGTATCGCTCGAGTACAACTTTCTTTAAAATACCTTTTTTTAGAACGACTGGCCTGAGCTCGGATAGAAAGGTCAGTGAGCTGAATTAAGAGGGTCACGGCTCGCTCCTGCTAATAAATGAAAACCGAGTACCAACAGAGCAACTACCAACAGCGGTTGAGCGAGCACCCAAGGAGCTTCAATGTAGAACGGAAACAGTTCGACACTCATAAGTCCAAGTTCGGCCAGTGGGGGTTGGATTCCGACAGAGATAAAGCCAAGTGAAGCCATCATTAAAATTGCATTTGCGCCACCAAACGCCGCCATAGTGAAGACAGCGGGCGCAACCTCAGGCCAGATGTGTCGTTTAAACTGATACCATTTACCAAAACCCATCATGGCTGAAGCCTGCCTTTCTGGGCTCCCTATTAAGGTACGGGTGATGGCGCGAGTCACACGATAATATTCAACCCATTGGACTAATGAAATGGCGAAATACAGGACAAAAAACGAACCCGGAACAATCGCGGAAAGCAATAACACCAGCACCAATCCAGGCAAAGCCAGTAAGATATTCACCAAGACATCTAATCCTTGCTCAATACGGCCACCAGACCATGCTGAGCAAACACCTAATACCACCCCCAGAAATGAAGCGCTGAATACGCACAGCAATCCTAAGCTAAATGACAACCCAACCGCACTGGCTAATCGTGTCATCATATCTCGACCAAAATGATCCGTACCAAACCAATGATTCGCGTTTGGGGCAGTTAACCGAAGTGCGAGGTTTTGTTCATCAATGCTGTAAGGCGATAACCAGCCAACGAGTATAGAGAACGTAAACAGCCCAAGCAGTATCGATAAGCCAAGCTTTTGAGCGAGTTTCATTTGAATTAAGTTACGTTGTTTCATCACTTTTCTTGCTGACCTCTTGGATCAATCCAGTAACATAGCCCATCAATAAGACTGTTTAAGAGCACAAACAAAACCCCCATTGCCAGCGCACAACCTTGAATAACCGGAATATCACGGGCAAATATGGCGTGAGCAAGCCCATGCCCAACACCAGGCCAAGAGAACAGGGACTCGATCATGACAATACCTTCAATGACACTCACCAATTGAATACCGATAAAGGCCACGATTGGAACGGCCATGTTCCGCATGCCATGACGAAAGAACGTCTGCCCTTCGGTTAATCCTTTTACTCGTGAAAATTGATAAAAAGGCGAACGAAGGACATTCCGCACACTGCTGTGCACGACTCGATTTGATACAGCTGCCAAACTTATCGCCAAAGTGACCCCAGGAAGAACAAGATGTTGCCAAGTACCAAAGCCCGCAACAGGTAGCATCTGCCATTCCAATGCAAAAAGTAGGATAAGCATCAGACCAAGCACAAAAACAGGCATGGCACGGGTAAACGTTGAGAGCCAGATCAATAACGAATTCACTACGCCACCCTTCTTTGCTGACCAGATGCCCAGCGGAATGGCGATGAACACCGACAAGGTGATACCGAAGCCAGCAAGCAGCAGTGAATGACCCAGTTGATGAGCCACGGCTTGACTCACTGGTAATCCACTCACCAACGAATGACCTAAATTGAATTGCATGATGTCGAACAACCAGTGGATATAGCTGGTCAACAAGCCTTGATCTAGGTTCAATTCTTGGCGAACCAATTCTGCAGCCAGTGAATCCACATTATCTTGACCGTAACGACTTGCCGCGATTCGATACGCCATATCACCCGGTAAGCTATGCATTAAAACAAAGGTCAACGTCCCCACTCCCCACACAACCAAGATCAGTTGGTACAAACGTTTTTTCACTCGCTCCCACAACATTACTGATTTACCGTTTGCTCAAACGACATTTGGTTAATGAAGTAATTGCGCTCAAATGGGTCAAACTTAAAGTTCATCACACGATTATTCACTGAGGTATGCTGGGTGTAGCTAGAAATGGGAATCACTGGTGTGTCTTGGTAAATCTCTTTTGCCACCGTTTGGCTAAGATCAAACGAACGCCCAGGGTGATTCGACTCCACTAATTTAGCAATCGCACTATCCACAATTGGATTGCTCCAGTTCATGGTTCCCCAGTCGCCCCCACCGTTTGAAAAATCAGTGCTGATGATCGGTAATGGATCAGCAATAAACCCAAAGTTGCGAGCAATCAATGCCATTTCTAACGAACCATCGGTATGACCTGCTGGGATCATGCTTGAGTTAGTCACATCAACCTTCAACTCGACACCCAACTTTGCCCACTGTGCTTGAATCGCAGTCGCAACAACCGTGAGTTCAGGGCGGTCTGCATAGGTGATCATTGTCAACTTGAATGGCTTTCCTTCTCGCTCTAACACTCCAGATTGGTTACGTTTCCAGCCTAAACCAGAGAGTAAATTCTGTGATTTTTCTAGGTCATATGGATTGTTATCAACCCCCTGGAGGAACCACTGCGACATAGAACTTGGCATTAACTGTGCTGTTTCTGATCCTTCAGCATCAAGAACATTTTTTGTTATAGCCGCGCGATTCAGAGCAATACTCAAAGCTTGACGAGCCGCAACATCATTTAAGAATGGGTGGCTTGCATTGACCTTCACAAACATCGTTCTCGGAATAAGATTACGATGCAGTGTCACCTCATTACTGTCTTTAATCTGAGCAAGCATCGAAGGATCCAGGGTAAATACGATATCCGCTTCACCAGACTTCGCTTGCAAAATTCGACTCTCGGCGCGATGGCCAGTCAGGTAAGTGGCAAAGTGTATTTGTGCTTTTTCCCCCCAATAGGCATCAAACTTTTTCACCGTCAATTGATGAGGCGGAGAAAAACTCTCCATTTGATACGGCCCGGTCCCGTATAGTACTTCCACCGTTCCATCAGGATTATACGATTTAGGTGATAAAATCACCGTCGAGTAATTCGTTAACAACGATGCAAAGGCGGTATAAGGTTTCGCCAGCTCTATTTGTATCTCATTACCCTTCACAGCTGAGATATTTATCACTTGAGCCTTATTCAAAGTGCCATGTTTACTCTTCGCGTGTAAAAGCGCTGTCACTACCGCTTGTGCATCGAGTTCCATTCCATCATGAAAAACGACACCTTCACGTAGGATGAACCGCCAGATAAGCCCATCTTCACTGCTGCTCCATTGTGTCGCTAAACCCGGTGTAATAACGCCTTGCTCATCAACATTAAGCAGGGTTTCAATCACTTGCATTCGAGTTAATATGTACCCTTTTTTAGATGGATCTAAACTGGAAATCTCCCAGGGGCCACTGATCGATAACGTGTTCGTCTTATTCGGTGTAACAGGTTCAGTTGGCTTCTCGGAAACCAGAGTTGTCGCCGCGAAAATAACAGCAATCGCGAGGGTGGCAAACATAAGGCCACGTTTCAGCTTCTTCTTTCTTGAGATAGAAGCGTAAGATATTTCAGTCATAACAAACCCTAACGTATTAATGTAACGCTATAAAAATGAATAGTTTTTAGGTGTTCTCTATAGAGAAGAAAGTCAGACTGATGGGGGTGGAGAGCGTGTTCTTGGAAGCGATTTAGAGCGAACAATTGGATCCAATGTGTCAAAGCGACGAACGCACTGTGCACTGTCTAATAACGGTTCTAAAAAGGCTGAATTGGTTAATGCATTGTGGATCGCATCGTAGATTTCACACTGGTGCTGTTCGTGAATACCGTGATCCATCTCCATTGCATGAACGAGTGAGAGGCTACTCAACCCAACGGGGAGTACCAGCATCGTAAGCAATAATATGCGATTGAATCGAGGGGATCGGAAGTAAAACACAGTCAGATAATGAAAAATGAAATTAGATGATATTGTTATAATATAACAATTATCAATTAATCACACCTAAAGAATATATTTAAAGTTAAGGCCTTAAAACTATCAACTATCAACTATCAACTGAGAACTAAGAACTAAGAACTAAGAGTGACGAGCTAGAAGCGAATTTTTCCTTCTCATCTACCTGGATTGGTGTTATACATAACTATAACACCAATTCAGTCAAGGAAACCGTTCATGACACATTGGCATGATCACAAACCGATTTTCCGTCAGTTGGCTGATCAAATCACTCAACAGATACTGCAAGGGATTTGGCAAGAAGGGCAAGCTTTACCTTCCGTGCGCAGTGTTTCTGCGGATATGAAAATTAATCATCTGACCGTCATGAAAGGCTATCAGCTGTTGGTCGATGAAGGATTAGTCGAAAAAAAGCGGGGTCAGGGCATGTTCGTCGCCAACGGTGCCAAGAAAAAACTGCTCGCCGATGAAAAAACACGCTTTCTTCAACAACAAATTCCGCAGATCGCGGCCACCCTAGAACGGCTCAACATGTCACTTGAAGAGTTCAGTCAGCAACTTAAACCTCATTTACTTGAAACGCACATAAAAGGTGACCAATGAGCGCATTAATCAGTGTAAAAAACGCCTCTAAGCAATATCGCCAGCAGGAAGATGCTCTGCATGACGTGAGCTTTGATTTGCAAGCGGGCCAAGTGCTTGGACTGCTCGGTCATAATGGCGCAGGAAAATCGACCCTTATTAACGCCCTTCTTGGAGCGCATGAATATCAAGGCACTATTCGCATCAAGGGTTTTGAGCCCATTATGCAGCGCGATAAAATCATGCAGAGCTTATCGTATATCTCAGATGTAAATGTTCTTCCCGGTTGGATGACGGTGGCACAGCTTCTCGACTACTCCGAAGGTGTTCACCCAGAATTCAATCGTAGCAAAGCGGATGAACTGCTTCTTCAGACCGATATTAAACCACGTGCTCGCATTAAATCACTTTCAAAAGGAATGAAAGTGCAGTTGCATTTGGCCATTGTCATTGCCACCAATACTCAAATTCTTATCTTGGATGAGCCGACTCTGGGGCTGGATCTAGTCTACCGAGATACTTTCTATCGGCACTTATTGGAATGGTTCCACGATGGTGAACGCGCGCTAATCATCGCCAGTCACGAAGTCGCTGAGATCGAACACCTGCTTACCGATGTACTGATTCTCAAACGCGGTCGACCGGTGCTTCAAACATCGATGGAGCGCATCAGCGAAGAGTATTTTATCTTGGATGCCAGTGACGAGTACCGCGAGCAAATCGAAGCGCTAACACCGCTCTCTTCACAAAAAGGACTGGGCACCACTAAATGGCTACTTTCCTCTCAATATGCAGCGCAAGTGGAAGAACTGGGCAGCATTTATAGTGTCAAGTTAGCGGATCTGTTTTTAGCTTTACAGAAGGAGTCAGTGTCATGCATTCAATCTTAGCCATGCTGCGTAAGGAGTGGATAGAAAATCCGCTGATTACGCGTATTCCATTATTTATGTTTGCTTGTGGCTTACTACTATTTGTCAGTTTGATGAGCAGCTCGACCTTACAGCACGATCTGTTTTTTCAAATGAGCGTCAGTGGTGATATTAGCGATATACACCGAGAAATGGGCGATGATATCAATATGCTGATAATGGGTGGTGCAGGGTTATTATCCATCTTACTTGGTACACAATACTTCCCTAGAACGCTGCGTAAAGCTCGTTCAGAAGGCAGCATTATGTTTTGGCGCAGTATGCCGGTCAGCGACACTAAGACTCACCTCGTTAAGCTTTCCTTTGGTTTGTTGGTTATCCCTTTAGTGTGTTCGATACTGGTCTTATCCGCAGACTTAATGTTGTGGGTTTTAAACATCTCCACTGACCAGCAATTGGCTCTACTCTATCGCCAAGCTTCACTCGGGTACGTATTATTGAATTGGGTGGAGTTTCTACTCCGAATGGTGCTGGTAGGGATTCTACTGTTGCCACTATCACTCGCTGCGATGTCCGTTTCGCAAAAGGTAAACTCGCCGCTTTTGGTCCTCTTAATTGCCGTTTACGCATTGCGATGGATGCCGATAGCGATGTTCAACTACGACGGCTTGGATCAGTTTTTCTCAGCGGTCTTCTACCTACCCCTGCATGCGCTTCTGGCTCCAAACCCATTCACTGCGATTCCAGAGGCAGGTTGGATCAATGTCGGTATTTACAGCGTCATCGGCTTACTTGCATGGATGACGAGCTTGAAATTCAGCCGTACCGTACATTAAATTTGATTTGATTTGATTTGATTTGATTTGATTTGATTAAGCTAGCTTGATCCACCAATAAAGCGAGGGAGTCCCTCGCTTTTTACGTTTACCTCTAATCGCTATCTTCTTGTTTTTCCGGCTTCTTTTTTCAACACTCCTTTACCTGAAACCTTGATGGATCGACGATTAACCACGACCTATCAACCCTTTATTTAGTTTTTTTCCATTTCTTAAGAGTTTCTTAAGTTTCGCGTTTTATTGTGTTCATAATCCATAAAGCAAAGGAAGCGCTCATGAAACACAACACGAAAACTTCTGTAAAGAACGTAACGTTAGAGATTGTGTCCCCTATGCATCCACTCTGGGAGCAAGTTATCAATCATGTTTCTCAACGTTATTACCAGGCATTCAATGCTGACCTAAAACAATTTATGCCTGCGTATTTAACGCTCATGAATCATGATGACATTCTTTCTGTTTGTGGTTTTAGTGCGGCACAAGACCAACGACTCTTCCTGGAGCAATACCTAGAGGATGATGCCCAAACGTTGGTTTCTTCAACCTTTGATTGTGCCGTAGAACGCTCCAACTTAGTCGAATTTGGACACTTAGCATCGTTTGCGAACGGCATGTCGTCCCTTCACTTCTATCTCATTGCAGAAATGTTAGTGGATAACGGTTTTGAGTGGTGCATTTTTACCGCAACCGATCCTCTCCACGCCATGATGGTTCGTCTTGGTCTAGAGCCGAAAATCATCGCAAACGCCGACCAAAACAAAATCCCTGATGCAAAATCAACATGGGGATCTTATTACGAACACCAACCCCGAGTGCTTGCTGGAAATTTGCGTAAAGGGCTCGAACGTCTTCAATTGATTCAAAAAAGAATGCGCAAGCAAGCATAGGTGAGCCATGAATACTCTTTTAAAAACCATCAATAAATGGGCGAAAACCACACCAGAAAACCTGGCTTTTGTTGGTGAGGATAACTCAGGTCAATCAGTTAAAATTAACTATTTTGAACTGCAAGAAAAAATCCTAAAAACAGCAAAAGCGTTAAAAGCACAGCACATCAAAGTACTGGCATTACGTTCAGAAAACAGCCCAAACTGGGCGATAATCGACCTAGCGGCCATGCATGCAAATATTGTCGTTGTGCCTATTCCAACCTTCTTTTCTAGCGCGCAGGTGGAGCACACATTACATCAATCTGGCGTTGATGCTTTGATCGGCGATTGGCAAACATTTTCAGACTTATCACAAAAAAAGTTCAGTGCGGTTCAGGTTAACAATATTGTCATCGCTGGGCTTCCTCTCATGTTCAGAACCGCCCCTGAGCAGGTTTCTTATCTCAAAGGAACGGGTAAAATCACCTTCACTTCTGGGTCAACAGGGCAACCCAAAGGCGTGTGTTTGAGTAACGAGCACCTTTATCAAGTCGCCAACTCGCTGGCGCAAAGTGTCGGCCACATCGCTCGAACACACCTTGTCTTGCTGCCTCTTTCTACGCTTTTAGAAAACATCACGGGCATTTATGTCCCGTTACTCTTAGGAGGAACCTCATACATCCTTCCCGGAGAGCAAACGGGGCTAACCGGTTCCAGTCAGTTTGACGCGACTATGTTTGCGAAAGCTTTAGCAAGAGTAAAGCCCGATAGCTTGGTGTTAACCCCTGCGTTGTTACTTGCACTTATCCAGATCATTCAGCAGCAACCTGAGCTTTCAGCCTCCTTGACGTTTGTCGCGGTTGGGGGCGCAAGGGTTTCATCGCAGCTAATTAATGCGGCGCACTCTTTACACATTCCCGCTTTTGAAGGGTATGGTTTATCAGAATGTGGATCGGTAGTTTGCCTAAATACACCTTCTCATTTCAAACCAGGCACCAGTGGAAAGCCGTTACCCCACGTGCAGGTGCGTATTGCAGAAGATGGAGAACTGTTAGTCAGTGGTAATACGGCTCTTGGCTATTTAAATGAGGCATTCGCCCAAGAATGGTTAGACACAGGGGATTTAGCGCAAATAGACGATCACGGCTACATCACCTTATCTGGCCGTAAAAAAAACCTCATCGTCACCGCTTACGGAAGAAACATTTCGCCGGAATGGGTGGAATCTGAAGCCCTATCATTCTTGCCAAGTACACCATTAATTGTCACTGGCGATACTCAACAAGCCTTATGTGCGGTGGCCGCAAGTTACAACGGCATTAACGACGGAACTCGCGAAAGTATTGAAGCACAAATATCAGCGCTAAATAGCACTCTCCCCGATTACGCACAGATCAGAACGTTGCTGATTATTGAAAATCCACAAGCGATCACTCGCTGGTATACAGAAAATGGAAAACTCAAACGAGATCAAATCGAGCACAGCGTTTCTCAGTTTCTTTCTTGTAAAACATCTGAATTAACACTGGATGGCCAAAAGGTCCAAACAATCGACCTGCCATTCCAGCAATCTATCGCTTCTTAAGGAGAACATTATGACTCTATTTTTTGAACAACTTAAACAACACACTTCATCGGCTCAGCAGGCCATGTTGACCGCGCCAATCATTACAGAGGTTCAAAAAGGGAACATTTCTAAAGAGATGTACATTGCCTTCCTTACTCAAGCTTATCACCACGTAAAACACACCGTACCGTTACTTATGGCGTGTGGAGGGCGATTATCAGACCAATATGAATGGGTTCGTGAAGCCATTGCCGAATACATTGACGAAGAAAAAGGCCATCAAGAGTGGATATTGAATGATATCGAAGCGTGTAATGGTGATGCGCAATCAGTTCGTAATAATCTGGGTGAAGGTGCCGTTGGTCAAGCGATTGAACTGATGGTGGCGTACCTCTATAACTCTATTGATCGGCATAACCCAATGGCATTGTTTGGTATGGTTTGGGTTTTAGAAGGGACCAGTGTTGGTATTGGGGGGAGAATGGCAGAACAGATCCAATCCACCCTTAACCTCCCCCCTTCCGCGATGACTTATCTCGTCTCCCACAGTGTGTTAGATCAAGACCATTTACACTTCTTTGAGCTATTGATGAACAAAGTCACCCGCAGCGAAGACCAGAAAGCCATCATTGACTCCGCCAATATGGTGTTTTCACTCTACGGGCAAATGCTTAGAGCCCTACCCGCTGCCCCGGTAAACAAGCAAAAAAGTCAACAAGCCGCGTGAGGTGAACCATGAAAATTAAAAACAGCACGATTTTAATTACCGGGGCGACTGGCGGTATAGGTCAGGCCATTGCCATTGAGTTAGCCCACAGCGGTGCTCAACTCATTCTCGTAGGACGAAACGAACAAAAGCTAATGACGCTGAAAGCATCGCTGCCGAGTGAAAACAATCACACGGTGTTGATCGCAAATATCACTACCTCAGAAGGGCTTGATGTCATAAACCAATACGCGCGAAACAAGCACCCGGGAAGCAAGCACGCGCGTCAGGGGCAAAAAATCGATGCTCTGATTAATAATGCCGGATGCAATGACTTTTCATTACTGAGCCACAAACATTCAGGACAAATTGAGAAAGAGATTCAGCTCAACCTTATCGCTCCGATTCTTTTGAGCCAATCGGCACTCACTTGGCTAAATCAGCCAGGAATTATCCTCAACATGGGTTCAACGTTCGGATCTATTGGTTACCCGGGCTATACCTCCTACTGCGCAGCAAAAGCAGGGCTTCATCGCTTTACAGAATCACTCGACAGGGAACTGTTTTCCACGGGTATTCGAGCGTTATATTTAGCACCAAGGGCAACCAAAACATCGCTAAATAGTGATGCCGTAAACGAGATGAATCACCAATTAGGCAACCAAACCGATGACCCGAAAATTGTCGCACAGCATGTCGTCACAATGTTAGAGAAGGAAATTTCATCAAAGTGGATAGGCTGGCCAGAGAAACTATTTGCACGTATCAACCAACTGTTTCCTAGCGTTGTTTCGTCGGCCATTCGAAAACAGCACAAAACCATCCACCAATTTGTAAACCGAATTAGCCACTAATAAGGATATTAATGATGAATACCAAGAAACTGTCTTTTCATTTAACAGTATGTAGAATCTTCACAATATCGAACATCCTCAAGGCATACAGCACCTTAACGGTGGGTTTAGCGCTGTTTTCAGCGAGCGTGTTTGCCAGCATGCCTCCGCTTGAAGATGTGCAAAAAACCTGGGCTGAATGCCAATACCACACTCCTGATGGCGATGATAAAGAGCGTTGCTTCCATCGAGCCATCGTAAAAACTGACCGTTATCTGAGCCGCTCACCAGATAACTCTGAACTGACGGTTTGGCTTGCAATTAATAAAGCCTCCTTAGCGGGTGCTCAGGGCGGTTTAGGAGCGCTATCTTTGGCCAAAGAAGCGAAATCTCTGCTTGAAAAGGTCATTGAAACGTCGCCGCAAACATTAAATGGCTCTGCTTACACCAGTTTAGGCTCTTTATACTATAAGGTACCAGGATGGCCAATTGGGTTTGGTGATGATGACAAAGCCGAAGAAATGTTAAAAAAAGCGTTAGAGATCAACCCAAAAGGTATCGATCCGAACTATTTTTATGGGGATTACCTTGCCGAAGAAGGCCGAGAGAAAGAAGCGAAGGTCTATCTTGCTCGCGCCATGCAAGCGCCTATACGCCCTGATCGCCCATTGGCCGATGAGGGCAGAAAACTGGACATTGAAGCGACACTAAGGAAAATGAAATAGCCTATGCGCTTATTACTCGTAGAAGATGACAAACTGCTAGGTGTCTCTATGGTGACGTCATTAACTCGCCATGGATACACCGTAGACTGGGTTGAAAGGGGATCCGGGGTGACAAGTGCTCTAAAAACTGAGGTATTTACAGCAGTGATTTTGGACCTCACTCTACCCGACATTGATGGTTTAGAAGTCCTGCGGAATATTCGCCGAGCAGGATTCACTCTGCCGGTGATGATACTGACAGCAAGAGACGACATACGAGACAGAGTTCAAGGTTTAGACGGTGGCGCCGACGATTACTTGGGTAAACCTTTCGCGTTAGAAGAATTACTGGCCCGGCTACGAGTGTTAATTCGACGCCAATCTGGCTGCGCCGACGAAATTATTCAAGTGGGGTTGCTGTCGTTGTCGTTATCGGAACAGTCAATTCGTTATGACGGTGCGCCGCTCAACCTCACTCGTAATGAGTTCAAAATTCTCACCAGCTTTATGACCAACGTAGGGCGTGTTCAAAGTAAAGAGCAGTTACAACAATCACTTCATGGCTGGGATGAAGGCTCCAGTGATAATGCGATTGAGGTGCACATTCATAATCTACGTAAAAAGGCGCCAAACGTTGTCATTAAAAACATTCGTGGTGTAGGGTACATTCTTGAAAAATAAAAAGCCGTATTCGATCAAGCGCCAACTCACTCTGTCTGTCGGCATGTTGGTCAGTGCTCTACTCATCATCGCTCTCTATTTTAGCTTTCAATCTGCGAAGCATGAAGTTGAAGAAGTTTACGATGCAAGGCTTGGACAATCTGCCAAGCTAATGCTCTTTACTCTGTCTACTGCAACAGACAAACAAACACTGTCTAGCCACATCAAACAATTCGAACAATGGATGGCCAATATCGATCAGCTCGCGCAAAACGATGAAGACGAGGCGACAACATTCGGCCACCCCTATGAACAAAATCTCGTCTTTCAGTTTTACCGCAACAATGCACTGCTTTGGAGCTCTTCCTCCCACGTTAATCCGTTATCTTCTTCCGCTAATGACAGCGGTTACGCAGACGTACTACAGGAAGGAATTGAATGGAGAACATTCCAGCTCTCTTTTCCTCACTCCACTGACCAAAGTGAATACGTTGTTGTCGCCGAAAAACAAACAATCAGACAAGAAATCATTAGTGAAATTGCCCTGTCCACTTCCATTGAACAGTTTTTACTCCTACCGACTTTATTGCTGTTGCTATTTTGGTTGATCGACAAATACTTTCGTCCAATTAGCGAGCTGAGAACGGCCATAACCCAGCGCAATGTTCACCATTTGGACCGAATCCATGTGAATCAACACACCTTAGAACTTGATCCATTAGTCGATGCCCTCAACTCGTTGCTATCAGAACTTGAACTCGCGTGGCAACGAGAAAAACGTTTTACCCATGCCGCGGCACATGAACTAAAAACACCGTTAACGATCTTACGCCTAAACGTAGAAAATGCACTGCAAAGTAACGACCCAGAGCAATTACACGGTGATTTACAAAATATCTTACAAGGCATTGAAAGAACCGATCGACTGATTCATCAGTTGCTTACCCTCGCCAAAGTAGACAGTCTTTCAGAGCGTATTTTTGATCCCGTCGAACTCATGCCTCTTTTACAGACGGTCATTGCTGATCTCGCCCCACTCGCTTTGAGGAAAAATCAAGACATCAGTCTGAACCCATTTCAAGCTCAACTCTCCGGCGATAAAATGCTGCTAGAGGTGCTATTTCGAAACCTCATTGATAACGCCATTCGATATTCTGGGACGCGCAGTGAAATTCTGGTCAGTGTTACTCAAGATCAACACTCAACCAAAGTATTCGTTACAGATAGCGGACCCGAAATCCCCCAAGAAACACGTGAAAGAATGTTTGAACAATTTTATCGCGGTCAATCAGAAAAAGGAGATGGTGCGGGTTTAGGCATGGCAATTTGCAACGACATTGCTGTACTGCATAGTGCAACGATTGAGATTGCCCCTAGAACCAACAATGTAAATACCTTTGTCGTGAGCTTTGCCAACGCATAGCCTTGTTGATGCCAACACTCTAGCTTTCAACAGCGAGACCTACCGCCGCTTTGTTTAGCTCAGACGTCTTTGTATCCACTGTGAAATGTCGTTAATTTGCTGGGCACAGACACCGTGTTCCATCGCATACTGATGATAAGCGGGCTGATAGCCTTTACTTTCAAGAGCGTTAAGAGCTTGCTCGCCCAATTGTGGAGCCACCACCGGGTCTAGAGAACCATGCATAATATTGATATCAATATGTTTATTGCTCTCGTGAAGCTCAATTGTCTCTTTGGTCGCAAAATACGTCGACATCGCAAGTAACCCTGCCAAGGGCTGTGAGTAGGTCAGTGCCGCTTGATAGGCAACCGCTCCACCTTGAGAAAAACCAGCAAGAATAATGCGATCAGATTTGATCCCACGCTCTATCTCACGGTCAATCAACGCTTGCACCGCGCTTGCAGACGCATTTAATTGTGATAAATCGACCTTACGCTCAATGCTCATATCTAAAATATCGTACCAAGCAGGCATGACCACTCCGCCATTGATGGTGACGGGAATCGAAGGTGAATGAGGAAATATAAATCGAATCGCGCACGCTTTCGGAAGAGCTAACTCTCTAACGATAGGTTCAAAATCATGGCCATCGGCCCCTAGTCCGTGCAACCAAATAACGGAAGCATTTGCTGTGGTCTTTGGTTCAACTTCCGCTGTCAATAAAGTCGTCATTGTTGCTCTCTTTGCCGTTGATACAGGATAAAGGCTTTAGTTTACCGCTAATTGGTTATTGCGCCCACATCTGTCTGCCTCATCGACTCATTATGCTTCATCGACTCATATTGATATTGGCTTTAGTCAGGCATTGCTTTATGTTAACGACACATTTAACAATAAAAATATAACGATTATGAATACCGCTTTGCTGGGAATGTTTATTCCAACCTTCTTCTTTGTCTCGATCACTCCAGGCATGTGTATGACGCTCGCACTCACATTAGGTATGAGCATTGGCTATCGCCGCGCCTTATGGATGATGGCAGGTGAACTTGTGGGCGTCGGCTTGGTTGCTGTTGCAGCGGTATTGGGTATTGCAGCGGTCATGCTCAATTACCCCTGGCTGTTTGTCGCACTCAAATTCATTGGTGGTAGCTACCTATTTTATTTGGGCATACAAATGTGGCGTTCGAGAGGAAAGCTAGCCATCAACCTCAATGACACATCACCCGTCACACACAGTGATTGGGACTTGGTGGTTCAAGGCTTTGTGACAGCCATTGCCAACCCGAAAGGCTGGGCATTTATGATTTCACTCTTGCCGCCCTTTATCGATCAAAGTGCTGATTTAGCGCCTCAATTGGTTGTCTTGGTTTCGATCATTCTTTTGTTCGAGTTCATCTGCATGACTCTGTACGCCACTGGTGGTAAAGGGTTGAAGAGTCTATTGGGCCAATCACACAATGTGCGATTAATGAACAGAATTGCAGGAACCCTAATGATGGGCGTCGGTGTTTGGTTATTTTTGACTTAATACAGGGCACTCATACCAGCGCCCTCTTTCGCCAGTCAAAGCAGTGAAGCCATGAATTAATTAAATGTGGCTCACTGCCCTCTAGCTCGCTTGAAGGGCGTAACTTGGTTTATAAGTCAAATACTCCCCCATAACGTCACTACTCACCGGTTTTGCTTTTAAGAAACCTTGGACATAATTACAACCGCAACCTCGCAAGGTCGATAACTGCATTTCCGTTTCAACCCCTTCAGCCACCACTTCGAGCGAGATAGAATGCGCCATTGAAATAATCCCTTTGCACAAACGACTCGACTTATGACCTACGTTATCAATATGACGCACAAAACTCTGATCGATTTTGACCGTATCCACGGGATACTCACTAAGCACCGATAAAGACGAATAGCCCGTGCCAAAATCATCGAGATAGATCTTCGCACCTAAGTCTTTTATTTCCTTTAGCGCATTGACCGTACATGATGAATCGCTCAGTAGCAGTGACTCTGTTATTTCAATCCCCAGTAAGCTGGCTGGAAACTTCGCCTGGCTTAACGCACATTGCAAAGTATGAATGATATGATTTGACTCGAATTGCTTGGCCGACACGTTAATATTGATCCGAGGTATATAGCTTAATGATGAGTCATGCCAAAGCGATTCTAATATCTCACAGACTTGCCTGACCACCCAGTCGCCCATTTTGATGATCAAACCGGCTTCTTCCGCTACAGGAATAAATTCGGCCGGGGATATTGGCCCTTTTTCAGGATGATTCCAACGCAGTAGAGCTTCAAACCCAGACACTCTCTCTGTCTTTTGACAAAAAATAGGCTGGTATACTAAAGATAACTGATTGCTTTCTATGGCAATAGCCAGCTCTTGCTCCAATACAAAGCGCTGCTTCGCTTGTATGAACATAGAGTCATTAAAAAACACCACTTTTTCAGTGCCGGATTGCTTGGCCTTGTACATCGCGGTATCGGCTTCTCGTAAGATGCTCGCGAGCGACTCAGAAGGCGAGGTAACAATCGACACCCCGATGCTCGCGCCTAAATGACAGGTTTGCCCTTTAATGCTATATGGCTTAGACAAAAGATCAGAAAATCGCTGACATAAATCTCCCACGATTTTTTCATCCACTTGATTGGGTAAGCAAATCACAAACTCATCCCCACCAAACCGAAAGCTAATATCGCCTTTCCGTGCATTATTCTTTAAACGAAACGCGACCTGCTGCAATACATGGTCACCAACAATATGCCCCATTGAATCGTTGATGACTTTGAATCTATCGAGATCGATAAAAAGAATGGAAAAACCACGCGTTTTTTCTTGGCCAATGAGTTCTAGTTGATGCTCTATTTTCTCACTCAATGACTGCCGATTAAATAGGCCTGTCAATTCGTCTCTTGTGGCCTGAATTTCAAGGCTTTCCGTTTTTTCTTTAACAATCCGATCTGAAATTTGCAAACGATGGGCATAAAAACTGACACCAATCGAAACCGACACGGTCAGCAACAGTATCAGGATCACTGCGGTTGAACCGTAAATCAGTAGTCTCGTTTTGTCATCTATCATCGAGATCGATATTGTCCAGTTTTGGCCTATGAGTGGTAGCTCGACCAACTGAGTATAAACAAGCACCTGATCATAATAAGAGGCTTTCTTTAGAGCTAAATTGACATGCGATTGAAAAATAACGGAATCATTTTGTGTGCTGGTGTTGGCAACCGAAATATTGAGCTTGTTAGAATTGATTTCACTTTTCCATGTTACGCCCAAAAACTCATGGAATAGAACGCTGGCCACCACGAATCCCTGCAGTTCATTTTCACTCCCTAACACCGGAAGAAACAATTTTATCCCTTGGTTGTTCTCATCTTCAAAAGCACTCGTCGCGATACCTTGCTCCAGGAGTGACGATTTCATCGCGGCTGAATAATCGCAGTGGGTATCCAGCCTTTGCCCCAAAAAGTCACTGGCTTCAAACTGAGGTGAAACATAATAAACAGGTAACGTTGCGCTGCCCAACCCAAACGCACATGAATTCGTTTGATCCATGCTGGGCAATAATCGAAAACCGAGTAGCCCCTCTTTTTTGGCTTGCTGTTCAAATTCAATCACGTCATCGGACGCCACTAAAGGCACCCACAATACAGAATGAATGCCCGACCCTATTCCCGTTCGGGCATCAAGGAATCGTTGAAACTGTGATTGAGACGGGCTGTTACCGTTTTGCATAAACTTTTGAGTCGCATAGATCAACTCAGACAATGAGCGTATTGATTGCTCGAGCAGTTTCATCTTGCCGTGAAATTGGATTTCTAGTTGATCGTGCAACTTGCGGGACTCATAAAACTCGACGGTGCGAAAACTGAAAAAGGCGACGACAAGCCCTATCACCCAAATTAAGAGAAAAGATTTACGAAAAAACAAGACCTTCAATGCGTCATGCTCTATTGATAGATTACATGAATACCACTCTATCATAGCCTTTTCTCTAATGATAATGATTCTTATTTATTTAACATTCACGATGTGTCTGAATACATTCCATCTGGATCACTAAATCAGGTTTTTTGATAACGATTTAGATTAATTTCTCACCGCCAATGAGATACTGCCCATAAGGAAAACAGACCTTATTCGGGAGGCGTTATGAACACAAAACTGGGTCATGTTATGTCATCTAGCCGGTTAGTTTGCTTTAGTGCTTTTCTTGCTGCTACCTTTGCATGGATATTAAAAATGCCCGTACTCTTCTTTGTTTCAGCGGCCTTTTTATTATTCAGCGCTTTTATCTACCTCGCTGATATCGTAAAAAATAGGACCAAAGAAAAAGGCACATAATTCGTAACAGGAGTAGGTGCGCCCTAGCCTGACTTTGAATAGACGACTTTTCTTACTGTTGGGTTTAACGGATATCTGCGAATGGCGCTATCTGTTGTATAGTGAGTGGTCGGTTGTTTTTAAGAAAGAGCTGGGGGTGCTGCATCTTAGCCGGTCTACCCGTTCTTTTTCGTTAACATCGGTATTTAACTCGACAAAACCGAACGCGCCTTCAAGCATCTCATTGTAACGTTCCACAGGAAGATGACCTGAACTGAATGCAGTATCAACCACTTTGCGATACTGCTCTTTATCAAACTTAGGATGATGAGCGAATAGAATGATATGGGAGGCACCTTTCGCATGAGGTTGATTGAACTGGAACATATTGGCGAACGTTCCGTGAAAACGCTCTTTGGCGTGATCGAATTCATGAATGATAAACTTTAAAGGTTGCGAGTTGATGGAAGACGCAGATAGGCGGATCGCTTCTTTGATACGTCCATATCTTCCGCTGAAATTCGCTTTTGTGCATCGTATTTTTTTGCCGTATAGCGAGTATTAAGATCGGCAATGATCGAGTGTGTCATGCCTACTCTTTTTGGCTCTATTGCTTCTTTATATTCATAACGATTTCAACGATAAATTATTTTTGTCGTTAAGAAAAAAATGATTCGTTTTACCTTTATTTCAATTCCGTACATATTCGCCCCGAAAATACCCCACTTACTTTTTCGGAGGCTCCTACATTGGAAAACATTCTTATCACCGAGCCTAAAGCTCGCATCTCTGTACCGGTTATTGCGCTCTCTCTTTACGCAATTGCATCCGGTTATTTGATGAGTTTGATGCCTCTGATGTTACCTCACTATGGCCTAGAAAGTAGCTTGGCCAGTTGGCTAGCCAGTATATTCTATGCAGGGCTTTTAGTCGGCGCGATCGCCATTGAACCAATGGTAGTAAAGCTCGGGCATCGTAATGCGTTTATTTCGTGCTTGTTGATCTTTATGATCTCAATTGTTGTGTTACCAATTCTCTCTTATTCATCTATTTGGTTAGGCGCTCGTTTTGTGGCGGGTATCGCAGTCGCTGGTGTTTTCGTTATCGTCGAATCATGGCTGTTACATGGTGATGAGTCCAGCCGAGGAAAACGCTTAGGCCTTTATATGGGGGCCTTGTATGGCGGATCGTCTTTCGGGCAACTGGGTATTGGTTACATCGGCGTTATTGGCAGCGTTCCTTACATCGCTATTTTTTCATTATTATCACTGGCCGTCATGGTCCTGATTTTCGGAAAATCGGATCAACCTGAAAGCGAAGAAGCATCGAGACTGTCCATCCGACAAATAGCTAAGTTGAACCATGCTGCCATAATGGGGTGCATCGTCTCCGGCTTAGTGTTAGGCGCTGTTTACGGGCTAATGCCGTTAGAGCTTAGCCACCGCGGAACTGGAAATAGTGAAATAGGCAGCTTGATGGCACTGGTCATACTCGGTGGGATGGCCGTTCAACCCACGGTTCCTTGGTTGTCGAAATACCTCGGCAGAACACTTCTTATGGCAATGTTTTGTTTATTAGGTGTCGCCGCCATGGCACTTTCTGCCATGAGCACCGACATGGGTACGTTTGCTGTTTGCTTATTCATATTAGGAATGGCGAGCTTCGCGCTCTACCCGATCGCCATCAACCTAGGGTGCGATGGTCTTGATGCTAACTACATTGTTTCAGCCACTCAGGTGATGCTATTTAGCTACAGCATCGGCTCAATACTTGGGCCAGTACTTGCGGATTGGTTTATGCAGTCACAATACGGATTAATTGGGTATTTATTCGTGTCCTTACTGTCGACCTGTTTATACATGTTGTTTGCTAGTATGAAAGGCAAACGCCAAATCATTGCAGGCGAATAATTCAATTTTGTCACGATTAAAAAAGGATGCCGTTTGGCATCCTTTTGTTTTTATGGTTTCAACATGAACTAACGATTATACGTCGTATGTTGTAGAAGCAGTGTCGCCGCCTGTACCAGTCCAGTTTGTGTGGAAGAATTCACCACGCGGACGGTCAGTACGCTCGTAAGTGTGAGCACCGAAGTAGTCACGCTGAGCTTGTAGAAGGTTCGCTGGAAGACGAGCTGTAGTGTAGCCGTCTAGGAACGTCAGTGCAGAAGTCATGCATGGCATTGGAATACCAGATTCCATAGACTTAGCGGCTACTTTACGCCAAGCGCCCATGCAGTTGTCTAGGATACCTTTGAAGTAGGCATCTGAACCTAGGAAAGCGATCTCTGGGTTCGCTTCGTAAGCATCACGAATGTTGCCCAGGAATGCAGAACGGATGATACAACCGCCACGCCACATAAGAGCAACGTTACCGTAGTTTAGATCCCAACCGTTTTCGTTCGACGCTTCACGCATTAGCATGAAACCTTGAGCGTAAGAGATTATCTTAGAAGCCAGTAGAGCCTGACGGATTGCATCAACCCACTCTTGCTTGTCGCCTTCAACTGGAGCAACAGTCTTGCCGAACAGTTGCTCAGCTTCAACACGTTGATCTTTCAATGCAGACAGGCAACGAGAGAATACAGACTCAGTGATTAGAGTCAGTGGGATACCCATGTCTAGTGCGTTTATACCTGTCCATTTGCCCGTACCTTTTTGGCCAGCAGTGTCTAGGATTTTCTCAACGAGCGCTTCACCGTCTTCATCTTTGTAGCCAAGGATGTCAGCCGTGATTTCTACTAGGTAGCTATCTAGCTCAGTTTTGTTCCAGTCAGCAAATACAGCCTGCATTTCGTCGTGGTTCAACCCAAGGCCATCTTTCATGAACTGGTAGGCTTCAGTGATAAGCTGCATGTCACCGTATTCGATGCCATTGTGAACCATCTTAACGAAGTGACCAGCACCGTCGTTACCCACCCAATCACAACAAGGCTCACCCGCGTCAGTTTTCGCAGAGATACCTTGGAAGATAGGCTTAACCGCTTCCCAAGCTTCAGGAGAACCGCCTGGCATGATAGAAGGACCGAAACGAGCGCCTTCTTCACCACCAGAAACACCCGTACCGATGAAGTGAATGCCTTTCTCACGAAGAGCAGCAACACGACGGTTCGTGTCTGGGAAGTTAGTGTTACCACCATCAATGATGATGTCACCTTTGTCTAGAAGTGGTACAAGCTTGTCGATGAACGTATCTACAACGTCACCCGCACGAACCATCAACATCACTTTACGTGGCGTTTCTAGCTTCTCAACGAGCTCTTCTAGAGAGTAAGCACCAACAATGTTAGTCCCTTTCGCTGGGCCTTCTAGAAACTCGTCTACTTTAGCAGCAGTACGGTTGTGAGCCACAACTTTGAAGCCGTGGTCGTTCATGTTTAGGATAAGGTTTTGACCCATTACTGCTAGGCCAATTACACCGATATCACCTTTCATTATTTTATCTCCTTGCGGCTATTCGCACTTATGCGATAGCACTTGCTGCATTTGAATCTAGGAACCACTCTGTTTCGCCAGTTTTAGACTGGATCTTCGCTGCCGGGTAAGGCAACTCTGAAGCAGGTGTTGTATGAATTTCTTTAACGATGTCAACTTTACCGGCACCCAGTACTAGGTAGCTGATTCGTTTTGCGGCTTCTAACACTTTCGCGGTCTTAGAAACTCGGATCTGCCCCGACTCTGGGTGAGAAGCTAATACAGATAGGTTCTCATCTTGGTAGTCCGTTGTGCCCGGGAATAGTGACGCTGTGTGGCCGTCTGCGCCAACACCTAGCAAAATCCAATCGAATACAGGCGTACCGTTTTCAGTTGGAATCACGTCTGCCATCTCTTTCGCGAAACGCTCAGCTTCTGCTTTAGGTTCATCTTCACCACGAATGCGGTGGATGTTTTCAGCTGGCAGGTTTACTTTTGAAAATAGCAATGCGTTTGCTTCACCAAAGTTACTTTCAGCGTCGTCTGCTGCCACGCAACGTTCGTCGCCCCACCAGAAGTGAAGGTTATTCCATTGAATACCTTCTGCGTATGGTGCTTCCGCTAAAAGCTTGAAAAGCATTTTTGGCGTGCTGCCACCCGACAGTGAAATGTGTACAGGTTTGCCCTGTTCGCTGTACGCTTTCATTTCGTTTGCTAGGTTTTCAACAACCAGTTCTGGCGTTGCAAAGATCTTGTGATTGATCATAGTTCGCAGTAATCCGTATCCGTTAAGTTTTTGCATGGGAAACGCCATGCTCGATTATCTCTCTCCAGAAGTTCAAACGCTTCTTGAGGGCCCCACGTTCCACACGCGTAACCAAAAAGTGCTTGTGGATCCTGTTTGAAATCTAGAATAGGTTGCACATACTTCCAGCATGCTTCGACCGCATCGGTACGTGCAAACAGGGTCGCGTCACCGTTTAGCGCATCAAGAAGTAAACGCTCGTAAGCTGTTAGCATCTGAGTTTCTGGCAGATCAGAGTAAGAGAAGTTCATTTTCACTTCTTTTGCTTTGAAGCCTGCTCCTGGCTCTTTCAAACCAAAGCTCATCTGAATACCTTCATCCGGTTGGATACGGATAATCAGTTTATTTTCAGGCGCATCTTGGCCGAAAACAGGGTGCGGTGTGTTCTTAAAGTGAATCACGATTTCAGTGACACGTGTCGGTAAACGCTTACCCGTACGCACGTAGAAAGGCACACCGTTCCAACGCCAGTTGTTGATGTAAGCTTTTAAACCAATGTAGGTTTCAGTACGCGAGTCGTCGGCTACGCCGTTCTCTTCACGGTAACCAAGTAGGTGTTGACCACGAACGTCAGACGCTGTGTATTGACCTAACACGAGGTCTTTACGCAGGTTTTCTTCTTCAAGCGGTTTCAAACACTGAAGGACTTTCACCACTTCATCACGAATTGAATCGGCATTGATTTGCGCAGGTGGCTCCATACCCACCATGGCCAAAACTTGCAGCAAATGGTTTTGGAACATATCGCGCACGGCGCCAGATCCATCGTAGTATCCACCACGCTCTTCTACGCCCAAGAACTCTGCGCCCGTGATTTCAACGTAATCAATGAAGTTACGGTTCCACAACGGTTCGAACATGGCATTAGAGAAGCGCAGTACCAGAAGGTTTTGAACCGTTTCTTTACCTAGGTAATGGTCGATTCGGTAAATCTGGTGCTCTTTGAAATGATGATGAATTTCTTCATCTAGCTTCTGGGCTGATTCAAGGTCGTAACCAAAAGGTTTTTCGATAATAAGACGACGCCAACCATTGGATTCATCATTCAAGCCATGTTCGGCAAGATTAGCTGGAATTACGCCGTACAAGCTAGGCGGTGTCGCCAGATAGAATAATGTGTTGTGGTTGTCGAATTGATACTCTTGCTCGATTTGCTCTAAACGTGTCGCTAATCGACCATAATCTTCTGCATCCGAGGTATTAATCGCTTGGTAATGCAGATGCTCAATAAAGGCATTCAACACTTCTGGTTCGGTTTTTTCCATTTCCTGAAGCGATTGCTTTAATTTTGAGCGGTAAGATTCATCGCTATAATCAGTTCGGCTTACGCCAAGGATCGCAAACGATTCTGGCAACTGATTATTTGCATAAAGGTGGTATAAAGCAGGGATCAACTTACGATAAGTAAGATCGCCCGAGGCACCAAAAATTACGATGCTGCTATTTTCAGGTATTACCATCATCTTTCCTTTGCAAACGAGGTATTAAGTATGCGCTAAAGGTAACAGCGACATCCTTAAATAGATACTAGGCTCTGCCTATCGTAATGATAGATAAAACCGATGACGTTGATTGGTAACAGAGTTGAAAAGTCACCTAGATATGGGCGCGTATTGTCTATTACAAATTGATTTACATCAAGTCAGGTTTGTGAGGTAAGTCCTGTTTTTTTTCTCATTTCGGCGTGCACTAGGAAAATACGGTTCGAAACATACCGTCAGGTCATTGAATCGTTTTCGTCGTATTGAAGGTGCTAGTGAAATATTGAATGTAAGCGTATTAATCCATTTAATACGCTTATTGGATGGGTTCAGAACGCTTTGGGTTCGTTCAATATACTTTTGATTGCATACACTACAATCGAGGCTGAATAAACGGCTGAATATAACAGGGACTAAGCAAAACAGCCTTCAGCGAAAACAGAAACAGAGAACAGAGACAGAGAACAGACGAATTATGAACCGCTCACCGCCTGTCCATGATGTTTCGTCAGTTGAACATAGAGTGCGTCTTTTAATTCCATTCGCTGGAGTTTGAGCGTATGCATACTGTTGTCGTCGATAGGACTGCCCGATATCTCTAACTGTCGAATATCGTAATCTAACTGGTGATATTGCTGAAGGTCAGCTTTAAAGGTGGGATCGTCGTGGTTAAGCTGGACAATGTCTAATTTCAGCTCTGGGAAATCTAAGATAAAAGCATGGTTTTCATTTAGCATCGGCATTCACTCTTTCATTGATTCTTTCGCTATTGTAGAGCCATTTGACCACTAAAAATGTGGCTTAATACGCAACCTGAACGAAAAAAAAGCAGCAACGAAAACGAAAGCAACAACGAAAAAAGCCAACTCATAAGAACGACTAATTCAAAGAGTTGGCTGAAATCTTACCGGATGCTATAGCGCATTACTCGAGTTGCTAATGCACGTCTAGCACATAGGGGGGTGGTAAGATCAGGAGATCGCTAGCACTCCGTGTATTTCGGTTTTTATACTGTCGGACTGCGTACCAAAGATGGCTTGTAAGCTGTCACCTATAACAAGAACCTCTCGTGCACCTAGCTGTTTAAGCTTCGTTTTGTCTACGTGAGCGATATCTTTTACACTTACTCTCAAGCGAGTAATGCAAGCATCCACAGACTTAATATTCGCTTTACCGCCTAACGCCGCCACAATATCCACTGCGATCTCATCAGGCTGACCTGCGATGACCACTTCCGCTATGTCTGTCTCACGACCCGGTGTTTTTAGATCTAGCTTAGTAATTAAGAAACGGAATAAACCATAGTACAAACATGCCCAAATTGGCCCAATGATAAAGAACATCCACGCATTACTCGACATTGGGTAATACAAGAAGAACTGAATGGCGCCATGAGCGAAATCGGTACTGTGTTTAATTTCCAGGAACGCTGTTAGTGCAAATGCAATCCCCGTTAAGAAGATATGGATGATATAAAGCACTGGAGCCACGAATAAGAAAGTAAATTCAATCGGCTCGGTGATACCTGTTAACCAAGAGGTTAAAGCCGCGGTTAACATCAAACCGCCCACGACTTTTTTACGCTCTGGCGTTGCACAATGGTAAATGGCTAATGCAGCAGCAGGGAGTGCCCACATTGAGTACATAAAGCCACCAGACAAGTACCCTGCTGTTTTGTCGCCAGCAAAGAATCGAGAAAGTTCACCAGTAATTTCTTTTCCTGTTTCTGGGTCAATGTAACTCCCCACTTCAAAGAAGAATGGCGCATTCCAAATATGATGTAAGCCAACAGGCAGTAACGAGCGTTCGCCAGCGCCATAGATCGCCCAGGCTAGAACAGGATTTTGATACGCAGCCCAGTGAGAGAATGCATCAAGCATTTGCCCAACAGGCGGCCACAAGAACGCAAGCACTGCGCCTACCGCGATGGCTGTAATACCGGTAATAATGGGAACAAAACGTTTTCCGGCAAAAAAGCCTAGGTATTCGGGCAACCGAATATTATAAAATCGGTTATACATCATGGCGGCAAATGCACCGATGATAATACCGCCAAAGACGCCCGTTTGGAGTGTCGAAACTCCCATAATGGTCGCATCGGTTTCAAGCCCGCGAAGCCCAGTGACAATACCAAGCGACGCATTCATGATGATAAGTCCAACAAGGCCCGCCAAAGCAGCAGCCCCATCATTACCTTTTGATAGCCCAAGTGCTACGCCCACAGCAAACATGAGCTGCATGTTGCCAAAAACGCCATCGCCTGCCGCTAACATTATTTTACTTAACGCGTCGGGTATAAACGCAAATCCAGCATTACCGATCCCCAACATTAAACCTGCTACGGGCAGTACCGCCACAGGCAACATTAACGATCGCCCTACTTTTTGTAATTGTCCAAAGAGATTACTAAACATTCTTCCCTCCTAGTTGGAGATTGTTTTTTGGTATGAGCCACTTGAACCCAAACAGCTCGATATGTTCACCATTAGTGTTTTATAAATGTGTACTTATAACTAGGTACTTATAAATAGGTGCTTATAAAAATGGGTAGTTAATAAAAATGTGTGCTGTAAACGTTGTCTTGTTTAGCGCCCAATGATCATATCGAGAGATTGAAAAGCGAAGGTTACAAATGAATAGGATTTTGTAAGCTTTCACTTACAAAAAATGTGCTTTGTAAGTGGCAAATTACATTAACAACAATTGAGTTCATGAATAGGTCAATGCATGATGTTATCCATGATATTGATAAGATTATTTTTATCTGAGTCGACAGTTTGTTCTGGATGCGCATTGTTACGAGGTAGACCATGCGTTGATAGCGCCCTCTGTCAAAACACGATGGGTAAAGCAGTATGGATAGTAAACAAATTCTGGTTGTCGACGATAATATGGAACTGCGTGATGCACTCATCGATTATCTCGGAAGAGCAGGTTTTGAGGTGGTTGGTGCAGAGAATGGCGAGGCAATGTGGCGCGTTTTAGACAGCCACCAACCTGATTTGATTATTCTGGATATCATGATGCCTGGCGATGATGGTTTCACTTTGTGCCAGCAATTACGACGTCTATCTGATGTACCCATTATTATGCTGACTGCGGTCACAGAGGAAGCAGACCGTGTAGCAGGCCTAGAAATGGGCGCGGATGATTACATTACCAAATCCTTTAGCCCACGGGAGTTGCTTGCCCGTATCAAAACCATTTTACGTCGCAGTCACGTTTCAAATTCAACCAAGTTGGCTCGTAAAATTCGCTTTGGAGAATGGCAGATAGATACGGTGACGCGTCAGCTCATCCATATACCAAGTTGCTCTATTAAACAACTGAGTGGGGCCGATTTAACACTACTCTTGCTGTTCGTCAGCCACGCTGAGTCAATATTATCGAGAGATGATATCGCCCGTGAGATTTGGGGACGAGAAGCGGATCCACTAGAGAGAGGAATTGATGTTCAGATCAGTCGCTTACGTCATCACTTAGAAGATAAGGATCGCTCACTCATCATTACAGTGCGTAACAAGGGCTACATGCTTACGACTCACGTTCTATATGAATAACACTCTATATAAACAAGGCTAGATATGAAGGCTAAACGGTGGTCAAATTCTTTAGCGGTACGCACGAGCTTATTTTTACTGTTGGTGATCATGCTGGCGCAAATCCTCGCTGGAATTATCTGGTATCAGCACAGTAGCGAACGTGACAAACAAGGGCTAACAACCACTGTGCATAGCTTGGCACGCAGCGCTTCTTCCACTATTTCTTTTTTCCAGACGTTACCTTCGGAATATCGCCACTTGGTTCTTAACCAGCTACGCAGTATGGGGGGAACTCGATTTTTTGTTTCCCTTAATAACCATGAAATCCCAGTAAAACCGCTGCCTCAAAGTGCACGAAAAACGCTTGTTATTAATGAAGTAGAATCGGTGCTTCACAATGAACTTGAAGGAACCCCGGACATTAAAGTGGAATTCACCCTGCGTGATGACCTGCGTGTATTTAACAATGAACTCTCCATTGATGGACTCCCCCTATTATGGGCCCACTACTCTCTTTCTTATGGCGATCTCAACCCGCCAATATTGGTGATGCAAGTTGAGGTTGCCGACGGAGAATGGTTCTATTTAGCCGCCGTATTACCCGCCCCATATGTCGCGCTCGAAACCAGTTATTTTGAGCTGCGAGAATGGTTCACCCTATTATTATCCGCTGTGTTGCTTATGCTTTGCACATGGTTTGTTGTGCGTCGAGAAATACGCCCTATTCGGCAATTGGCAAAAGCTGCGACCTTGATGTCGACACGATTAAAAGTACCAGAAGTGAAAGAAGAAGGTAGCGCCGAACTGAAAGCCGCGGTTAGAGCCTTTAACAAAATGAACCGCAGAATTGACAGCCATATTAAAGATCGAGAAATGCTCTTTGGCGCGATTTCTCACGATCTAAAAACCCCAATCGCCTGTTTAAAATTGCGATCTGAAATGCTGGATGACGCCAAGGAGCGAGAACGATTTATTCGTATTACCAATGACTTGGATCTGATGGTCAAAGGTGCGCTGCAATGCATTAAAGAAACCGATATTCATGAAGAAATTGAACCCATTGATATTGTGCAACTGCTTCACCATATCGCCTCTTACCTATGTGAAGATCCTAGCATCATTACCATTAGTGGCCACGCCAATGCTCCATTCGCAGGCAAACCTTTAGCCATCAAGCGATGCATACAAAACTTGGTCGACAACGCACTGAAATATGGTGAACGAGCCGACATCTTACTAACCGATAGCGAAACAGAATTAAGAGTCACAATTGAAGACCAAGGCACCGATGTTGATAGTCGCGTCCTTGAAAAACTCTGTGAACCCTACTTTCGCGCCACTGGCAATACCGAAAAAGAAGGGAATGGCTTAGGGCTAACGATTTCTCAAAGCATCATCAAAGCCCACGGGGGTAGCCTTGATCTAACCATAACCCAGCGCGGTGGTCTTCGCGCCACATTACTGTTTCCAAGAGATTAATTCCCAAGAGATTCGCTATGACATTTTTAATTCGTGATACTTCTTCTGCTCTAAATCCGTTTTCTGCGCTAAATCCGTTTTCTGCGCTTAGTCCGTTTTCCGCGCATAGTGTTTTTTCTGAGATACGCACTTTGGCGATTCTCGGATCAAGCCTTTTGTTACCCAGCTTTCATGTTATGGCCGACGTCGAGTTTTTACATTGGTGGACATCAAAAGGTGAGCAAAAAGCACTGACAATACTTGAAGAACACTTATCTAAATCACCAGAGAATATCACTACTTCCTCTGTTTTAGGTGGCGGCGGTGACAGTGCGATGACCGTCTTGCAAGCGCGGGCGTTAGCAGGGAACACGCCGAGTTTTGCTCAAATAGAAGGACCAAGTATCAAGGCATGGGATGCCATTGGAATTTTACACAACATCAATGAAGTCGCCCAAAAGCACGAGTGGAATGACGTGCTCTATCCGCTATCTATTAACATCAATAAAACAGATAATGGATACGTGGCGCTACCATTAACATTACACCGATTAAACTGGCTATGGGTAAATCACCGTCTGCTCAATCAACTGGCATTGGAGACACCAAAAACCTGGCCTGACATGTTTGATGCCATGCACAAAGCCAAGCAGCAAGGAATCATTCCCCTGGCCATTGGTGAGCAACCATGGCAAATCGCCCAGTTGTTTGAAAGTTTTGTTATTGCGTCAGGCGGAGTCGATTTTTACAAAACCGCGTTAGTGGATCTAAACCGAAACAATATTGACTCAGTACAGATGCGTCATGCCCTTAAGCAATTAAGGCGTTTGAGCCTGTTACTTAATGAATCTCAAGGTGAGCCGCTGGCTAATCAAAAGTGGGACACCGCCACAGCCGCACTCGCGAATGACAAAGCGTTGTTCCAGCTTGGCGGCGATTGGATTTTGGGTGATCTACTGGCCGCTGAAGTATCCGTTCCGTCCCATATCGGCTGCTACCCTGCTCCGCAGTCGCACAATATTTATCTCTATAATATGGACAGCTTTATCTTTATGGAGAGTAAAAACTTCTCACAACAAGACGCCATCGAATTGGCCGACATTCTTGCCGACAAACCGTTTCAAACCCGATTCAATAAAGCCAAAGGCTCCATACCAGTTCGTTCAGATATTGATATTACGTCGTTCAACCCTTGCCAAATCCAGTCCTATCAAGACTTCAACTATGCAATGGAGCATGGCTTGGCCGCGCCAAGTATGACGGATTCTATGGCCGTCAACCCAATGGCTCAACAAGCCATCAACTCAGAGATCTTCCGCTATTATCGCGATGCGAGCGTCACTGAGAACGAAGTCGTAAAGCGGATCATCTCTATCGCCGAGAGCAACTGAGAAATGTGGCAAAGCATAGACAACACCGAAAACCAACCATAAGAACGAAAATACAGTTTGATTGCTTTGATTGATTTGATTTGATGTGATGACAGGACGATAAAAACAACACATCCTTAATCGGATGAAATCGCTGCTCATTATACCTTCAATCAACCGCTAATATTTAGCTCTAGAGGCACTCGCCTTTCCTAAAAGTTACGCGTAGACTACCCGATTCAAAAATAGGTCGAGTATTAAGGTTTCAGTTTGCACACAATAGAACAACTAAAAAATGGTCAGCTTAAAGGCGTTAAACGCCTAACAATGTCACAGCAACTGACTGAATTTCCATTAGAGATTTTGCAACTGGCCGACACTCTCGAAATCTTGGACCTTTCTAACAATCAATTAAGTGATTTGCCTAGTGAATTATCACAACTGGTTAATCTCAAAATTTTGTTTGCCTCACAAAACCAGTTCACTCACCTTCCAGAGGTGCTTGGCCGTTGCCCTCAACTTGAAATGGTCGGTTTTAAAGACAACCAAATCACCGAAGTATCAGAGCACTCACTTCCTAAGCGGCTTCGCTGGTTGATCCTGACGGATAATGACATCGAAGTCCTGCCTTCTGCGCTTGGCGATAGACCTCGATTGCAAAAATTGGCATTAGCTGGCAATAAGATACAACAACTTCCCGACTCAATAAGCCAATTGAACAACTTAGAGCTGATTCGTTTATCGGCGAACCAGTTAACTGAATTTCCCAAGCCGTTACTGGCACTCCCTCGCCTTGCTTGGCTCGCGTTCGCTGGCAACCCTTTTTGTGAAAATAACGAGCTAACAACCCAAGTTCCGCAAGTGAGCTCTGACAGTTATCAATTAAACCAAGTGTTGGGCCAAGGAGCCTCGGGCATCATTTCACACGCAGATTGGTTGAACGAAGAGTACGATTTCCCTAAGCACGTCGCGGTTAAAGTATTTAAGGGCGCAGTCACCAGCGATGGTTACCCGCAAGATGAACTGCACGCTTGTTTGCAAACAGGATTCCACCCAAATCTTGTTAAATCTATCGCTCAGGTCAGTGAGGAGAACTCTCTTTCGCTCGTCATGGAACTCATTCCAGAGAACTATTTCAATTTAGGTTTAGCGCCTAGTTTGCAATCGTGCACACGAGATACATTTAAGCCCGATTTCCAGCTCGGTATTCATGAGATAAAACGGATTGTTGAACAGATGACGGATGTATTTAATCACTTGCACGAGAACAAAGTCTGCCACGGAGATTTATACGCGCATAACGTGTTAATAAACAGCGACAATCATATGATCTTTGGCGACTTTGGTGCCGCGTCAACCTATGGGTACTTGCCCCTTGAGCAGCAACAGGCAATTAAAGCTATCGAATCAAGAGCGCTCAGCTTTTTTATTGACGATCTTCTTGGCATTTGTAAACCAGGTGACATTGATGGTGACGACTTCAAAGCACTGTCACAATCGGCAAAAATAGCATTCACCGGTTAGATCACAAACGGTGTTCATTTCTATTACTCAATAACATCTTTTGTTCAATAACGGCTTTCGCTCAAATTCCATCATGAGTTTGAGCGAAAGGAACCATCATTTCTCCTTTTACCTTTTACCTTTAACTTCTCAATATTTCACCTTGCTTTTCATCAAAATAAGATAACCCATCTGTTATTCACTAATTCTGTTAATAATTAGAGAATTAGTTCGCAAAAACGCCATTCTTGTATTTAACTAAAATAAGGTTAAATAGAATTCATGGATGCAACCAATGGCAGAGAAGAACAAGGTTGAGAGACCTCAGAAAACAACGAAGACAACAACGAAGACAACACCAGCAAATCGCAGTGCAGGCGTCGGGAAAAAACGCAAAGATAAAAAAGTCAGAGTGAGTTCAGCACTCAGCATCAATGTACCCATATCTCAATCGTTACTGCTTATTTTGCCTTCTCTTGCTAGGGCTGTTTCTGCTAATGATATTTCTGCCAATGCTGTTTCGGCTAATAAAAGTAACGAAGAGAACCACAAGACTGCCGACTCTTTGAACGACCGACACGATGAGAGCATTTCCGAACGAACAAATGGTCCAAAAACAACAGAGGCAATGAGCACAGAAAATCGTCAAGAATCACACAAGGCTAGCAGTAGCAGCCATAATGAAACTGATGAGACGATTCAAGAAACAGCCGCTGCAAACCAAACCGGGGGATCTCATTCCTCTCGTTATCTGTCCGTTGCCTCTCATCCGCAAGTGCATTATGTTCCATCGGTCTCACCGCCTGTTATTACTAATGAACACGCCCAACCTTCTGGCACACCCACTCCGGGGCCAACAAATACAGCACAACCAACGACTTTTGCGCCGGTGACATTTATTGCCGAAACCATCAAAGGAAAATACGGAGAACTGCATGTCGATGAAAGTGGCAAATATGTCTTTGTTCTCGACCCACACTCTCCTCAATATATTTCATTGCAAGAGCTTCAACATGGAACAGATCCATTTACGCTGCATCTTTCAAACGGCTCAACACTTGTGGTTCAAATCCCAGTAACCGGGCACCAAGATACTCCATCTGTGTCCGGCGATTTACTCGGTTTTGTAACAGAAGATCACAACGTAGACGCAAACGGATTCTTGCAAGCCAACGGTAAAATCGATGTTATCGATCCCGATCAAAATGAAAGCTCTGTCACTCCCGAAACTCTTACAGGACGATACGGCACTCTGACTATTGACGCTCAAGGACACTGGCAATATCAAGCTAAAAATTCGAGTCAAGATATTCAAGCCTTAGTGAACCAAACCAGCCTCCATGAAACATTCATTATTCACACCAAAGACGGGACACCACAAACGCTTGAAATGACGATTGGAGGCACCGATGACAACGCTGTAGTGTCCGGCACTGATACGGCAGTTTTAACGGAAGACTCTCATATTCAGGCGCAAGGTAAACTCGACATTAGCGACTCAGATTTGGGACAAGACCATTTTCAAGCGGGGAACTTTCTCGGCCAGTTGGGATCCTTAGTCTTAACCTCACAAGGGAGTTGGACATACCAACTGGATAATGCCAACCCAACCGTTCAAGCGTTAGGTCAAGGAAAAACCACCACCGATACCATTACCGTGTATTCAGCCGATGGCACGCCACATCAAATTACCATTACCGTAAACGGCACCAACGACAGCGCTGTGATTTCTGGCACCAATGCCGGTGTAGTGACCGAAGAGTCGCAACTGCAAACCTCCGGTACGCTCACCATCACCGATACCGACAAAGGTGAAGCGCACTTTTCAGATACAGATATTACAAGCTCGCTGGGCACCTTACACCTCAAAGACAATGGCGATTGGAGCTACGACTTAGACAATACTAACCCAACGGTGCAAGCCTTAGGGCTAGGTAAAACAGCCACCGATACCATCACCGTGCATTCGGCCGATGGTACTTCCCATCAAATTACGATCACCGTTAATGGCACTAACGATAATGCAGTCATTAGCGGCGTCGATACTGGCAGTGTCACCGAAAATTCCGCTGGTAAAGATATGTCACCTGACTATGCACAACCGGGTATGGCTCACCTTGGCCGTAACCCTCTGTATGCCAGTGGTACATTAACCATTTCAGACCTGGATTCCGGCGAAGCAGCCTTCAACACTCACGGGGTCGGCTTTACCTACTCGGGTAAATTTGGTGACCTACTGCTGCAAGAAAATGGTCAATGGACTTATTATGCTGATGCTGGCGGTGTGCGCATTAAAGGTGGCTACGCGTCCAACAGAGGATCGACAATTGACCAGCTAGGCGAAGGCCAAACCCTAACCGATACCATTACCGTTTATTCAAAAGATGGGACATCTCATGACATTGTTATCACCATTCATGGCAGTAACGATCGCCCTTACTGCTCATCTGAAGTTGTACTTGCAAATGGTAGCGAAGATACGCGTCAAACCTTAACCACCGCGCAACTATTAGCGAATACCGTCGATGTTGATAAAAATGATGCCGGACTGCTGACTATTGAAAATCTGCACGCCAACCACGGTTCTATTTTAAATAATGCCGATGGCACCTTCACCTTTACCCCAGAGAAAGATTACAACGGTCAAGTTCACTTTAGCTATGACGTCAAAGATGCTCATGGAGGGGTAACCCATACAAGTGCTAGCACGACTTTAGCTGCGGTAAACGATAACCCTGATGTTACGCCTTTGACTGACAGTGTAACTGAAGGTACTGACAACCATCACATCATAAATCTGCTATTGGGCGCAACCGATAAGGAAGGTGATGCGTTAACCATCAGCCATCTGGAATATGCCATTGATGGTCAGCCTCAGTCGGGCCAACTTCCAACGGGCATTACCTTAGGTGCTGATGGGCATACGTTGATTGTTGACTCTACTGATGCCGCATTCAATCATTTAGCAAATGGTCAGTCGCAAAAGGTGGCTATCACCTATCAAGTAGAAGATGGTCATGGTGGGAGTACACAGCAAACCGCTACGCTCACTATTGTAGGTACTGATGATAAAGCCACACTGGTATCTAATGTTATTCAGTTAACCGAAACACAAGCGATCGATAGTCAGTTCACAGCCTATAAAGGCAACCTTCAGCTTATCGATCCTGATAGTGGTGATCACACTCAGTTCTCTCAATTTAGCGGTACTTATTTAGGACAAGGATTTGAGCCTGGGCATCTTAATATCTGGCCTGATGGCTCTTATCAATTCATGTTAAATGCAGGCACTAATCGCCATGCAGATGATCTCATTAGTAGCCTACATGCTGGTGAGTCGATGGAAATCCCTTATGAGTTTATTACTAGCGATGGTCAAAAACTCACCATAATGGTTAAAGTTATTGGTGAAGATGATAAAGCAAAAATAGAACTCGGCAAATATTCAAGCTTTAATGAAAATGCTTATGAAGACAAGCTTTCACCAGGAAGTACGCCTAACCAAGTTCGTGCAGGCGGCACGTTACAGGTGATCGACCCAGATCATGACCAAGCCGGTTTTATCGCGCAAAATATCACTACCGCCGATGGTGGACATTTCAATATCAACGCACAAGGTCATTGGGCTTACACGATTGATAATGACAAGTTACAACATCTAGGTGCTGGCGAAAGCTATCAAAAAATATTTAACGTGGAATCTATCGATGGTAGTGCACATAAAGATATCACAGTGACCGTTCACGGCACCAATGATGCCCCCGTCGCAACAGCTGAAGTACGTTTAGCGAATGGCTTAGAAGATAGCCAAATTGTCCTCACCTCTGCACAATTGCTTGCCAATACTACCGACATTGATGACAACGATATTGGCAAATTATCCATTGAAAACCTACAGGCTGACCACGGTTCAATTGCGTCAAATGCCGATGGCACCTTTACCTTTACCCCAGAGAAAGACTACAACGGTGATGTGCACTTTAGCTATGACGTCAAAGATGCTCATGGCGGTATTACACATACAGGGGCAACGACCAGTTTAGCAGCGGTCGATGACCATACAGTATTTGGTGGAATTACCACAGCAGCAGCCAAAGAAGATGTTGACCCTGGAGTGAGCTCTTATGGTAATTTTGGCGGCAATAGTTATTCAATGTCACAATGGCATCAATTGACGATTACCGATACTGACAATAAAGTCGATCACGTTAACATTGAATTTGGAGGGAATACCTACTCTTGGCAAGTCGGATCGCCCATCGATATCGATACCCAATATGGTAAATTTGAATTAATCACTGTCGCCTCTGGCGCTCACAAAGGTGAACTCGCTTGGCTCTATAACGGCGATAATACAAACACTTCAATTCAAGGCTTAAAAGAAGGAGAATCTTTACACGAAAGTATTACTTTAGTCGCCCCTGATGGCACTCGCCAGTCCTTATCTGTCGAAATTAAAGGGACCGAAGACCACGTTGTTATCGATTCACCCAATCATCTTGGTGATGTGATTGAAGATCAAAACTCGGGTGCACAAATTACAGGGCAGCTACTCGCACATGATACTGACGCCCATGACTTGGTGAGTTGGACTGTTACCCAAACTGCTGGCAAATATGGTGAGTTTTCGGTTGATGCTGATGGCAACTGGCAGTTCATTGTTGATCAATCTAAAGCGATATCTTTAGGTGAAGGCGATGAATGGAACGAGCATTTCACCATTGAAGCGTTATCGACTGATGGAAGCAAAGTAAGTAAAACGGTCACTGTCGTCGTGCACGGTAGTAACGATGCTCCAACTGTGACCGGTGGACTTGTGTTGACCCAAGGCAGTGAAGATACACAGGTTATATTAACCCAACAGGATTTGTTAGCTCATGCCAGTGATAGTGACCGCAACGATCAAGGCTGGCTAAGAGCCACCCACTTAAGCGCCGACCATGGTTCAATCAGCACCAATGCCGATGGCAGTTTCACCTTTACGCCAGAAAAAGACTACAACGGTGATGTGCACTTTACCTATGATGTCATTGATCGCCACGGCGGGGCTACGCACACAGACGCAACGATCAATTTAGTTGCTGTCAATGATGCTTCAGTACTTGCGAGTGCGCTATCTAGCAACGAAGTGATTGAAGATCATCTTAGCGGTTCCTCTTCTGATACGTTAACTTCTTATTGGAAAAATCTTGATATTACTGACACCGATGCTCAAGCAGATGCACAAATTGTCAAAATTGAAATTAATGGTGTTGAGCATAGCGTCCCCGCCAATTTTGCAATGACTTTACAGGGGGCTCACGGTTCATTTGTCACCACTCATGGCGTTGATGGACATAATAAATGGCGTTATATCGCAGATAATAATCACCCTGAAATTCAACAATTAAAAGATGGTCAAAGTCTCACCGATCACATGACATTGATCACCGCCGATGGGACGCGAATTCCTATTACAGCGACGATTAAAGGCACAGAAGATAGCGTCATTATCGATACTCCTGATTCGTTAACAGCATCGATAGGCACTGCCATTGAAGATCAAAAAACCTCCCTATCGGGCACATTACAAGCACACGATGTTGATAAAGATGACAGCGTGCATTTTCAAACGCAGAATTTAACCGGTAATTTTGGCAGTTTCAGTGTCGCTAAAGATGGTACTTGGCATTACCAATTAGATGCTACCAAAGCACAGCACTTAACGGCGGGACAAAATCAAACAGAAGGATTTGATATTGTCGCTATTTCAAGTGATGGCTCTACAGCAACACAACATATTCAAATAAATGTTCAAGGTAGCAACGACTCTGCGATCATCGCAGGTGTCGATACTGGCAGTGTTACCGAAAATTCCGCTGGTAAAGACATGTCTCCTGATTATGCACAACCGGGTATGGCTCACCTTGGCCGCAACCCTCTGTATGCCAGTGGTACATTAACCATTTCAGACGTGGATTCCGGCGAAGCAGCCTTCAACACTCACGGGGTCGGCTTTACCTACTCGGGTAAATTTGGTGACCTACTGCTGCAAGAAAATGGTCAATGGACTTATTATGCTGATGCTGGCGGTGTACGCATTAAAGGTGGCTACGCGTCCAACAGAGGATCGACAATTGACCAGCTAGGCGAAGGCCAAACCCTAACCGATACCATTACCGTTTATTCAAAAGATGGGACATCTCATGACATTGTTATCACCATTCATGGCAGTAACGATCGCCCTTACTGCTCATCTGAAGTTGTACTTGCAAATGGTAGCGAAGATACGCGTCAAACCTTAACCACCGCGCAACTATTAGCGAATACCGTCGATGTTGATAAAAATGATGCCGGACTGCTGACTATTGAAAATCTGCACGCCGACCACGGTTCTGTTTTAAATAATGCCGATGGCACCTTCACCTTTACCCCAGAGAAAGATTACAACGGTGATGTGCACTTTAGCTATGACGTCAAAGATGCTCATGGTGGTATTACACATACAGGGGCAACGACCAGTTTAGCAGCGGTCGATGACCATACAGTATTTGGTGGAATTACCACAGCAGCAGCCAAAGAAGATGTTGACCCAGGAGTGAGCTCTTATGGTAATTTTGGCGGCAATAGTTATTCAATGTCACAATGGCATCAACTGACGATTACCGATACTGACAATAAAGTCGATCACGTTAACATTGAATTTGGAGGGAATACCTACTCTTGGCAAGTCGGATCGCCCATCGATATTGATACTCAATATGGTAAATTTGAATTAATCACTGTAGCCTCTGGCGCTCACAAAGGTGAACTCGCTTGGCTCTATAACGGCGATAATACAAACACTTCAATTCAAGGCTTAAAAGAAGGAGAATCTTTACACGAAAGTATCACTTTAGTTGCGCCAGATGGCACTCGCCAGTCCTTATCTGTCGAAATTAAAGGCACCGAAGACCACGTTGTTATCAATTCACCCAATCATCTTGGTGATGTGATTGAAGATCAAAACTCGGGTGCACAAATTACAGGACAGCTACTTGCACATGATACTGACACACATGACTCTGTAAGTTGGACTGTCACCCAAACTGCTGGCAAATATGGTGAGTTTTCAGTTGATACCGATGGTCACTGGCACTACGTGGTGGATGAAGCAAAAGCAGGTGCTTTAGGGCAAGGTGATGAGTGGAACGAGCATTTCACCATTGAAGCGTTATCGACTGATGGAAGCAAAGTAAGTAAAACGGTCACTGTCATCGTACACGGTAGTAACGATGCACCAACTGTAACCAGTGGACTTGTGTTGACCCAAGGCAGTGAAGATACACAGGTTATATTAACCCAACAAGATTTGTTAGCCCATGCCAGTGATAGTGACCGCAACGATCAAGGCTGGCTAAGAGCCACCCACTTAAGCGCCGACCATGGTTCAATCAGCACCAATGCCGATGGCAGTTTCACCTTTACGCCAGAAAAAGACTACAACGGAGATGTGCACTTTAGTTATGATGTCACCGATCGCCATGGTGGAGTGACACCAGCCAACGCAACCATGAATCTGGCAGCGGTGGCAGATAGCGCCACCTTCTCTGGCCAGTTGCAAGGAGAGGTTATTGAAGATAAAGGCATGTTCTTAAATAACAATAACAATGATGTTATTGAAGTAAACGGGCATATTTTTGTCAATGACCCCGATGCAGGTGAACAAGGATTTCGATATGGTACGGGAACAAAGATCGATGACCCTTTTGGGGGTGTTCTGCATATCTCAGCCAATGGCACTTGGACATACGATGTGCATAACGACAAACTACAACACCTTTCAGCCAACGAAGAAGTACTGGTCACTCACCGGGTATACAGTAAAGACGGTAGCGCACAAGATATTGTCATCAAAGTCACCGGCACCAATGATAAACCGATCGTAACAGAGGTACAGCAAGGCCCTCATGTTATCAGCGAAGATTCCAATCGTGATGTATCAGGGCAGATAACGATTAGCGATGTTGATCATAGCGATCAACATTCTGTCAGTATTGATAGCCAACATCAGCCACAGTATGGTTCGGTTACCTATAACAGCAATACACAAACTTGGGTCTACACACTTAATAACAGCAATAGCCATGTTAATGCTTTAAACAATGGTGAACAATTGACCGATAAGTTTTCACTTTTGGTCGATGATGGGCACGGGGGCGTTACAACTCAAGAAATTGAAATGCGTATTGATGGACACAGCGATGCTCCACCAATGCCCACCCTAGTTGCCCCTGCAAAAATTACCGGCAGTGCAGGCAACCAGGACCTACATGCGTCAATCGGAATTCCGCCAATTATTCACCAAGGTACCCCTACGTCAATGACAGGCTGGGGAATATCGGATGGTCATGGGCATTCATTGACGAACTTACATGGGCAATTCGGCACTTTGCATGTCAACCCTGCAACGGGAGAGTTGAATTACGATTACCAACAATCTTCAGGGGTCGTTAAAACACATACAGGAGGCTCATACGGTAGTGGTACAGACGAAACCGACTCGTTTGTTTTAACCTTAGGAGGCGATCAAAACTCACAAGTCGCGGTGCACCTGCATTTGCATTCGCAATCCGTCCATGGAAACAGCGGACATCACATTGACCAAACCACACTAACTGGCATGGATTTATCGCCAATCGCTCCGCCGCCTCCTCCTCCAGCACCCGGCATGAGCCAAGCGGATGAACCGGATGCCTCTTTCGGCACCCCTGATGAAGTTACTCTTAGTTTTGATGAGGTGACGGCAAACCTGGAACATACAGCGATAGGTGAACACGAACAACGCTCTGGTGCCCATGCCTATCTAGATGCTCTGGGTATTAATGTTGACGCACCGTCTATGGATTCACCATTACACCATAAGCCAATGGCGCAGGATATCGATATCATTTTCAGTGACGCTGAGAGTGCTTCTGGGGCCGAGCAAACTGACGATGGTATGAGTGATGGGCTGTCTCACCATACCGATAACCCATCTTTTGATGATTCTTTACACCATCATAATGACGTTGACGGACTGCCTGACATAGACCCAAATAACTAGGCCGCGTTGATCATTCGCGGTTAAATTGGGGTCGAGATGAAATCATTTTAGGCACGGCGAGAAGTATGGCGCCTAGTGATTCTAAGTAAAATTCTTCTTCACAAAGCATAAAACGATTTTTGCCGACCCCTTCGGTTAGATAAAAAAAGGAGCACGACATGTGCTCCTTTTTTTACTCTAGCCAGAATGGGGGGGACTTTATCGCTCTCCAAAGGCCACACTCACGTTGGTATAAATCGGTTTCCATAAGTATTGGAACACCGACTTCTCACCCGTTGTAATGTCAACCTCACCGGTCATACCCGGTAAAATAACAAACTGTTCAGGGTTATCCCTAAAGTACGGCTTGTCTACCGACACGATCACCTCGTAGAAAATTTCTCCTCTCTCACTTTGACTCGTCGTAGGCGAGATACTTTCAACTAATCCTTTTAGTGCACCAAATCGGCTGTAGTCAAAGGCGTCTACCTTGATGCGGGTTGGCTGCCCAACACTCACAAAGCCGATGTCTCGTGGAGATAAACGCGCTTTGAAGGCCGCTTTTCCACCAACAGGAACGATTTCAACGACAGTCCCTCCCGGTTGAATCACGCCACCATTCCTGGTGCTAGGAATACTTTGAACCAAGCCTTGTACCGGAGATTCCATGACCGTATTGACTAACTTAGCTTGACTGGATCGCACTCTTGCGTTCAAAGCGGACAAGTCTGAAACCGCTTTGGAACGCTGATCGCTCACTTCCACTTTCGCCTCGGCGAGTAACTGCTCTATTTTTTGCTCATTACTCTCACCTTGACGAATCAACACGGATTTTTTACCTCGTGCTTCTTCAATCTTTTGTTCAATGGTGGCCAGTTTCTGACGCATTTCGAGCACTCGTAAACGAGATATATTCCCCGCTTTGAAGCCTTTCTCAAGTATCACTAATTCTTGCTTTGTGGCGCTGAGCTCTTTTTCATAGCTGGGCAACGTCTTTTCAACACTTCGTAGCTGCTCTGATATTTGCTCGCTCTCTTTTTCCAGTACGATTCGTTTTTGCAAATACAACGCTTTCTGGGCATTCAGCTGGGCTTTTTGTTGACTAACAATATCGGGGAAATCCACTTCAAACTCAGCAAAGTTCGGATCTCTTTGTTCAAGCAACGCATTCATTCGCTCAACACTCATTTGAAGTGTGACTTGTTGTGACTGCAACTCTTCTAGCGCCGTTTGCTGAAACGTTGCATCAAACTCCACCAACGGCTGACCAACCTCCACCAGTTGGCCTTCTTTCACAAGAATACGCTTCAGTTTCCCGCCGATGTGGCTTTGTAGTACCTGCTTCTCTCCTTCAGGAATCACTGCGCCTTTTGCTTTAGCAATTTCATCCACTTGAGTGACCAAAGACCAAGTGACAAACGCGATAACGCACAACGCAACAGACCATGTCGCAATGGAAAGTGATCGAGCCGTGTTCTGTGATTCAACCAATTCACCGTATAATTTATCGCTCATTCACTGTCTCCTGTTCTATTTCGTTACTCTCTTGGGCAAGAGGCCCTGCATAAACCACCACTCCTTCATTAAGCACCACCACTTTATCGGCCAGCTTTATAAGATCAGGGTCATGAGAGGTAAACACCAGCGTGGCGTTGCCGCTTTTTGATTGAAGAAATTCACCCAATATTTTTTTTGAATTTGGGTGGTAATCGGGAACCGGATTATCGAGAAAATACAATTTGTAGTCATAAACGAGAGCCTTGGCATCTATCAGTATCTGAGCCACACTTCCCGACAAGATATCAAAAAGGCTGTCTGGCATAACACTGCTAATCGGGGTATCTAGATCGTCAGCTAAAGAGCGTAACCAGTCTCCTCCGCCCACCGTTTCAATTGATTGACGCATTTTTTCTTCGGGTATGTCGTGCCCATCATTAAGCCATTCTCGTATGCTCAATGTGAGCAGATCGGGGTAAGCCGTACGAATAAAACACCAATGACGATAAAGCTGAGAATCGTATTGCGCGAGATTAACGCCTTCAATGTCTACCATCCCATTTTGAACTGACTGCAACCCAGACATCACTTCGAGCAAAGAGGATTTACCACTGCCTGACGGGCCAGTAATAGCAACAACTTCCCCCGCCTGAATGTCAAAACTCACCCCATTTAATGCGGGACGGCTTTGTTTAGGATAACGCAAGGTAACCTGATCGACTTTCAATGTTGGCGCATGTTTTGGTAAAGGATGGTGCTGATAGCGGAATTCTCGCTCAGAAGGCTGAGAAAGTATTCTATTCACCTGTTGCTTGGATTGATTGAAACCATTAAAACGTAATGCACTGTTCGCGAGCATTTGAGCAGGGCCCGTTACTTTAGAAATCAACATCATCGAGGCGATCAAGCCCCCTGGCGTCATGACTTGTTCGAAAATCAAGCCAATCCCAAGCCCCATGATTGCAAGCGTAGAGCCTACCCCTATCATGTAATAAGCGGAGGTATAGCGGCTTTGTAAAACCGATTGAGAAAAATTGACTTTAGAGGCAAGTAAATTTGCCTTATCAAAGCGTTGCATCCAATGCTGAGCGATTCCCGAACTGCGTATAAATGTCAGCTTAGACGACAGTTCGTTGGTCATATTTTGTCGGTTTGTCCCAGCAACGGTCGATTGCATTGAGCGTTTACTGCTTGAGTAAATTGAACGTTTCGCTAAAACGTAATAGAGCGTTAAAGACAGTATTGGCACTAATACAAGCCAACCACCCAACACACCAATTGCCACAACAAATAAGAGAATAAAAGGAAGATCAAACAGAGCGTTCCCCAAAGGGCCAGACAACACGCCTGAAACTCGCTCTGATAAGAGTACTTGGTTTTGCTGACTAGAAGTCGCGACTTGCTGGTTTTGTGTATAACTGTTTAAAAGCAACTTATGAACCAACGCTTGTGAGATTTCTCTGCTCACTCGATTTGATACCGTGGCAAATACGCGACTTCGCAGCGTTCGTAGCCAACCCATCATAATAAATAACAATGCCGCCCCGATCGCGATACCTTGTAGCTCATGCCCAGCATCGCCTCCGATCACATGGTCATAAATAGACATAGTGATAAAAGGGACCGCGAGGGCAAATAGGTTAGTCACAAAACTAATCAATAACAGTTTTGGAATAATAGGTCGGAAAGCGTGCAAGCGTTCCCCTACCCAATCACTCGCGGGCTTCTCTAGTGGCATCCCTTCTATCACAATACAAAACTGAAGGTTTGATGTGAGCCCTTTCTCTCCTTGTAGCGACTCCCATTGCCCAGAGACCATCCGTCCGATGGTGACTTCCTTACGACCGTCAACAGCCAAAATGAGTTGATGCTCACCCACATTATTAAGATTAGGAATAAGTTTGTAAGGCAGAGACAGTCGGTCAAATAAAGCGAACACATCGTCTAAAGTCTCAATGCCATTTTCATCGACCCACTGATCCGCGAACAATTGTACATTAGCATTGACTTCCATCTCTTTAAGGATGGATAAGATCAGTACCTCTAAGTTTGTCATGCAGCCTCCCCCTTTCCCTTTATGGCAATATCGTTAACCTTCGCACTCTGATGGGCCAGTGAGCGTAACGTAGAATGATAGGTCACCATAAAAATGGTTCTCCCATCGGCTAATTCTTGTTTGAGTACGCTCACTAGCCGTTCCAAACCATCAAGATCCAGAGACGCGTCTGGTCGATCGAGCATTAGAATAGGCTTAGAACTGGCCAGTTGTGCAGCGATATTGAGCAGCTTGACGTTACCCATGCTAAGAGGGGAAGCACTAGTATGGCCTATCTTGGTCTCCAACCCGTCGGGCAGACGAGTAATTTCTTTGGTTAATCCTAACCTTTGGGCATAGTGTGTCGCTTTATCCGTTTGGGCTGAATTGAATCCACAAAGATTGTCTAGTATTGTTCCCGACACTAATTGCGCTTTGGCTCCGCAAAATGCCGACATTGAGCTCAACGCCGATACACTCATTGGCTCCCCATCAGCAAGAACACTCCCTCCAACGGGTTGGTCTACACCCGCAAGTGAAGACAGCGTAAAACTGTCTAGGCGGCGAACATCGCTATCGATGAGGACCATTTGACCGACCTCCGCTTTCAGTGCCAATTGATGGCTCAAGCCATACCGCTCAACAGTCACCTCTCTTAACTCCAAATTTGTGAATGGAATTCCCTCTTGCTCTTCAGCATGAGAGACCGACAAAGTATCCAGTTTTTCAATCGCTTGTGTGGCGCTGTGAATACCATTCATTTTAATTCTGACACCGACTAATGCGCTCAAAGGGGCGACAGCCCGACCTGCTAATATTGAGCATGCCGCCAATCCGCCAGTGGTTAAGTCGCCATCCAATACCCACAAGCTTCCGCTGATCACCAACAAAACAGAAGTCGCTAAAGCCGCAAGTTGAATGCATTCTTGTGCAAACGCGTTTTGTTCTTCCTCTTTCGCTTTAGATTGAGATCGAGCGTGATTGATAGATTTAAATTGGCTGAAAATTCTCGATTCAACAGCTTGACGCTTGATTCCTTGTATCGTCTGCCCTAGTAGAATAAGAAAGGCTTTCCTTTGTTTTTCGTGTTGTGACGCGTGTTCACTGAGCACTTTCACTTTTTTAGACGAAAGCCAAACCACGCAAAGCGTCAAACACCAAACCACGATCGGAATGGCAACGAGTTCGCCTCCTATATATCCGACTAGCGCTAAAAAAATGAGCGCAAATGGAAGATCGATAAAACCCGAGATAATGCCACCTGAATACCAATCTTTGACTTTAGACACCGCACCAAGCCCTTCCTCAATGCCACCGATACCCACATGGCGAATTTGGCTTGACGGAGCGGTGGTGATCTTGTCGATGATATCCTGATACGTTGCTTTTTCGGTGTTACTGGCGGCCGCCGACAGTATCCAACTTCGCACAAAACGAATGAGAGATTCCATCACTACAGCGAGCAGCGCACCCGCTAACAGAAGCGTTGCGGTGCCATAGCTTTGATTGGGTAAAATTCGGTCGTAGATTTGAAGAACCGTTAATGGAACCGCCAATGATAATAGGTTAATCAGGAGCGAAGGCAGTAGAACTTTACCTACTACAGCCCCCTTTTTTACAGAGTTGTCTCGCATACACCGTCCTTATTCACGCTTATGGAATAAGGTTGGTACACGCTGTCCCTTTAAGCAAGGTAACAAGCTGATTTAAATTAGATTTATCGCACAAAAATGAAGTCAGCATCAATATAACAATGTGAACCAAAGGTGAGGCAAAAGCGGCTAACGAACAAGATCCAAAATGAGTCAATGATAATGATAAGGCGACCACTACTGAGAATTTGACGCCTATCGGCAGTAAAAGATATGGGTTCAGAAAACAAAAACGCCAGCATCGAAGGCTGGCGTTGACTTAACTGGTTAAGCGACGTTTTATAAGAAGTTAAAAGACGCCGTTAGAGAAAACGTATTCACATCTTCTTTGTCCATCACATACGTCATGTAGTTTGCACCCAGTGAGATAGGACCAAATACGGCGTAATCTGCGCCAACACCATACATCATGTCGTAGCTATCATCGTTGCTAAAATCTGAACCATTACCCGTTAAGTCCCAAGAGTGTACGCCACCTTTGGCGTAGACTTGAAGTGGGCCAAAGTTAATGCTCGGTTTAATCGCAAAGTAAACAGAAGAGGCTTTTACGTCACCAGCAGCAAACTCAAATTTACCGTGGTCTGTATAACCGGCTTCTAGGCCAATGAATGGTAAAATTCCTGTACCCGCATGGATGTTGTAAGACGTTGCGTCTTCGCTTCCTAGGCTAGATTGACCAGCAGAAGCTCCACCATATACCCAAGAGTCAGCCATCGCTGTCGAAGATGCACCAATAAGAGCAAGCGCTAAAAGAGTCTTTTTCATAATAAACCTTTTTTGTTATAGCTAACCATTACGCTAACTAATACGTGTTGTTATGAACAATGGCACTTTAATGGCAGGCCATTGCCGTAATTTTGCCAAATTATAGAGTTATGTTTACAGTATGCAAGGTCTATGCCGCCAATTAACAGGCATCAATGGCGTTCTTAACCCGCTTATCCGATACCGGATACGGCGTTCCCAGCTGCTGAGCAAAGAAGCTAACCCTAAGCTCTTCAAGCATCCAGCGTACTTCTTTGACGTTATCAGGGATCGCCACGCCTTTTGGTATTTTATTGAGTAACTCTTTGTAATCTTTTGTGGCTGATTCCACTTTCAGCATGTGCAAGCGATCTTTATTGGGATCGATAGGCAGTTTTTCCATTCTCTTTTCAATGGCTTTCATGTAGCGCAAAATATCTGGAAGTCGCTTCCAACCGCACTCTGTCGCAAATCCTTTAAAGATCAAGCTTTCTACTTGAGCTTTGATGTCAGAGAGCGCAAACGCCATCGTGAAATCTACTTTGCCCTTAAGCTTTTTATTGATATTAAAAGCAGTGGTTAAAATCGTTTCAACTTGCTTTGCTATGTCAACAACCGTGTCGCCCAGCTCTGCTCGAATATGTTCTTTCAACGTTTCAAATTGAGCCGGCTCCCAGACCAAGCCACCTTTTTCTTCGATCAACTTATCAATGCCACACGCAATACAGTCATCGATCAAATCCAATACTTTGCCGTAAGGGTTAAAGTAAAGGCCCAACTTGGATTTATTCGGCAAGTTTGAATGCAAATATTTTATCGGTGACGGTACGTTGAGAAGCAAGAGCCTACGTTGACCAGCGCGCATTGCAGAGATCTGCTCTTGTTCGGTTTCAAACAGCTTAATTTCAACGCTGTCTTTAGTGTCCACCAAGGCTGGGTAGGCTTTAACCTCAAAACCGCCGCGTTTCTGTTGATACACTTTTGGCAGTTCGCCAAAGCTCCACGTGTGCAAACCTTGCTGTTCAATGTCGTCGTCTGCGACTTTAGACAGTGTTTCTTGAACCTTCTCTTTCAAGCTTTCTTTCAGCGCGTAAAGATCTTTGTTCTCTTTGAGTTTACGGTTTCGGTGATCCACCGCTCTGAACGTGACTTTCAAATGTTCAGGAATCTGGTTTAGATTCCAATCATCACGTAATACCTCTACCCCGGTCATTCGACGTAACTCTTTTTCAAGCGCATCAAGCAAAGGCATTTCCATCGCGGTGACACGCCCTAAAAACGCATCGGCGTAGTTGGGAGCGGGAACAAAATTCTTACGCAACGTTTTGGGTAACGCTTTGATCATGCTGACGATCAGCTCATGACGAAGCCCTGGAATTTGCCAATCAAAACCTGCTGGCTCAATCTGATTCAAAATAGGCAGCGGCACATGGACCGTGACACCGTCACTATCCTCTCCCGGCTCGAACTGATAACTCAACTTGAGTTTGATACCGCCTTGGTGCCAGAAGTTCGGGTAATCCAAATCAGTAACATGGCTCGCATCACCTCTGAACAGCATTTCTTTTTCAAAGTTTAGAAGTTCTTTGTTCTCTTTCGCTGCTTTTTTCCACCAGGTATCAAAGTGACGACCAGAGACGACTTCCGTCCCGACTCGTTGGTCATAAAAATCAAACAGCTCATCGTCATCGACCAAAATGTCACGACGGCGAGATTTGTGCTCTAACTCTTCAACTTCCTCTAAAAGCTTTCGGTTTTGCTTAAAAAATGGATGTTTATTTTCCCACTCACCCTCAACCAGAGCGCTGCGAATGAAGATTTCTCGGCTGACCGTGGCGTCAATCTGGCTGTAGTTGACCATTCGTTTCGGCACAATCGCAATGCCATAAAGCATCACTTTTTCATCGGCCATGACGGCTGCACGTTTTTTCGACCAATGCGGTTCGCTGTAGCTACGCTTAATTAAGTGCCCAGCTAACGGCTCAATCCACTCAGGTTGGATTTTAGCGATGATGCGCCCCCAAAGTTTAGAGGTTTCAACAAGCTCGGCGGACATGATCCATTTCGGCTGCTTTTTAAATAGACCCGACGCAGGGAAGATGCTGAATCGCGCGTTTCTCGCCCCTTGATATTCATTTTTCTCTGGATCTTTGAAACCAATATGAGAGAGCAAACCGGCCAAAATAGAGCTATGCACTTTTTCGTAAGATGCTTCTTCCTCATTAAGTTTGAAATCCATTTCTCGCATTGACTGATGAATCTGAAAGTACACATCTTGCCACTCACGTACTCTGAGATAATTCAAAAAGTCTTTCTTACATTGCTTACGGAATTGGTTGCCATTCAGCTCTTTTTGTTGCTCTTTTATGTAATTCCATAAATTCACAAACGTGAGAAAATCTGACTCTTCATGGAAGAAGCGCTTGTGCTTTTCATCGGACGCTTGTTTTTTCTCTGACGGTCTTTCTCTAGGGTCTTGTATGGAAAGTGCCGAGGTAATGATCATCAACTCTTTCAAGCAACCGTTGCGACTCGCTTCGAGCACCATTCGAGCCAGACGAGGATCAATCGGCAAACGAGCCAGTTTTCGACCCATTGGTGTTAAGCGCTTTTTGTCGCTACCAGTGTCTTTACCTGGTTTGTTGTCACTGGCAATAGCGCCCAATTCTTCTAAAAGACGAACACCATCTTGAATGTTGCGCTTATCTGGCGCTTCAACAAATGGGAAGGCTTGAATATCTCCAAGACCCAGTGACGTCATTTGTAAGATAACCGACGCTAAGTTGGTACGCAGAATTTCCGGATCGGTGAACTCAGGGCGCGATTCAAAATCTTCTTCTGAATAGAGACGAATACAGATGCCTTCGCTAACACGACCACAACGACCTTTACGCTGGTTGGCGCTGGCTTGAGAAATAGGCTCAATCGGCAATCGTTGCACTTTGGTTCGGTAGCTGTAACGGCTGATTCGAGCGGTACCCGGGTCAATTACGTACTCGATACCCGGAACCGTAAGCGAAGTTTCCGCTACGTTGGTCGCCAGGACAATGCGTCGGCCATTGTGTGGCTGGAATATCTTGTTTTGCTCGCTTGATGACAACCTTGCGTACAACGGCACGATTTCAGTATCACGCAGGTTGCGTTTCCCGAGTGCATCAGCGGTGTCCCGTATTTCTCGCTCACCATTCATAAAGATAAGAATATCACCAAGGCCTTCACAGCAAAGCTCATCGACCGCTTCAAAAATGCCCTCTAGCTGATCTCTGTCGGTATCGTCTTCCCCACTTAATGGGCGGTAACGTGTATCTACTGGGTACGTTCGACCTGATACTTCAATGATTGGGGCGTCATTAAAGTGCTTTGAAAAACGTTCAGGATCGATGGTTGCCGAGGTGATAATAATTTTAAGGTCAGGGCGACGTGGTAACAGCTCTTTCAAATAACCAAGAATAAAGTCAATGTTCAGGCTGCGTTCGTGCGCTTCATCAATAATGATGGTGTCGTATTGGTTCAAAAACCGATCGTGGCTAATTTCAGCCAATAAAATACCGTCTGTCATCAATTTGATTTGGGTATTGTCTGAAATCTGATCGTTGAATCGAACTTTATAGCCGACAAACTCACCCAGTGGCGTTTTCATCTCATCAGCAATACGGTTCGCAACTGAACGTGCAGCAAGGCGTCGAGGCTGAGTATGACCGATTAGCCCATACTTCCCGCGGCCCAGCTCTGCACATATTTTCGGTATCTGCGTGGTTTTTCCTGAGCCTGTTTCACCAGCAACGATGACCACCTGATGATTTTCTATCGCTTTGGCAATGTCATCACGTCGTTGGCTTACGGGTAAAATATCTGGGTATTCAATGGTGGTTTTATAATCGAAGCGCTGCTGTGCCGTCATCATCGATTGGGCGATGTCTAAGGCGATTTCATCAAATACGCTATTACGGGCGGCTTCTTTTTTTATTTTGCTTGCGCCACTAATACGTTTGCTAAGGCGAAATCTATCGCGCAGCATGCAGTCTTTCAGTGCTTTACGTAATGATTGAGCGTTATTGGCCGACCGATCAGCATTGGCAGGCTGGGGATGCGATTCTTTTTTAGGCTGAGACGAGGTCAAAGCGATTCCTATTTAACTGAGCAGATAAAACTGCACGAATTGTAGCATTTTCCTGATTCGAAAAAACAAAAAAACGCCCACTAGCAATGAAGCCAACGGGCGTTTCTCTTATTTTACGATTTAGAAATCGAACTGAACATAAACCGTGTTGTAGTTGCTGCCACCTTTAATTCGACCATACTGAGAGGATTTTTCAAAAATCGCGGATCGATGATGAAGCGAATAGCCAACCCACATATTATTCAAGTCGGTTTGATTAAACAGATCACCCACATTCACATCAAAAGAGAAGTCCAAGTAATTCAATAAATTACTCGGAACTTTGTCTTTTTCAACCATCTCTTTGCCTTCGAGATAGGTGACATTATCAATATAAGACAAACCTTCAGCCACACCAACACGCCACTTTGTCGGCCAATTCATTGTGTAATACGCTTTGATCGCAGCAACATATTCCGTACTTGATGATTGAACATCTGACGACCAATGATGCACCAGGCCTGGCGTTAAATAGATATCAAGCGGAATACCAAACAATTCGTCAGTGAGCGGATGACCATAAAACACCGAACTTAATTGATTATTAAATTCATCCTTCTCGACATTGAATTTCATGATGTCGCCAATATTTGATGGCGTTCCCCAACCATGTGCGACCCGAACATAACGCTTGTTGTTCAGCTCTGTTTTAGGCGCTTTGGTTTTATCGTTAAAGAAGCCAAAACCAAGGTAGAGCTCCCCTTGGTAAAGATCTTTAACCGCATCACTGGCATAAGCATTGCTATCAAGTCGAGTGACCGCGGTTGAGCCAAGTAAGTAGAGATTAGAAATGACATGATAACGAGCTTCAATACCTATAGTGGCATCTATGCCTGCATCAACAATTTGTCCTTCGGGATAATTAGAGAATCCATAGTAAGTGCTATTAAAGTCCTTACTTTTATAGCGTAATGTCACCCTAGGTTTAAGCTCCCAATCGCCAGATTCAAACTCCCCTTTTATGGTCACGTTACTGTGCCAATTAAAATGGCTGTCGGACATAAATTCAAAATCAGTCGTCCATGTGTCGTCTAATCGGTACCCGAGCTGAAAACCGATATCCCCGGTATCCCCTTCATAACGATTTTGAGTACTCGCAGGAATATCAACAAAGCGCATGCGAGCCAGTATATTGAGCTCAAAACGCTCATCGTCTGGCTTATAGAGATACGCACCAAATTCTGTGCCCTCAATGAATACATAATCATTTTTAAAAAACAGCATAGGGATAAAAGTACCGACAGAGCGGTCACCAATATCGTTGTGATAGGGAATAGAGGCAAGCCTTGTCATGGCGGCGATGCCCCACTCTTGCTCAGAAACCACCGTCTTTGTGGTTGGCTTTTTCGCATCTTCAGTGGCCACTGAATGTTCGGTTGTCACTGAGTTTAAGTCGCTTTCCAGTTGCGTCGAAGCACTCAGCGCAAAAGAGCAGGCTGCAAAAGAACAGAATGTCGCTTGAATGAGCCTTTTTTGTTTTATCATCGTTTTATTTCTCGTGTTCCTTGCTCAATATCACCAAAAAAAGACAATTTTAGAAGGAAATTTTATGTTTCGAGTTCAATCACCGTTACAATGGTAATATATGTTCTTCTAAATGACACAAATGTGAAAGCATCTGATTTAAAAAATATTCTCGACAACCTGCCTGAAGGCCAAGATCCAGACATTGTGATGGGCGAAGAATGGCTGCCTGAACGCCTTATAGATACGCAGTTAAACGAAGAACTGCTGTTTTTAAAATTCGATAATGCGCCGGAAGAATCACAAGGTGATGAAGAAGCGCGTGGGTTTGTTGAGCATGAAGTCACCATGATTAGGCATCGATTTGAACAAATCATAAACGATGCCTCGGATACAAAAACCAAAGCCGATGCCATGGTCGCGCTTTTTTTGATGGGTCATGAATCCTCAAGCTCTGAAATCATTGAAATTTTAGAAGACCCTGACGTTCCTGAGAATCCAACTCACTAGTCGCTTCCCTTCATCCACATCTACATCTACATCTACATCTACATCTACATCTACATCTACATCTACAAACCATAAAGGCCAAAATAAACCATAAAGGCCAAAATCGTTCACTAACAACAGGGATTATTAACGGTCTTTCCTTTGATTTCACCCTAAAATGCCGAACCGTGTAATAGTTTGACACAATCCTGACTTGTGAATTTGTTCTCTCACCCCTATTACTTAATCACTGGCCTATTCACTAAACAAAAAGTGAGTAGCATAACGAACCACAAAGGAGCCGCCATGTTTAATGCGATCACCTCCCTATTCAAACAGCTTATCGAAGGTGAAGATTTAGCTGGAAGCAAAAATGATAATCCCAATCTCGCCATTGCATGCTTATTGTGTGAAGTAGCGGGAGCCGACCACCAAATTGACCAAGCAGAGAAAGAGGCAAAACATCATTTGCTTGAACGCTTGCTGGAATTAACCGCACCAGAAGCCGATCAATTGCTTACTCAAGCCGAAGAACAAGTGAAAGACGCGGCATCACTGTATGAGTTCACATCGCAACTTAGAGAGCTTTCTAGGCCGACTCGTTTCGAACTCATCAAGGCCATGTGGGAAGTTGCACACGCGGACGGGGAAATCGACCCCATTGAGGAAGCCGTGATTCGAAAAACAGCGGAGCTTTTGTATGTGGATCACAGTGAATTTATTCGCGCTAAACTGTCTGTTATCGGCGAATAACCGAGTGATGTAGACTTTTTGCAAAGTCACCAAAATAAGCGGCTGATACAAGCAGTAAGAATCCTATCATTGGCTCTAAATAGAGCCTAAAGCTTAGACATTCATAGAACTGAGATATTCGTAGGGCATTAGATTTTCATAGAACCTAAAGCATCGTAAGGGCTAGCTTTGCTAGGTTATACGCATCGACATAACCGGAATGCTGTCGCCCTTCCCATTCAATGTCTTTGGCTTCTTGCGCCGCTCGATGTCCAATTCTTTTATCTTTTAATCGATTTTGAATTCGATATAACGTGGCGAGGTTAATGAACTCTTTGAAAGGTAAGTCGATGCCTTTTTCACGACACTCATTAAACAAAATTTGATCATCACGCCCCCAAGATGCAAATATCTTTTTAGGGCCACCAAAATTCTTGAGTACTGACTGTAATACATCCTTTAATGGACGGCCTTGCTTTTCAATTTTTCGAGGCGTAATACCCGTCAATTCAACACAAAACAGTGACACTTCATCACGCTCAGGTTTGACATAGTATTGAGCACGTTTGACGATTTCACCTGACGCAACATCGATTTCTGCGAGGCCAATTTCAATGATTTCACCTGTAGTGCCAACGCCATCTACATTCCAACAACACATCTCTAAATCGAAACACACGACTCGGTTATAGTTCATTGCCAACCTTTATTGCCCGCCTAACCTCTTAAAGGCGAAGGATTCTACCTCATTTGCGTTTAAAAGTAGAGTTGTCGGCATATTTTAACGTAGAAGAATTGAAACCTATCCGTTTCACGTTATATGTCCTTGTTCGCGTGCTCAAAAAGCCACCAATCGAACCGTATTCCTAGACGAATCCGGCGTTTTGTCGAGCCAAGAACCTTGAATGTGATAATATCCGCCACCATAAACTACTTATATTCGGCATGATGCGAACGATTTTCTCAATGCATCAACGCCAAAGGTGCAACATCACCTTAAACATAACCTCCAAAGAGAATTCATCATGAACTTTGATATTAATATGGTTCCTCAGACAATCGATATGCTTCACATGGGTTTAGCAGCATCGAGTTTTCTACTGCTACTTATTGCGGTGTCACGCAAATCAACCGTCATTGAAAAAGTGGTAGAGAAACCGGTTGAAAAAATTGTCGAAGTAGAAAAGCCCGTAGAGAAGATTGTTGAGGTCGAAAAAGTTGTCGAAGTAGAAAAAATCATCGAAAAGGTCGTTGAAGTTGAATCCAAACTTGCGACCGCTTCAACGGACTCTGCAATGCAGTTCCTTTCTCTTATGCAACAAGAAGCTCGGTTAATTGATTTCCTAAAAGAAGATCTTACCTCGTTTTCTGATGAAGAAGTTGGCGCAGCCGCCCGAGTCATTCACACTGGCGGACAAAAAGTATTGAACGATTATGTTTCATTGACCGCCATCCGCAGTGAAGAGGAAGAGACTCGTATTACGATTGAAGAAGGTTTTAACGCACAGCAAGTTCGTTTGACAGGCAACGTAACCGGTGCCGCGCCCTTTACCGGAACTCTCGTGCATAAAGGTTGGAAAGCAACAAGCATGAACTTGCCTAAACTGGCCAAGAACTACGACGCTTCTATTATTGCCCCTGCTGAGGTTGAGCTGTAATGGACAATACACACATCGCTCGATTCAGTGTTGGTATCGATTTGGGTACGACTCACTGTGTCCTCTCTTACACGGAAAATGCCACAGAATCAGATCCTAGCGTACAGCCTGACGTTCATGTGCTGTCTATTGACCAACTAACAGCACCGGGAACGGTTGAAAGCAAAGATCAACTTGGCTCATTTTTGTATCAGCCTCACGAACATGAGATGAACCCAGCCTCAAGGGTGTTGCCTTGGTCAACAGAGCCAACCGCACTTGTGGGCGCTATTGCACGCAACTTGGGAGCAAAGACCCCTATTAGATTGATTGCTAGTGCCAAATCTTGGTTATGCCACGGTGGTGTAAACAGACGCGATGCTTTTCTACCTGCGGGTAGCCCTGAAGATGTCGAGAAGGTCTCTCCTCTTAGAGCGACAGAGCTTTATCTTGAGCATTTAAAACAGGCGTGGAATCATTCACATCCAGACGCCCCGCTCTCTGAGCAAGACGTCACCATTACCGTTCCTGCCTCTTTTGACCCTGCGGCAAGAGACTTAACGGCTGAAGCCGCGCGGAATGTGGGGTTTAATCAACTGACTCTGCTTGAAGAGCCGCAGGCCGCACTTTATTCATGGATCAACAATAATGGTGATGCATGGCGTGAGCAGGTGTCGGTCGGCGATATTGTTCTTGTCGTCGATGTGGGTGGCGGTACGACCGATTTATCGTTAGTTGAAGTCACCGAAGACCAGGGCAATTTATCGCTCAACCGCATTGCTGTCGGTGAGCATATCTTGCTCGGTGGTGACAACATGGATCTTGCTCTGGCCTTTCGCTTAAAGATGAAATTAGCGCAGCAAGGTAAAGAACTGGCACCTTGGCAGATTCAAGCAATGACACACGCGTGTCGTGATGCCAAAGAAGCCTTATTGAACGATGGCGAACTACAATCTGTCCCTATCGTCGTGCCTAGTCGAGGCTCTAAACTTCTTGGCGCAACGTTAAAAACTGAATTAACCCAGGAAGAAGTGCAACAAACGCTGGTTGATGGTTTTTTTCCAAGCATTGACATTTCTGAGCACCCTGTTCAAAAGCCGCGTGGCGCACTGACACAAATGGGCTTACCGTATGCACAAGATGCAGGTATTACACGCCACATTGCCGCGTTCTTAACCAAACAAGCGAATGCTCTAGGCAGAGAAGCCCACACTCAAAGCGAAGAAATAAACGCATCTCAACAAACCTATGACCCGTTTGCGAATATGGCAGGGTTGCCGGGCATGCCGAGCACAACCGCAGCACCCGACTTTATCAAACCGACCGCGATTCTGTTCAACGGTGGCGTACTTAAGTCGACACTGCTGTCCAACCGCCTGCGTGACACAATAAACTCATGGCTAACAACGGCGGAACAACCACCCGCTAAATCTCTGTCGGGTCTTGATCTAGACCTAGCCGTAGCCAGTGGGGCTGCCTACTATGGTTGTGTCCGCCACGGTCAAGGGGTTCGTATCCGAGGCGGTATCGCTTCTAGCTATTACGTAGGTATTGAAAGCGCGATGCCCGCTATTCCAGGAATGGCACCTCCACTTGAAGCATTATGTATTGCTCCGTTTGGAATGGAAGAAGGCTCCGTAGCTCAAGTTCCCAGTCAAGAGTTTGGTCTTGTGATTGGGCAACCTGTACACTTTCAATTCTTTGGTTCGACCACCCGTCGTGATGATGTGGCAGGTACACACCTCGATCATTGGGCACCCGATGAACTCGATCAACTTCCTGAAATTCAAGTGACTCTGCCGATTTCTGAAGGCCGACGTGAAGGTGAAGTGGTTCCTGTGACCTTAGTGTCACGCGTTACTGAGCTTGGCACCTTATACTTAGAAGCCATAGCTGCAGATAACGGACAAAAATGGCATGTCGAGTTTGATGTGCGAGAAGATTCAGCTTCAGAACCGCTGACACAGTAATCATAAACGGCATCTCTTATTGGATGCCGTTTTTCAATCAAAGGTTGGCATATGGCATCCTCTCGTTTTCTTGTTGGTATTGATTTGGGCACAACCAATACCGTTGTCGCTTTCTGTGAAAATACCGACCCATTAGAACAAGCACCTGTATCCTTATTTGAAATCGACCAGCTTGTTGGCCCGGGTGAAGTGGCGCGACGCCCTTTGCTCCCTTCATTTCGTTATCACCCCGCTCCTGGGCAAATCTCTCCCTCTGACATCACTCTTCCTTGGGATGATCAACGAGTCAAAGGCGACATCGACCACCTGATCATTGGTGAATGGGCTAGAGAACTGGGGGCGAAAGTCGAAGGCAGACAGGTATCCAGTGCGAAAAGCTGGCTATCACACCAGGCGGTAGATCGACGTTCAGACATCTTACCTTGGGCGGGTGCAAGTGATGTTGAAAAAATCTCGCCCGTAGTTGCCAGTGCCAGTTATTTGAATCATATCCGTTTGGCATGGAATCATCGTAATCCAAGTAATCCGCTTGAAAATCAGGATGTAGTTGTGACGGTTCCTGCTTCCTTTGATGAAGCGGCACGAAAACTCACTATCGAAGCGGCCAAACTTGCAGGTTTAGACACGATATTTTTGCTCGAAGAACCTCAAGCAGTTTGTTATGACTGGCACTCTCGCCACAATAAAACCGCAGAGCAAGAGTTGGAAAATCTGCCGTTGATTCTGGTTTGTGATGTGGGTGGAGGCACGACCGACCTTAGCTTAATTGAAGCGGATCAATCGACACAATCCTCTTTGGCCTTGAATCGTATCGGGGTTGGCGATCACTTAATGCTTGGTGGTGACAACCTCGATTTAGCCCTTGCTCATTTAGCCGAGCAGCGTTTCAATCAAACCAAGAAATTGACGGCGGCAGGGTTGACGAAACTCATTCAGCAAACGCGCCGAGCAAAAGAAGTATTGCTGTCAAATGACGCGGCTGAAGAGATAAAAATTACCATGCTGGGCAGTGGATCTAAGCTGCTGGGCGGTACACGAAGTGTGAATTTAACCAGGCAAGAAGTCCATAAGATTGCATTGGATGGTTTTTTCCCACTCAGCGACTTCGATCAAACCCCCGACAAACGTCGCGGGGCAGTGGTAGAGTTTGGTTTACCTTATGTTTCAGACCCTGCGATCAGCAAGCATTTAGCTGAGTTCTTATCTCAACATCAGCAGGTTTCTCATTCGGCACTTTCTCGTTCCGGTGTAAACGCAGGATTAGAGCCGCTTTCTGATTCTGCACCCGCCATTCCTGTCGCATTGCTGCTAAACGGGGGCGTATTTAACAGCGAATTAATCACGACACGTGTAACAACACTGCTTGAACAGTGGCGTGGGGGTCCGATCACGCTGCTTGATAATCCTCACCCAGATCTTTCGGTTGCATTAGGAGCCGTTGCTTTCGCCAAATCAAAGCGAGGCGCACAGCTTAAAATTGGCGGCGGTTCTGCTCGCTCCTACTTTTTGCATTTAGAGCAAAAGAACAAACAGCACCAGGCTTTGTGTCTTTTGGCAAAAGGCACAGAAGAAGGGCAAGAGATTCGTTTAAGTGGCCGCAAATTCTCATTAACACTTGGTGAGCCAGTCCGATTTAATCTCCTGACGTCGACCCACGATACGGTGGCCCAAAATACACAAGTACAAAATGGCGTGCTCGTGGACGTGGATGCCGACCTGTTTTCCCCTCTTCCGCCTTATGTTACAACCCTTGAAAGTGAACACAGCACGACACTTCATGAAAACCAAAAAGAACGTGTTGAAGTTCAACTGGCTTGTCAACTTACCGAAGTCGGAACCTTGCAACTTGAATGTGTCGGTGTGAGCGACGACAAGCGCTGGCGTTTGGAATTTGAAGTGCGCAATCAGGCCGTCGATGACCCCGACGCCTCACCACTGAGCTCAAAGCTTATCGAATCCAAGGCGCTGATCACTCGATTGTACAGCGGCAATAAAAAAAGTGCCGACAATAAAGAGATCAAAACGCTGACAAAAACACTTGAGAAGTCACTCGGTAAACGAGATCGGTGGGAATTCTCAACATTACGCCACCTTTTTGATAGCTTGGCCCAGGGTAGAAAACGTCGTCGCCGCTCTGAGCCCCATGAAAAAAACTGGCTTCGACTGGCCGGTTTTGCAATGCGCCCGGGGTTTGGCGATGCAACCGACAGTTGGCGCATGGACCAAATCTGGCCTATCTATCAACAAGGTATTCAATTTCAAAACCACCAAGGTTGGACCGATTGGTGGGTATTCTGGCGTCGGATAGCCGGAGGATTAAACCAAGAGCAGCAAGAAACTATTTTGGCAGACATTGCGAAATACTTGCATCCCGGTGCGATGAAGAACCCTAAAACTGCCACGACGGCTCAAGAACACGGTTATGAATCGATGGTACGGCTCGCTGCGTCGCTAGAGCACTTAGACGTAGAAGATAAGGTTCTGCTCACCAGCTGGTTTATGAGCAAGGCCATTAATCACGGCCAGTTTGAACAGGCTCATTGGTGGGCAGTAGGAAGATTGGCTTCCAGAACACCATTATATGGTAGCCAGCATACGGTAATACCTCGTGAACAAGCCGAGCAGTGGTTACCAACATTACTTGAACAAGACTGGCAAAAAGAACCCATGATTGCTTTTGCTTGCGTGATGATCTGTCGAAAAACTGGGGACCGTTTATTTGATATTTCCGACGACTATAGAACCGATGTCATCGCGAAACTAAAGAAGAGTAAAGTGCCGGAATCATGGCTAAGTTTGGTGCAGGAAGTGACCGAATTATCAGAGACAGAAACAAAGAAAATCTTTGGTGATGCACTCCCTCATGGGCTGCGACTCATTAACTAAACAAAAATTGCTCAATGGCCGTGACCATTGCTCTGAGAGTGTTCGATTTGCTAATTATTTCAAAGAAACACTCCACATTCTCTTCGAGTGTGCTAGTATTCGTTTCGGCCTGATATCAGACCTATTTATATGAATGACGTGTTATGTATTTGAAAATCCTCGAGCATCAGCTTACCAGCTTGTTCATGGAGTCTTTCCTTCCATATATCGCAACACCACATAAATGATTCTATTGGCTACAACTGCATTTATATGCGAATTATTTTGAAAATTAAGGAGACATCATGTCTAAAGCAACTGGTAACGTAAAATGGTTTAACGAAACTAAAGGTTTCGGTTTTATTTCTCAAGACGACGGCGGCGCTGACGTATTCGTTCACTTCCGTGCAATCGTTTCTGACGGTTTCAAGACTCTTGCTGAAGGTCAAAAAGTTTCTTTTGACGTTGAACAAGGTCAAAAAGGTCCTCAAGCTGCAAACGTTGTTTGTCTATAAGCTTGTCGATTTTGACAGAATATTGAAAAAGCAGGCCTAGGCCTGCTTTTTTTTGTTTGTCATTCTTGAATGAATTTATTTCAACTCTCTGATGCTTGAGCAGGACGTCGGTATATTAAGAATTCAACGCCTTTTCATTGAATTACCCGTTGTTTTTCGAGATCGTGAAATATCGGTTGATGTTAACGACCAAAAGCCTCAAAATGGCGCACTTTTTGTCGCACCTAGTAAGTTATTCCTAGCAAATCTTGCTTTCTATTTCTTATTCACAATAAGAACACATGCGACTTGCAAGCCACTATTCATTTCATTGTTAATTGAGAATCATATATATGGGTTTTACCTCACTCGGTCTTTCTGCTCCAATTTTAAAAGCAATTAAAGAACAAGGCTATGACACGCCTTCCCCAATCCAAGCTCAAGCTATTCCAGCCGTGCTTGAGGGAAAAGATGTAATGGCAGCAGCTCAAACTGGGACAGGTAAAACAGCAGGATTTACACTTCCAATTTTAGAAGGCCTTATTAACGGCCCGAAAGTGAAAAGTAACCATGTACGTGCACTCATTTTGACACCAACGCGTGAGCTTGCAGCTCAAATCAATGAAAACGTTGTTCGTTATAGCAGCCACCTGCCACTAAGCTCTTCTGTGGTTTTTGGCGGAGTTAAGATTAACCCTCAGCTGATGAGATTACGTCAAGGCTGCGATGTGCTTGTTGCAACACCAGGGCGCTTACTCGACTTATTTAATCAAAACGCGATTAAATTCAGCCAACTTGAAGTGCTTGTTCTTGATGAAGCAGACCGTATGCTTGATATGGGCTTTATCCGCGATATTCGCAAGATTTTGAACCTACTGCCTAAACAACGTCAAAATTTGCTGTTCTCTGCGACTTTCTCTGATGAAATCAAAGAACTGGCGAAAGGCTTAGTGAACAACCCTGTAGAAATCTCAGTGAGCCCGGCGAATTCTACGGCAAGAACGGTTGAGCAATCTATTTACCCAGCGGATAAACGCCAAAAAGCACCCATGCTGGTTAAATTGATTAAAGACGGCGGCTGGCAACAAGTCTTGGTGTTTAGTCGCACAAAACATGGCGCAAACAAACTATCCCATTACCTCAATGACCAAGGCATTACGTCTGCTCCTATTCATGGTAATAAGAGCCAGGGTGCAAGAACCAAAGCACTGGCCAACTTTAAATCCGGTGAGATTCGCGTTCTCGTTGCCACTGATATTGCTGCTCGCGGTATTGATATCCCTCAACTTCCTCAAGTTGTGAATTTCGATTTGCCCAATATTTCTGAAGATTACGTTCACCGTATCGGACGCACAGGAAGAGCCGGAGAGGTAGGAAAAGCCATTTCGTTAGTGTGCGCTGATGAAGCCATTGATTTATTTGGTATTGAACGTTTGATTAAGCAAGTTCTTACTCGTCATGAGCTAGAAGGATTTAAACCAACGAATGCGCTACCTGAATCGAAATTGGACACTCGACCGATTAAACCGAAAAAGCCAAAGAAACCGAAAAACAACCACGCCGATGGTCAGCGCTCGGGGGACAACGCTCGTGGTCATAAGCCAGCAGGAAAAAATAAACGCCATGTGGGTGGTAACAGCACCGAAAGTGCGACGAATAAACCTAAACGTCGTCGCCAATTTAAAAAACCTGAGCAAAGTTCTAATAATCGCTAATCGATTTTGTGACGATAGCAATTAAACAATGCGTTAAGAAACTATCGAATAATAGACGGTGATCGTTGTCACCGTTTATTATGACGGTTCCTTGCTGCTAAACATCAACCATTCGTCTCTGTATCATTCAGCTTTATTCGCTTTTCCACTCATCAAAAACTGTCCATGATACGCGCTACTACTCTGTTTTTTTGCTTGGTACATCGCTTTATCCGCCAAATCCAACAGTTCATCAAGGCTCTCAGACTCTGTGGGATAAATGCTCACACCAATACTGCTATTTACAAATACATCTTCATCATCAAGTGCAATCGGCTTATCCAGCTCTGTAAGTAACGCTTGCAGTGTTGACTCAACCTGATGTGTATTGCTCAGTGACGTTAAGCACACAGCAAATTCATCGCCGCCTAGACGACCGATGATATCTGTCGGTCTACTCGCTTCCTTCAGTCGAGAGGCATACGTTAAAAGTACCTTGTCTCCCGCTAGGTGGCCTTTGGTGTCATTAACCAGTTTAAATTTATCTAAATCAATAAAGATAATAGCGATTTTCGTTTCTGATTTCGACGCTTCACTCATCGCTTTTTCCAAGCTGACATGAAATGCTCTTCGATTGAGAACCCCTGTCAATGAGTCCCGCTCAGACAAATACTGCAGTTGATCGGTCTGTTTTCGTAAGGTTGAGGTTTTTAGTTTAATTTCTTTCTCTAACTGGTCTTTTGTTACGGTGTGCTCTTGAAGTGACCCTTTCATCTCATTAAAAAAGTCTACAATGATTGCAAACTCTTCATCTAATTTGGGTTGGGCTATACGGCTTGAAAAATCGCCGGCTGATAGCTTATATATTCCCGATTTAATCACATTCGACCCGATCCTAAACTGCTTTAAAATGAGCAGCGCTAATACTGCAACCATTATTGAGAAGAACAACAATATTAGCGCGGTTTTTACTATCGATTTTTCATTGTGGGCACTGTGTGTACGAAGCACATTCGTTTGAAGATGAAACAGTTCTTCTTCCATCGTTTGAACAATCATATTATATCGAGAGTGTAAAAGGAGAATAGCTTCCTCATTAGGACTTGGGCTTGAGTTTGTCGTGTTGCTCAATGACGTTGAAAATGAATATAAGTTTATCTCTTGGCGTAACAAAACCGCCAAGCTATGGTTCATGCGTTTCAAGTTATTAATCGATGCCGGGAAATCCATTTTCTGACTTAAGTTTTTAGCCAGGTTTTGCTGGGCTATATACACTTCCTCTAAACTTTCTTGATCACCATGTTGCAGAAAAACCCACAGTTGACTTCTCAACATATCAACACGTAACTGTATTTCAAGAATCGTTTTCAGTTGGCTATCGCCCAATTGGTGTTTATCTCTAATATTCAGTAATGATGCGGTCACCAGCACCACCAGTAAGAATGCGCTAACCGCCAAAAAACTCAACTTGTGGAGAATAGAATTCATCATTCATAACTCACTGTTCTATTCATGACATGCTCCAAAGCCTCAGGTGAAAGTACACGTCGATAGTTTGGTAACGCCCCTTCTACTAACTCGGTTTCTATCGCCCACCGAGCTTGAAGCTGCAAGTTTGATAACAGTGCATTGCCAATAGAAAGTCGAAATGTGTAATCTTGCCAAGACCAATCGAGTTGTGTTCTAGGGATATTCAATGCTTTCGCCACAATACTTTTTGCTTGCTCTGGCTGGGCGTTCATCCACTGTATGGCTTTGTTCAGCTGTTCCAAAATAATGACAGAATTGGTCATATGCTGTTCTTCTGGCGAGGACCGAGTCAAAAGGTTAAATGTTAAGTTGTACACGCCTTCTAAACCCAAGTTAATAATATCGGGCGACTCTAACATAACGGCATATCCATAAGGTTCCCAAACAGATATAGCGTCTACACCCCCTGTTATCAGTGCATTGTTAAGTTCATTCGGCGCTAAGTAAACACGTTGAACCTGAGCGCGTATTAGGTTGTGAGCAATAAGCAATGAATCAAAATAGAATTCACTGGCGCTCGCTTTTACAACGCCCACTTTCTTCCCTTCTAATTCATCAATAGACGTTATTTTACCTTTGCCTAATGCCAACAACTTCAAATCATTACTCGACTCAGCAAAGCTCGTCAGCACAGAAAGATCATCGTGTTTAAAACTCTCAAACATTACAACGGATTCGGAAGCAGTGGCAAAATCGACTTCATTATTAAATAAAGCGTTTGCGCAAGCGACACCACCTGAACAAGAAACAAACTCCACATTGATGTGTTTTTGATCAAATAGCTTTAAATGCTGAGCAATAATGAAAGGAGATGATAACGGCGTTTGGGAAACGGCAATTTTAATCGGACTAGAATTGGGCACCACAGGAGAACTGCTGGCTTGGATAAAAAATACAAAAGCAGTCAGTAGAATAAACAAAAAGCCGAGGCCCATTTTTATCTTCATTAATTTAAAACCTACGCCAACGAAAATTCTCATTATTAGATAGAATAAATATAGTAGAGACTGCGGTACTCGTTGGAGCAAATAGTAGGTATCTGCTCATTTGGCTAGGATCATCACAAAAAAGCACCGCCCCTATTCAAGTGGCAGTGCCTATAAATACATTAATGACTCTTTAACGGTATAGATGTTTAGTAGAGTTGGATATCCAATTCATTTTGGATCAAGACAATGCACTGGGAAGCAAACAGCATTTTCGGCCCTAAGCTAATTTTCATTGTATCAAGACGTTTTAAACTATTGATTGTTTTCTTCGGCATAGGGATATGATCAGTCAGTAAAAAACACGAATCATGGGCTAACTCGATATCTCGAACAGAATCGCCTTTTTTATCCAATAAATAGAGCTGATAGGCCTCTGCCAGTCTTTGTACTAAACGCTCAAAACTGATGGTTTCTACAGTAACGCCTGATTCTACTTCACGTAACTGTTCCTTACCCATACCGACTGACATTTCGAGGGCTTGGGCAATTTTATTGATCAACGCTTGTTCATGAAAACCACCGATATTGCGAATAAGGCTCGATTGAAAACGCACGGTGCGCGAATAGTCTTTGGTACTTTCTAGTACTAAGAACACTTCTACATCATCCCTATGCGACTGCGCGGTAAAAATAGCATTCATCAACACATGAGCCAAAATTTCGGTATGTGCTTCTTCTCCTACAGAGGCTAGGAATGTGTTTTTATCAGTTGAAGCGGCTCGCGCTCGAACAACAAATGCTCTCATGTTGATACTCTTTGGCCAATGCGATAGCAACCTCGTTGTTGCTATCCAGTAAACGGGGCACAAAGGATACCATAGAGATCACGCCCTAACCTATTAGACTCCGACTAAATAGTGTCTGGCGGATTGTGCTTTACATAGATTGCGCGTTAAATAGATTACGCACTAAATAGAAAGCAACTAAATAGAAAGCAACTAATGCTCAATCCCCGACGGGTTAAAACTAAACTCAGTTTGCTGATAGACCTGTGATAATGATTTACTGCGCGCTTGCTTCTTAGAGCGCTTTTTTATATCGGTGCACTCTTGCTCTCGTAAAGCATGTTCATGCTCTTTTGCTGAATCGATGAACTCTTGGTTGCTTAAAGCTTCTTGTCGTAAGCGATTCACTCGCTCTAAGGTTTCCCACAACATATCTCACCTCAATTAACGCTGTACCTATAAACAGTATAGAAGCTGATTGAGATTTTACAACAAAATACTGTATATAAAATCAGTATCGATATGTGAAGCACTCACAGCAGGCTATCTGAAGCTTTAGCCTGTTAGGAAGATAGGAATAAATAAAAAAAATGAATGCGCAAAGTAAGAGGCGTTAACGCCCCTGTGATTGGCGGGTTAATAACGAATGAAATGAATGTCCTTTAGAGTAGCTCCAAAAATACTGATCGTACGCATGACTCTGGCTACTCGATGATGCCATTTTCAATCGCGTATTTAGCAAGCTCTACGGTCGAATTGAGTCCCAACTTATGCTTAATATTTTGCCTGTGAGTCTCCACCGTACGGCAGCTGATATCGAGCAAGAGCGCGACTTTTTTGCTACTGTTTCCTTGAGCAACGAGTTTTAACACCGCCTCTTCTCGGCGACTCAATGGGCTGACGGTGCTGCTTGATGGAATCACATTTTCAGAAAATAGAGTTTGAGTAGCGGTTTCACAGAAGTAAGTCGACCCCTGATTAACCGTCTTGATTGCTTGCACCATCTTTTCTGCCGTGATCTCTTTTAGCATATAACCCACCGCTCCGGCTTGCATCACCTTCATAATGTATTCACGCTGATCGTGCATCGTCAGCATCAAGATCTTGGCGTCAGGGGACTCTTCTCTAATCAGACGTGTTGAGTCAATGCCATTCATTAAAGGCATGCTCACATCCATTAGAACGACATCGGGTTTTAGATCTCTGACCTTATCAATGGCTTCAATTCCGTTACTCGCTGTGCCTATCACCTCGATGTCTTTTTCTAATTCCAATCGAGCGATGAATCCATCTAATACGACCTGGTGATCATCAACGATGACGACTCTAATAATTTCATTCATAAATTAATCCATCTAAATCCAGCAATACGATTATTTCCGTCCCAAAACCGGGTTCGCTCATCATTTCAAAATCTCCGCCCATAAACTCGACTCGTTCCCGCATATTCCTTAAACCAATGCCACGTGTCTTTAGGATACCATTAACCAGAAATCCTACGCCGTCATCTCGAATCATGAGTTGGAGCATACTGCCCATTTGTTGGAGTACAACCGTTACCTTAGTTGCGTTGGCATGTTTCTCAATATTGTTTAACGATTCTTGAGTGACTCGATACAGTGTTGTTGCCGCCTCTGATTTCAGCTTCCCTTTCTGCATATCAAACACGGTTTCAATCTCCACACCCGAATGAGATCGAAAGTCTTGTAACAGCGCGGACAGAGCCGCCTCTAGACCAATATCATCAAGGGCGCTTGGTCGTAATTGATGAGAAATATGACGCACTTCATTAATTGCCGACATCAACGATTGCTGAGATTTCTCAACATGCGTTTTAAGTGACTGATCTTGAAGTTTATGCCCCAGTAATTCCAGGTGACATTTACTCGATACTAATAGCTGATTAATACCATCGTGTAGTTCTCTAGCTAGGTGTTTCTTCTCATCCTCTTGAAACATCACCGTCTGATAAACGAGTTCTTTTAGGTTTTTATCCGCTAACCGGTGCTCATGCAAATTAATCGCAAGTGTCAGCACGATGATCACCGCAACCGTCACCGCTAGAATCACCATAACCGTGAAAAACGTCGTTTCTATATTGTTCCGGACGGCGGATTGCATCGTCGCGACTTCTTGACTGATGTCCTCAATATAAAGGCCAGTACCAATCATCCAGTCCCATTTCTCTAGCCATTTTGCGTAGCTCAGCTTTGGTACTATTTCCCCTGTCGAAGGCTTTTGCCACAAATATTGGTGGAATCCTCCCCCTCTCCTCGCCTGAGAAATGAGGGCTTCAATAAGGTAGTCTCCATCACTGTCTTGAATATTCAGTAAGTCTTTACCGATCAGATCTGGCTGGATAGGGTGAACAAGGTTAATGCCATTTTCATCATACGCAAAAAAGTACCCGTCGGTACCGTATCGAAGTCGAGTGAGTATCGCTTTAACCTCTGCTTTTGCTTCGGCTTCGTAGAGGTCAGGGTTATTGTAGACATAAGAAATTGCGTCGAAGGCAAGATCCAAACTGTCCTTTAGAGCACTCTCTTTCGCCGCAATCAGACGGTCATAAAAAATTTCGACTTCTTTTTCGCCGAGTTTTTGGGCTTGATAAATAGAAATCCAGCTAATGCTCACGGTAACCAGAAGCAGCGGGATAAGCGTTAATAATATTAATTTAGCTTTTAGAGGCATTCCTTTTCCTCATAGAAAAACGGCTTATCAAAACTTGATAAGCCGTTCTACTGTAACAGTTTGTCACGCCAGGTTGAATTTAAGCGATCACACTATTTCATCTAATCATTAAACTCACGGATGAATCCGCCAGCGAACCCTCAACTGTCACAAATTAACCTGCTATTAAGACATGCCATAGAAACCAGGGAATAGTAACAATGACATCAGTACGACAATTTGGATTGCAATAAATGGCATCACTCCTCGATAAATATCCATGGTAGTCACTCCTTTAGGCGCAACCCCTTTCAAATAGAATAAACTGAAACCAAATGGCGGCGTTAAGAAGGAGGTTTGTAAGTTCATCGCGACTAGGATTGCAAACCACGTCATATTAATGCCCATTATCTCAGCGACTGGTGCGATAATAGGAACAATAATGAAACAGATTTCCACAAAGTCGATAAAGAAACCGAGGATTAAAATCACAACCATTGTGATGATTAAGAAGCCCCATTTTTCGCCAGGCAACTGAAGCATCCACTCTTCGACTAAGTAATCTCCACCAGTGTAAGTGAAGGCCATAGAGAACGCCGTTGCGCCTAGCAAAATAGCAAAGACCATTGCCGTCACTTTAACAGTCTCTTTCGCTGCCTCATAAACCATTGAAAAGCTAAATTGTCTGTACAGAAGTGCTAACACTATTGCACCAGCACCACCTAAAGCAGCAGATTCAGTTGGTGTAGCAATACCGGCAAAAATAGATCCTAGTACAACGATGATTAAAGTCAGTGGCGGGATGACCGCTTTTAGCGCCGTGATCACTTCATCTTTACGACTAATCGACTCATCTCGCTCCATCGATTGTGCAGATTCAGGGTTGAGTTTGGCGTAAATGAGAATGTAAACAATGTAAGCGCCAACAAGAACAAAACCGGGGCCAATCGCTGCACTGAATAAATCACCGACAGGGACACCCAGCACATCACCAAGTAAAATCAAGACTATCGAAGGCGGAATGATCTGACCAAGCGTACCCGAGGCACAGATGGTTCCACACGCGAGACCTTTGTCGTAATTGTATTTAAGCATGACAGGGAGTGAGATAAGCCCCATCGCCACAACCGACGCTCCAACCACACCGGTAGACGCAGCCAATAATGCACCGACTAGAACGGTAGATATTGCAATACCGCCTTTAATGCCCCCAAAGAGTCTGCCCATCGATTCGAGCAGCTGCTCAGCCAAACGTGTTTTTTGTAGCACTAATCCCATGAAAACAAACAAGGGAACGGCCATTAAAACGGTGTTCTCCATGATCGATTGGATTCGGTAAGGCATGAAAGCAAACATTTCAATGCCTTCCGCCCAAACGCCAAAGATCAGTGCAATACCACCAAATGTGAAGGCAACAGGGAAACCAAGTAACAGTGCAAACAATGCAACAAAGAACATTACTATTCCGATCATAACAATATCCTTTATTTAGTAGAGTGGATTAAATGAGGGTTGAATATCTTATTAAGCGAGTGCAAAACAAGACCCACTCCGCTCACTGCCATAAAGAAAAATGACAATGGAATAAGACCTTTAATGATCCATCGGTAGGCTAAACCACCTGGATCCCCAGAGGTTTCTCCGAGTACATAACTCTCTTTAGCGAAGTCCACGCCATACCAGGTAACCAAAAGACAAAAAGGAAAGAGAAACAGAAAGCAACCGGCTAAATCAATGATGGCCTGAGCTTTGTGGGATAAACGTTCATAGAAGATGTCAACGCGAACGTGCCCCCCTGCTTTAATCGCATAAGGTACGCCAAGTAGGAAAACAGCAGAAAATAAATGCCATTCCATTTCTTGAAACGCAATCGACACATCATTGAAGACATATCGCATGACTACGTCATAGACGACATTGATGACGAGTAAAATGAATAACATGCTCGATAACCATCCAAGCATATCTCCAATTCGATTAAATATTCGTTCGATATAAATTAGGCTTCTCATTCCGAACTCCATGGAATTTTGAAAAGTGCGCCACTTCATCCGTAACAAGGTTACCTATGAGTGGCGCTTAATAATAAGTGTTTCTTGGGCTTCTTCGATGCGATGGTGTTTCCATCGCATCTATTTGGGTTTTATTTTGCAGCTTGGCTGTTCAAGTAAGCTCGGTGTGAAATATCTGACCATGGACGAACCTGATCAATATACGCCGCTTGTGACTCTTGGATTTCTTTTGCAAGTGCATCTTTATCCGCATGCTCTTTTAGTAGACGAGTGTTCGCCTCTTCCAAAGCTGAGATAACTTCTTCTGGGAAATCTTTTACCTGTACGTTCGGGTACTCTGATTTAATTGATGCCCAGTTTTTGCCACTTTCATGCTTAGATTGGGTGTACATGTCGTAGGCAGCTGTTTTCATTGCCACTGTTAAGATAGCTTGAAGATCTGCTGGTAACTTTTCCCATGTACGTTTGTTCACTAGGAATTGAAGTTCCGTTCCTGGCTCATGCCAACCTGTGTAGTAGTAAGGTGCAATTTTGTGGAAGCCCATACGAAGGTCTAGTGAAGGTCCAACCCACTCAAGAGCATCAATCGTACGACGCTCAAGAGACGTGTACAGTTCACCCGGTGCAATGTTCGTTGGTTTTGCACCTAGCTCTGCCAATATTTCACCGGCGAAACCAGGGATACGCATTTTCAGACCTTGAAGATCTTCAACCGAGTTGATTTCTTTTTGGAACCAACCACCCATTTGAGTATCGGTATTACCTCCAGGGAACGACATCAAATTATGTGGAGAGTACACCTTTTCCATCAGCTCCATACCGCCACCGTGGTAGAACCAAGCGTACTGCTCAGTAGGAAGCATACCGAATGGCATTGACGTGAAATACAAAGTATTCGGTACTTTGCCTTTCCAGTAGTATGACGCGGAATGCCCCATGTCATATTGACCCGATTTCACCATATCAAACACGCCCAAAGGCGCTTTGTGTTTATTCGCAGAATCTATACGGATCTGTAAGCGACCGTTTGACATCTCTTCTGCCATTTTTGCCATGTTTTTCGTTGCATCACCGAAAATTGGGAAGTTTGCACCCCACGTCTCTGCAAGTTTGAGGCGGTAAACTTTTTCTGCTGCAGTGGCTGAAGTCGCCATCATCGCTAAACAGGCAGTGGCAATCACTGTACTGTTTTTCAGTACTCTCTTTAGAGAGCAAGTAATAAGACTCATATCTACGTCCTTTGTTTAGTGGTAGCCATCTAGGCTTATGTCGTTATTTAGCATTAACCAAACAGGAAAAAATAGAATCAGCGAGAACACGCAATAAGAATTGAGAGAAAATTGGGCATTAAACTTTGGTGGTACGTATAACTACGTAAGATAAAATTTAAAATCATTAAAATTCAACAATTTAATAATTTGCCCACACAAAAAATAAGAGAGATTACGTAGGTAGATACCGAATCGAATAGTTATACATTTGTTCACAAGTTGTGACATATGTATATGCACTAAAGCGAATCTGTGGGGAATCGAGGTGTAAAGAGCAAGATTCAGCCAAAGATAGTGAGAAAATGACAAGCTCATTAAGATGATGAGAAACAGAGAAACACATAAACAGAGAAACAGATAGAAAAAAGCCTCGCAAAAGCGAGGCTTAAACTTAAGAGATAAACCTATTAAACAGATTTATAGATAACTTTGTTACCCGCTAACTGTTCTTTTTCTACAAGGTTTTCTTCCAGTAGTTTTTTTAGTGCGCCTGTCGCCCAAGAAGCCGCTTTTGCTTCTTCTTGACCAGCGGCAAGGCCGATACCTTTCGGGTTAATACCTTCGGCATTGCTAACAACGATGTCTAATACTTGTTGCTGTTTAGGTGTTAATGCAACATCCACTGTTTTCGCGACAACCGCTTTCACTGGTGCTTTTACTGCTTCTTCAGCAACAGGCTTCGCTTTTGGGGCTGCTTTAACAGTGGCAACTGTCGTTCTAATGCGCTTTTGCAGTTTCATCTGCACTTTACGCTTATGAGCAAGTCTCATCGAGTATTTCTCCATTTCACTGCAACGATACAGTGGTGAAAATTTGAAGCGCGATTTATACCAAAAAAACGCACCTATTTGTAGGGAATTAGCGATATTGTCGTTGAAAAATGCGCTCAAAACCCAACTATGGCTATAATTTAAACAGACACATTGCCCACTCAAAAGAACCACTGATTATTTATACATAGGTCAATAACCAGCGATGAAAATACAGAGCCAGCACCTTTCCAATCATAACCTCGATAACACATTGGCTGCTTTTAGGCCCGTATTCATCGTCGTGACGATGGTATATTTGATCTTAATTTACTCGTTTTTGAGTGTGAAAATCGCGACGACCATGGCTATCACCACCTTAATCATTGCGGTTACAAGCTATGCACTTATTCAACGTTCTAAAGTCTCCTACACGCTCACAGCCACTCACTTTCAGCAACATTTGCATAAAGGAGGCTGGGTGGTTAGGTGGAGCAACATAGAAAAAATAGAGCTGTGTCATATCGAAAAAAGTGGCCTTCAAATACCGCTCCCCTGGATAGGGATAAAATTGAGGCACTACTCCCCTTACCTCGACAGTATATGCCCTAGAATCGCGAGCGAGATACTCTTGAGCCAACGAGCACTGCTGTATACCGGGCTTCGTAATATGCAAGATAAGCGCGATTCCTCGCTCGGAAACAAGCCCTTTGAGGATCTTGTTTTAGACTCGTCACCCCATACCACCCAATCAGGAAAACAGTATGATGGATTAAAGGCGATGCTGGGTAACCGAATGGCTCATCAAAGAGCTGCACTTGGGTTTGATATTTTTATCTCGACTAATGACTTGGATAGAGATGAAGGGAGTTTTGTGGGATTAACTCGGCGGTACTTAGCGGCCGCCGAGCCTAACATACTGGACTGATTTAACGATAGAATCAGTACAGTGGCATTTCATCGGCAACAAATGGATTAGAGACTCGCTCTTTGCCAAATGTCGATGAGGGGCCATGACCTGGGATGAAGGTAACGTCATTACCTAGAGGCCATAATTTTTGCTTAATCGAAGCAATCAGCGTGGCATGATCACCTTGAGGAAAATCAGTGCGGCCGATTCCACCCGCAAAAAGAACATCCCCCACAAACGCCAACTTGGCCGTCTCACTAAATAAAACCACATGGCCAGGAGTATGACCTGGCGTGTGCAACACGCTTAATGTTTGATGACCCACAGTGACCGCGTCACCTTCATCCAACCACTGATTGGGTGTAAAAGGTTCTGTTTTTTCAAAACCAAACATCTGACTCTGCCCGACCAAACCATCAAGCCAAAAGCGATCACCTTTATGTGGGCCAATCACTTCTATGCCACCCAATTCTTTTGCCAATGGCTCGGTCCCACCAACGTGATCTAAATGGCCGTGAGTAAGAACCAGGCGAACGACATTCACACCGAGTTCTTTGATCATCATAACGAGTTGTTTTACATCGCCGCCGGGATCGATCACGACGGCTTCCATCGTATCGTCACACCAGACAATAGAACAATTTTGTGCAAAAGAAGTCACCGGAACAACTTGGTACTGAAGAGACATATATCTACCTTGGAACTATCGAAATTGCTCGAACTATGACACTACCACTCGAGATTTTCAATGCTTGAAGGGCTCAAATCCACAGAGCCATGAGAACACGCTAAACCCAACTTCTGACCGGTCCGGTATCGATGTGAATAAAATTGCTCCTAGGATAATACCCAACACCACCAGCTTTGAGACTCATTGCCGCTTCACGGACATCTTTCAAATTGACACCATGGAGCCTAAAATCCATGGCTTGACCTAGCATATGGAAGCTCTTTTTTGCAACGCCATTAGAATTAGCACGCAAAGCACTATTTGTTGCAGGGGAACGATAACCTGAAATGATCTGAACTTCCGATTGAGAACCAAGCAGAGATTGAATCTGTGAAATTTGATCGAACAAACGTCGATCCATTGGATGAACTTCGTTACGTCTAAAATCTCGACACAAATGACTCAAGCGGTCCAGCTCGCCTTCCACGTAGTCAATCCCATTAAAATAACTCGATTCCAGACTTTCTCCAGTATGTAAGTTATTCATCACAAGGTGTCTTGGCTGATCGGGATAAGAAGCCAGAGCTAAAGAAGGAATGCCACTCGCAACAACGATACTGCTCCCTGCCAATTGAATAAAACGACGACGAGACAAACTCAAAATATTAACCTTCACATACACTGCCCAATGATTCGAACGTGGACATTACCTAACTAGAATATGAAGTTCAAATGCATAAATCATGCTAGAAGCGCTTAAACAGCTCTCTATTTTCGTTTACTCTCTGACCAATATACATATTTTGTATGCTGGCACTAAATTGCAAAAAAATGGTAAAAATTACCCTTCACTCAGTGGTGGTTGATTTTGGCTCAACGTGTCGTATTGATAAATATCATCCCGATACTGAACCTGGCCTGACTCAACCCAAACTGTTTGATAGATAATATGAACCGGAATTCGTTTTTTTAGGGGGATGGCATGCGTCGTTGACTGATCATTTTTCCCCGCTTCAGTCCTATCCATGCCTTGGGTTGCCAGTAAGGTAGCCGCAAATTTGTCCGCATGTTCCACTCTTACACAACCTGAACTGAAGGCCCTGACATCCTTGGAAAACAGGTGTTTACTCGGTGTGTCGTGCAAAAATATGGCTCGCCGATTCGGGGTGTTAAATTTGTACAACCCTAATGCATTTCTTTTTCCCGATTGCTGACGCATTTTATACGGGAATGTCTCTGGGGTTACCTCTGACCAATTTATCTCAGAAGGATTAACCGTTGATGATGCATTCCATCGTTCAATGATCTCTATATTATGGTGAGTGAGGTACTCCTTATCACGTTTTACCTGAGGCAATATATCTTCAACCATAATTTTCCACGGTACATTCCATGTTGGATTTAGGATCAGTGAATCCAGTTTGGTATGCATAACCGGTGTTTTACGAGTGGTTTTTCCGACCACAACTTTTGACTGAAACACCTCTTCACCCAGATACCAATAGCTCATATCAAAGCTGGGCACATTGACCAAAATCACCGTATCTCGTTGCACAGGCCAAAGCCTAGATCGCTCAGCATTTAATGCAAGCATTGATAATCGAAGTGAAGGATCCATATTCAGCCACTTCATTGTTTGATGGCCAATCATCCCATCCTGTTTTAACCCATGGATACGCTGAAACTCTTTGATAGGCTCAATCAGTGATGCGTCGTACCAACTGACATCCTTTCTGATCGGTTTAGTATCAATATTGACGACATTAAGACGTAAAATGAGTTCATCACGATGTGATAGCTTGTCGCCTGCTTTTTTGAGTCTGTTTTGGTGGTATTTCGGCAGCTCTGTTTGTTCAAACTGTTTTAAGTGCTGGTAAGAACCGCTGATCTGACGATAATCTTCATTGGACGGCGTATAGTCATCAATAAATTCACTAAGCTGGTTGAGCTCAATAGAAACCAATAGTGAGTTTGTCGCCTCTTTGCTTGGCGCAGGTAGTGAATCTGTTAGAGGCTGATTAAAAAACCAAGACTGCCCCATCAGAGGAGCTTGCTCAGCGTAGCTGATGTAAAGGAGCAACGTGTCGGTCGCCAGCAGATCATACTCAAACCAACGATTCTGATTCCGAAGCTGCTGTAGTTGTTGCAATCGACTAGAGAACAGTGGGCTAAACCCTGCCTTATCGATCATTTCCAGTTGGAGTTCGAATTTTTGACTTTGCTCTACATCAAACCAAATCAATTGGTCATCGTTTTCTTGATAAATGTCACTCAACAATTCAGGGTATTGAATCAATTGATAAGTCGATGATTGTGGCTCTAGCCATGTTAACTGTTCAAAACGCTCAAGGGCGAGAGATGGCAGCGATAAAAGCACGCCCAAAAACACGGTTAGAACTTTAATTATCATACCCACATGCTCTCTTTTGAAATCCAATTTTTCATTCTGAAGTAAAGTATGGCAGATAATTGAGAAACTGTATGGGGGTGACAAAGCAAAACCGCCTCATGGTTTGAGGCGGTTTGAAAAGATTCGATAACGCGAGGCAATTAGAGCTTTAGATTATGTTTTCCGTGGGAAACCTTAGCTTGCAGATAACTCTCGTTCCCGACTTTAATATGAGCAGAAGTATTGACTATTTCCTCAATGTCAATTCCGTTTTCTTTTAGCTCTTTGATCTTTTTCGGATTATTAGTGACTAATCGAATCTTTGAAATATTCAATGCCGTAAGCATTTGAGCCGCTTCAGTAAAATCTCGAAGATCATCACCAAATCCTAAGTGATTATTTGCTTCGTAGGTGTTCATTCCATCACTTTGTAAACGATACGCATCAATTTTATTGTACAGACCAATTCCACGGCCTTCTTGACGTAAATAAAGAATGATACCGCCCTGCTCGCCCATCTTATTGATGGTCTCTTCGAGCTGTTCACCACAATCGCAGCGTGAAGAGTGGAAGACATCTCCTGTCAAACACTCTGAATGCATCCGAACTAATGGGGTGTCTGTCTTTTTATCCGCTTGCTTAAAAACGATCGCAATGTGCTCTTTTTCTGTCTGCAAGCCATGAAAAGAAAGAATCTCTGCATCAATATTGCTTTGGGAGCCAACTTTCAGGTCAACTCTGGCACGAACTTCCGCCATATTTTTACTCACTCAACTGTTTGCTTTAGTACTAATGACAACAACTTGTAAGGTGCCTCTTTGCTATAACTATGGGGATTATCGCGAAATTTTTCAATGTTTCATTGAAAATGAGAGACTACTCCAAGGTGATTCATAACAATAAAGGGAGTAAGAACCAAAAATAACACGAAGGTTTTATTCACAACATCACAGAAACGACGAGAAAGGTAAACGGGAAAAAAGAAAGGTTACTGACTCTGATTATGTTGCCAAACAGACAATTCGACCCAAACCGATTCAAGAACTTTTAATTCTTCTTCAGTGAGCGTTGAAAGCGTTGGATCGGGCACTTGTTGAGCTTCAGCATGAATAAAACCCAACTTTGTATAAAAGTCTTTTTTAAACTGTGACAGTAGGTTTTCCACCGTGCATTCTGGCATGTGAACACTCAAAATTAATAACATGTCAATATAATGTTAGAATACCACATGATGTTTCAGAGTCTTATTTAGGCCACAATTATGGAATAATAATCACAGATAACCTCTTGAAGATGCTTGCAAATTAAAATAATTCCACATCACTATCGCCCTTATCATCTTCTATCAATATACCTTCGTCTTTTAACCACTGATAGCTGAATACTTGATTCCTACCGTTATCTTTCGCGTAGTAGAGTGCTTTGTCGGCGTTATCTAAAATATCGGTTAGAAAGTCGGTTGTTTTGATCGTACATATACCACCGCTGAATGTGACTTGAGGTACTTTAGGAAACTCATAGCTTTCAATATGCTGTCTAAATTTTTCCATTTTTCCTTCGGCTTGTTTCAATGTCGAACGCGGGAACAACACCACAAACTCTTCGCCCCCAAAACGAAACAAATTCTCTTCATGGCTAAAAGACTCCTGCATTTGTTGAGCAAACATGAGCAGCACCTCGTCACCAATCAAATGACCATAGGTATCATTAATATCTTTAAAATTGTCGATATCGATAATGGAGACGATTGAAGCGTATCCGTCATCCAACTGATTGTTCACCGTTGATTCAAAGCTTTGATTTAATTTCTGCTCCATCATTTTACGATTCCATAACCCCGTTAACGGATCATGTTCACTTTCACGTAGAACCACTAGATAGTTCTTATAAATTTGACTGAAGCCATCCATAAGCAACTGATATTCATTAGGAGGGCGGTCCATCAAAACGATAAAGCGGGCGGATGAATTTTCATCGATACGTATTGGGAATGTGCAACGATAAAACCCATTGTCGTCACGCTCGACTACGCTCAAACTCAGCGTATGATCAAAATCTTCAGGCACTTTTTCATCGCGCTTGCTCAACCATTCATAGCTGGCCTGTTCCGCTGGATTTTCTACTCGAGTAAGGGCTGCGGTGAGTTGGGCGATTTCGCCGTTATAATGAAATAGATAAACGCTTTGAATGGGGACCATTTCCGACAATGTCGCGACGACGCAGTGTGCCAGCGAGATGGAGTTGGTTTGTTCTGTTATACCAACAACTAAATCAAGTATCTTTTTCTCGACATTCATTCTTAGCCTATTTGTTGATAACTGTCTGCTAAGTATAGGCACTGAATGTTGAGTCAAGCACAAAAAAAGCAGCGAACGTCACTGCTTTCATACTACTTGGATAAATTTTATAAGGCTTTGATAAAAGAAACTCAGCTCCGAACGCCGAACTTAACCGTTCCTTTAGAGTTAAACCACAGTGCTTCTTTTCTGCGGCGGGCAATCAAGATTGGGCCATCATCATAGAATAAAAAGTTCTTCCAATGCTGTTTAAACGTAGCCCACTTGGTTTCCAATACATTGTATTTCTCATAGCAAAAGTAAACGGTCACATCATCTTGCCAGTTCAACATCTCGGCTAATTCTTCAGGAAAGCCTTGATCGTCATCTTCCCAACTGTCTATCCAATTCACTTCCGCCGACCAGTTAGAATCTTTACTGGGCCAGTCTTGATTGCTTAGACGATCGGCATCAGGGCTCTGTGGGCTGATATTTTCTTTCCACAGTTGCGATGCTCTCACGGCATCCATAGGTTTAATCTTAGCGAGATCCTCTTCTGGAACGGGCATGGACTGGTGTGTGAAAATCCATTTTCTTTGGTACTGTTCCAAAGGCAAATACGACATTAAATTTCCTCGTTATTTTTTAGCCAGCCATTGTCGACGGCTTGCTCAATCATTCTTTTCGCTTCATCCCACAATGTTTGCGAGCCGAGCGCTATTTTACTGTTAACGCCAAGGACTTGCTCTTTGGTGACACAGTGCTCTTTCCAACTCTGCCCTTCATTATGAAAGTTTAATAACATTGGAATCAAGCGATCAAGCGCTTTGGCAAACTTGGCGTCTGCTGTGGAGGCCGATTCGAATTCTAGCCACAAGGTTTTCAGTTCATGACCTTGATCACTTGGAAGCATTGAAAACAGACGCTCTGCTGCGGCCAGTTCTTTTTCTTCTTGCTCTAACGAAGCAGCGACATCATAAACAAACGTATCTCCGGCGTCGATTTCAACGATATCATGCAGTAATAACATCTTAACGACTCTCGATACATCTACGCTCTCATTGGCATGCTCTTCCATCAATATCGCCATCAGCGCAACATGCCAACTGTGTTCAGCACTGTTTTCTAACCGACCATTTGCACTCTTGACTCGCGTACGACGCAAAACAGATTTGAGTTGGTCAAGCTCAATAATTAGAGAGAGTTGCTTTCCTAAGCGTTCATTCACTTACTTCACCGCCTTCCAATCTTCATTAATACAACTGGTTAAAATATGGTCTTCCCACTTGCCATTGATGAGCAAGTATTTTTTGGCAAACCCTTCTTTTTCAAACCCATTATTTTTTAACACCGCAGCGCTGCGCTCATTATTGGGCATGTAAGCGGCATTAATTCGGTGCATTGACTGATACGTAAACATGTAGTTTACCGCTCGATTGAGAGCGCGAGTCATGATCCCTTTACCCTGTAACTGTCCATCTAACGAATAGCCGACCGTACAGGTGTAGCAAGGAAAACGGGATAAATTACTAAACGAGACGGTCCCAAGGACGGTTTGCGAATCGGAAGAGAGGATAATCAAATAAAACCCTAACCCCAGAGAGTGCAGTTCGTGTAGTTTGATCAGTTTTTTTAACCAACCTTCATACGTGAAAAATGCGTCTTCTCGCTTAGGTTCCCAAGCCTTTAGGTGAGTCCGGTTGCGATTAAAGTAATCCGTAATTCGCTGAGCATCGTCTATTTCAGCGGTACGAAGAATAAAATCATCATCGGCTTCATAAACACTTCTATGGGAGTTAACTCTATTCATTAATTTTTACGTATCGAGTAGTCACGCAACTTATTTGCGATGGAAGTATGAGACACGTTCAATCGCTTCGCGAGCTTACGACTCGATGGGAATGACTGATACAATCGTTCAAGCACCTGAGACTCGTATTCTTTCATGATCTCATCAAGCGAACCGTCTAAGTTTACGTTGGGAATGCCTGAAGAGGCGGTTTCTAATTGTGGTAAATGGAACAAAGACAAGTCTAGCGGACCTTCTTGCCATTCTGTTAGCGCCCTAAGTACCATATTATCGAGCTGTCGCATGTTGCCCGGCCATTGGTAGTTCGATAACCCATCCACCAGGTCATCGGCTAAACTAGGTCTCACCATACCCAGCTGATTCGCGTATTTCGCCGCAAATAACTCTAACAAAGGAACGATATCATTCGTTCGTTCTCGCAATGCTGGAATACGCAGTGTCAGGACATTGAGTCGATAGAATAGATCTTCTCTAAATGCGCCTGAATCGGCGAGTTCAGCCAGCTTATGTCGGGTTGAGGCAATAACTCGAACATCAACATGGACTTCATGCTCTTCACCCACCCGTCGGAACGTTCCATCTTGTAAGAATCGTAGCAACTTAATTTGTAGATGCGCACTCATTTCACCGATTTCATCTAAGAAAACTGTTCCGCCATTGGCTTGTTCAAAAATTCCTTTATGACCTTGCTCGTGATTGAACGAACCCGGTGCGTGACCGAACAATTCCGTTTCAGCCACATCATCTGGCATCGAGGCACAACTTAAGATAAGAAATGAAGAAGCCGCTCTGTTAGATCGATTGTGGCATGCTCTTGCCAGCATCTCTTTTCCAGTGCCCGTTTCACCCTCAATCAACAAGGGCTGATCGAGCATTGAAAGTTTCTTAGCTTGGCTGATTAACGCTTTATGTCGGTTAGATACGCCAACGAAATGTTCAAAACCGAGATTGTTATTCAGCGGTAAACTGTCATCAAATTGAGGCTTATTACTTCCTGAACGGATGATCATAACCGCACTGGCTAAACTGGATTCATTCGACTCACTGCTGATGTATACCGGCATGATTTCCATGGCGTAATCTAACCCATCAATGACGATGTTTTCACGTTGGCGAGTAATGTTACCTTCAAACCACAGTGAGAAATCAAAGCAGGGTAAAAGTGCTGAGACCTGTTGCCCAATAATGTCCGTATCAGCAAGCTTAAAGAGGTCGACTGCGGCATGGTTGGCGAGATCAATTTGACCATTCAAGTCGATGGCCAGTACGGGATCAGGAAGGTTATTAAGAAGAGAGATCAGCTCAGTATTGTGCCTTTCCATAGGCATAAATTGAATTTTTCTCACATCCTTAACACCAGATATTCGACGAATTTCAGTCATAAGTTCGCTGAACGTATCAAAATCAATATCTGGGCAATTCAGGTAAATGATGCCACTGATATCGATTTCGATGCCACGCAAATCTATATTCTTCGAGGCCAAGATAGCAAGCAGTTCACGGGTAAGGCCTAATCGATCTTCACAAAATACTTCAAGACGCACTAAGAAATCCTAATTGAGCGGTGTCAGAAAAAGTTGACACTAGTGTCGCTCATGGCTTTTATTGCGTCAAGAAATCTAACTTGAATACGCTGACACCAGCCACTATTTGATTGAAATTGCAGCGACTTTCGACACGATCTGTGTGCGTATGGTAGAGAGCGTCAATGCGTTTTCTTTTTCCCAAGCCATTGGTCGTAATAACGCGATAGCCTTTAAGCCGACTCTTGCCGACAGAATACCCACGCCAATCCCTTGCCCTGCTCTCGCAGAAAGCTTGCCCGCGAGATCCATCGACAATAGATCCATGCTTGCATCAATCGCCAATTCACTGGCTCCGGCTGCCGCCATATTTGTTAACACCATTTTGAACAAGGAAAGTCTCGACCAGTAACCCAGCTCTACCCCATACAGTGCCGCCAGTGAGTCGATCATTTTCAAATTACGCCAGGCGACTAATGCCATATCAGCCAAAGCAAGTGGGCTAACCGCCACGAGTACGGCCGATTCGCAGGCATGTTTTGTCACGACCTGCGCCGCTTTTTGATCAAATTGCTTCACCACGATGGACTCGTAAAGCTCGATGACTTCCGCATCGCTGTGGGACGCGGTTAGGCTATTTTTCCACTTATCAAAACTTGGGTTCTGGTCCGACAAACCACTTTCTTTTGCTACTCGGGTACAAAATGAACGTGCTTTACCAATTCCCCCCTCTTGAATTAAAGCGTGACTCTCTTCTTGAGTGCTGAAGTGATGGCGGAGCTTTCTTAGCTTCCATAGCTCCTTTCCTATTGCACTAAGACCCAATAACGAGACACCACTGATCAGTGCTGCCCAGCCTAAAGAGAGCCAATCCGATGCGCTAATCGCAGCTACTACCGCATCAACCGCTTGCCAACCCAATAAACCACTAAAAGCAATAAATAGGGATACTGCCAGGCCTTTGGTGCGTTTTTTGGGCTTAATTAATTGCTCCAATTCGAGCTCTGGGCTTTCCTCTTCTACCGATGTAACCATGGGTGAGAAAGTGTCTGGTGACTCAAAGGTTTGTTGTTTATTCAGCACCAGATGCGCGTTTAATTCTTTTTTTTCGTAACCATCGCTTTGGTGACTATCGTTTTCGTAACCATCGTTTTTGTAACCACCGCTTGGTTGACCAGCACTGGATGTGTCTAATGACGTCACTAAGGTTTCGTTAAATACCTGTTTATTTTTTAAATCGGTCATCTAAGCTTATCTCCAATGACATACTCTAACGCCTTATCCATGCGAATATGTTCACACGGGCCATATTCACTCTTTGGTTTTGGCGAGAATGAGGTAAATTCAAACCCGGCTTTATCCCAATAATCAGCGGCGGGAAGTGTATTCGGTAATTCACCCGGAAATACCGTTAATGCTTCACCTTGTAAGGTTGTTCCTTGTATTGCGGGCATCATTTTATCGCCTGCCCCAATAAAGCCTGCCGTGGTTGCTTGTATTGATGACATAGCCATGCAACTCATATCAACATTTTCAAACGCGGCACTTTGCCAAGCCGGGTGAACAAGCTGCTGTAACAAGGAGACTAAATTAGGGTGCTGCTCCGGCGTGACGTGATCAGCCTTGGTTGCCGCAAACAAAATCTTATCGATCTTAGGCGAAAATAGTCGCTTTAACAGACCGTTACGCCCATATCGAAAGCTGTGCATTATTTGCTCTAGGGCTCCGCTCATGTCATTAAACGCTTCATGACTGGTATTTAAAGGCGATAAGCAATCGACCAACACAATCTGGCGATCAAACGTCGAAAAGTTCTGCTTATAGAAACCCTTAACGACATTTTGCTGGTACTGCTGATAGCGCTGAATCAGCATCTGTAACTGGCTGTTTTTGGGCGTTTTTGTGCTGGAATTGAATCGACATGGAAAAAACTGCAAAACCGGTGCCCCTGCGAGATCGCCTGGTAAGATAAATCGACCCGGTTGTACCCAGTGCAGCCCTTCTTCTTTGCATTTGTGCAAATACTCAGTGTAAGCATTAGAAATCGACTCTAGCTGTTTTTCATCGACTTCGGCCATTGCGTCTAGCGCATCCAATCGATCAAGCCAATCTTGAGCCAACTCTTTTCTTTTGCCCTTGAGAGCGTCAAATTGGGACGTGGACCATTGATGAAAGTCCATATCGAGAAGAGGGAGATCAAGTAGCCACTCTCCTGGATAATCAATAATATCCAAGTATAAAGTCGCCGTAGAACTGAGAAGTTTTTTATGGCGCTTCATTGGCTTGTACTTGATAGCCAACCTAATTTCACTGACATCTCGAGTCGGCTCTGGCCATTGAGGTGGCGTTGAGTCTAACTGGGCAATGGCTTCATCGTAGGAAAACCTTGGAATCATCATATTGCTTTGCGGGACACGCTTTGCGCCAATAATGCGTTTGTCACGGGTTGACTTGAGCAGAGGCAAATTATCATGGGTCGACGTGTGCAATAACTGATTTACCATTGAAGTAATGAACGCCGTTTTACCTGCTCGTGATAATCCAGTAACAGCAATACGGACATGGGAGTCCATACTCCGATAGATAAAATCGTTCACTTCTCGAGTCAACTTTTTCATTCATTCTCTCTTTTTATGACTTTCGACTACTTTAATTGAGTCAATCTTAATCTTAGATGAACAAAAAAGCCCCCGATAACATTCAGAGGCTTTAGAAACAATGCACTTAATAGTTGGGCTAATCGTCTTCTATGAGCTTGTAGATGACGAACAAAGCTAATTCTAACATGACGAATAAGACACAAGTGATAGTGACGTATTTGACGTCAAAAATACTAATGCCATGTAAAATCAAGTCGTAGCCTAGAAAGCTACCCACTACGACCGCAATGGCAATCTGTAAAATCTGAATAAATCGAGGCACGCTCGTCTCCTTAAATGACCGAGAGAGTATACTGCGTTATGGTGTGGTCAACACCACACCAACGTTATATTTTCTTCATTAGGTCAACGTTTTGTCAAAGTCTTAGAACTAAGAAAGTTTTTACTTCGAAGATTCCGCTTCCGCTATTTTCACTTTCCAAGTGTCAGGGCCAATTTGATGGGCATTCGCACCTGTCGAATCAACAGCTACAGTGACAGGCATGTCTTCAACATCAAATTCGTAAATAGCTTCCATACCGAGATCTTCAAACGCAACCACTCGTGCTTTCTTAATCGCTTTTGAAACAAGGTATGCCGCGCCACCAACAGCCATTAGATAAACGGCTTTATGTTTTTTGATAGACTCAACCGTTGCAGGGCCGCGCTCAGCTTTACCTATCATGCCCATGATGCCGACATCATTGAGCATCAAGTCCGTGAATTTATCCATGCGTGTCGCGGTTGTTGGACCGGCTGGGCCAACGACTTCATCGCCTACTGCATCAACTGGGCCAACGTAATAGATGAATTTCCCTTTCAGATCCACACCTTCAGGTAGGCTTTCCCCTCGTTCGATCATGCCTTGCAAGCGCTTATGCATCGCATCTCGACCGGTCAATATTTTCCCAGACAGGAGCACTGTTTCACCGGTTTTCCACTGTTGAACTTCTTCTTGCGTGACAGTATCGAGATTGACGCGACGAGTATTTTCCCCCGCTTCCCAGGTAATATCCGGCCAATCTTCGAGTTTAGGCGGTGTTAATTCCGCAGGGCCACTGCCATCAAGCGTGAAATGCACGTGACGAGTCGCGGCACAGTTCGGGATCATACACACGGGTTTTGATGCCGCGTGAGTTGGCGCTGTCTTAATTTTGACATCAACAACGGTCGTTAAGCCACCTAAACCCTGTGCTCCAATACCCAATTTATTCACTCGGTTGAAAATGTCCAAACGCAGCTCTTCTTCTGCATTTTCTGGGCCTTTATCAATCAAATCTTGGATATCGATATGTTCCATTAAGGATTCTTTCGCCATGACTGCAGCCTTTTCAGCCGTGCCGCCAATGCCTATTCCTAACATACCCGGTGGACACCAACCCGCCCCCATAGTTGGAAGGGTTTTTTCTACCCACGCAGCAATGTCATCTGACGGGTTCAACATCACCATCTTAGTCTTATTTTCAGAGCCGCCACCTTTAGCCGCTATCTGAACTTCCACTTTATCTCCTGGCACCATATTGATATGGACCACGGCAGGGGTGTTATCTTTGGTATTGATTCGTTTGCCGGCAGGGTCTTTCAGAATAGAGGCGCGTAATGGATTGTCTGGATTGGTATAAGCTTGACGTACGCCTTCATCCACCATTTCTTGAACCGTTTGGTCGGATTCCCATTGAACATTCATACCGATGTTGACAAAACAGGTCACAATGCCGGTATCTTGACAGATAGGTCGATGCCCTTCTGCCGACATTCTTGAGTTAATTAAGATTTGCGCGATCGCGTCTTTAGCCGCTTGGCTTTCTTCTCGTTGGTATGCAGCATCAAGAGCTTGGATAAAATCGAGTGGGTGATAAAAAGAGATGTATTGTAGAGCATCAGCTACGCTGCTGATGAGATCCTGTTTGCGAATGACTGTCATTGCTTGCCTCGTTATAGTTATACTTCCTTGTCGCTACCCATATAGTAGAAAGAGTCGTGTGTTATCGAGAGGGACGAACCAGTGTCATTAACAGCTTCTATCTACAATACAGTTAAGTAGAGACTTTTTAATTTGTTTTTATGATACTCTTGCTTTCCTCTAGGCGCTATGAAGCGATCGTTTTCTTCGTCACAAATTATACAAATGAACTGTTATCTGCATGAATAATAACGCTATCCAAACGATTCCTGTTGACTATCAACCAAAACTAGCCAATGAGCTATTTCATTATATTCAGCATCAGCCGTGGGCAATGTTACTGCGCTCGGCGTCTAACGATCATGTCGATAGCCGATTTGATATTTTGGTCGCTTGCCCGGTGGTGACTCTGACAACCAAAATAGACAGCACTTTTGTCACTACCCCTGACGGCGATTATACGAGTAGCGATGACCCATTTGAGCTGTTAGCGACGCTTCAGGAGCACTACTTACCCAGTATTGCACACAGTGGTGATCTACCTTTTATTGGGGGCGCGGTTGGCTACTTCTCTTACGATCTTGGACGACGAGTCGAAACACTGCCCAATATCGCTATTGATGATATTGAGCTGCCAGAAATGGTGGTCGGTTTGTATGAATGGGCACTGGTTATTGATCATCATAACAAGTCAGCGTCTGTCGTCGGTCATCAACCTGAACATCATTGGCAATGGTTACAAGCACAGAAACCGTATCAAGTTACCCAAAACAAGGGCGTCCAGGACAAGGGTATCCAGAACAACAGTGGCCCAAAGCACGAACAGAAGAATAATGAGCAGACGCCATTCAAGCTCAGTTCAGCTTGGCAGTCCAACATGACCAGAGCAGACTATTCACAAAAATTTGATGCGGTGCAGCAGTACCTATTATCTGGAGACTGTTATCAAATCAATTTAGCCCAACGATTTCACGCTCAATTTCAAGGCAGTGAATGGCAAGCGTATCAAAAACTGGAATCCTATAATCTCGCTCCTTTTTCTGCTTTCATACGGACCGATGATGGTGCGATTCTCAGCGTTTCTCCGGAGCGTTTTTTACAGGTGAAAGATCGAGTTATCGAAACAAAGCCGATTAAAGGCACTCGACCACGATCTCAAGATGCCAACCAAGACCGACACTACGCGGATGAACTGACCAACGCAGAGAAAGATCAAGCCGAGAATCTGATGATTGTCGATTTACTGCGCAATGATATCGGTCGTGTTGCAAAGCCTGGTAGTGTCCACGTACCAAAACTGTTTGATGTAGAAAGCTTCCCGGCCGTTCACCATCTGGTGAGTACCATTCGCGCCAAGCTCGATGACGACTTTAGTAATGCCGATTTGCTCAAAGCGTGTTTTCCTGGTGGATCGATTACTGGTGCACCAAAAGTCAGAGCGATGGAAATCATTGAGGAACTGGAACCTCACAGGCGAAGCGCTTACTGTGGCAGCATTGGGTACATTAGCCGTAACGGCACTATGGATACCAGCATTACTATTCGTACTTTGGTTGCAAAAGAAGGAACTATTTATGCGTGGGCGGGCGGTGGTGTCGTGGCAGATAGTGAGTGCGAGTCTGAATACCAAGAAACATTGGATAAGCTCAGCCGCATCTTGCCGATACTGGCTACGCACTCCACTTCATCATAATTTCATGCAATCCTGAGGCGGTATAGGGCTTGGTTAAAATATCATCCATACCGCTTTTCATGCACTTTTCTCTCTCTTCCAGCGTGGTGCCAGCGGTTAAGGCAATGATCGGTTTTTTATAGCCTTGTGAGCGTAAAATCGCCGTTGCCTCAAAGCCATCCATTTCTGGCATACGGCAATCCATAAAAATGATGTCGTACTCATTTCTTTTGACAGCATCGAGAGCTTCCACTCCATTATTACCAATATCCGCATTCAATTCGAATTTTTTAAGCATCTGATTAATAATGATTTGGTTCATACGAATATCGTCAACCACCAAAATAGACAAGGATTTAACCAGTGGCTTTAATGGCCCCTTCGATAGGGCTTCTTGATTGGCATCGGTATTCTTAGCCTCTTCCAGTGGAATCTGAACCGTGAACGTAGTGCCTTTACCTAACTCACTGTTGAGGTCGACGCTGCCTTTCATCAAGTCCAGTAACTGCTTACAAATCGCAAGGCCCAATCCTGATCCCTCAAAATTTCGCTTGCTCGAACGGTCGGCTTGGACGAAAGGATCAAACAGATTATCTTGCGCCTGCTTATCGATTCCAACCCCCGTATCGACAATCACAAAGATCAGTCGATTCGATTCCCAACTCACTTTTAATGTCACAGAACCGTACTCGGTGAACTTAATCGCATTACCGACAAGGTTGACCAATACTTGGCTTATCCTCTCAACATCACCGATAAAGACATTAGGAATCTCGTTGCTGTGCTCTATGGAAAAATCGATTCTCTTTTCCATTGCCTTCGAGGTAAAGATCCCTTTCACCGTTTTTTCTACATCATGCCAATAGAATTGACTGGGAATCAACTCCATCATACCGGCGTTCATTTTACTAAAATCCAGAAGATCGTTAATAATGCTCCGCAATAGCTCACCCGATTGCGTCAAATTCATCAAATAACTGTTTTGCTCTTCATTTAACCCCGTATCAGCCATCAACTCTGCACTGCCCAGTAGCCCATTTAATGGCGTTCTAAGCTCATGGTTGATCATGGCGACAAACTCTTTGGTGGCGCGTTCGGAGTCTTCCGCCCGAGTTCGAGCTTCAATCGTTTCATTGAGCATAAGCTGTCGATTAATGGCACTGCACAGTAGGTCGTTCACAAGCAGCATTTGGCTGACAATGAATTCTTTATCAACATCACCAACAATCACGCCAAAAATCAGTTCGCCAATCAAATCATTACCAATTGCTATTGGCAAATGGAGAGTGTCTCCTTCCCAGTGAATATCATGGCTCAGTTGCCTCGTATGCCGATGCTCCGAGTGCCCAAAATGTTCGTACTTCAAAGACGCTACCGGGACATTTGGAATGGTTAAATAAGCCGTTTCAATGACACTGCTGTTTGTGAGTCGCTTCAAAAAGCTGGACAGCAAAACATCGTCGAGATTTCGCGACAGAAAAGCTCGTCCAAAGTGAATCAGTGCTTCATCAATCAGCTGCTCAAACTCAAATTTTCTTAGGTCCGTCGTCGTTTGGTGCTCTAATTTCTTTAACGCTAACTGTAAATGCTGGTTAGATTGATAAAGCTCTAGTCCTTTTTGTTCCAGTAAACGTTCTGCTTCTTTTCGAGCAGCGATTTCCCTGTTGAGTTTACGTTCAAGGAGAGAGAGCTTGTCCATAGTCAAGAACCCAGAGTAAGGGTAAATCGAACATGGTCATGGTTCGCTGATTGACTTTGTGTCGCTATATTCACACTCTCATTAAAATGCTCTGCGCACCCTTTGATCAAACCAAGGCAAACATGAGACAAACACCGTGCACTCTTATAATCAAAGACCATCTCTGTTTGGGTCTCAGAGATAAAATCAAATGAGGGCGGTTTAGCGTCAGGGTAGAGTTTTTTTACCTCGATGTGGATGTAGTCTTCTACATGGCGGATAAATTGAAACGAACTGCCACACTGATTCAGCTCAGCATTATCTGGCATCGATTTATACAGGGTAATAAACACTGACTTACCAAATACTTCCTGTAGTTGTTCACTAGGAATATCGGTTTTTTTACTTAAGGCAACAATGAGCTTGACCAAGGCTTTGTGATCATAGCTCCCGACCGAAGTGTAAATGCCGCTATCTCCTGCCTCATCAAGAATAGTATCCAATACTTCCAGGCCAAACTCACGCTCAACCAGCTCCATAAATTCCGTAAAAATAATCCCTTTCATCTTTATGAGCTATCCTTATGATAAACAACACAGTTAAAAGCATGATCCATAAGTGGGTCTTTTACAAATCCAATTGCGAGGCAAATACGTTGTTTGAGCTTAATAAAAATGACCTAATTCAAAAATTTCAGTTTCAGCAACCGGTCAATTACCACGTGGAATCCACTAAACGCGTGTCTGCCTTGGCCCAACGCCCACTGAGAAAAGCTTCTGTATTAGTGGGGTTTATCGAAAGGCCTCACGGATTATCTGTCGTACTCACCAAACGAGCCAAACATTTAAAGCACCACCCAGGGCAAATCAGCTTTCCTGGAGGGAAATACGAAGAAAGCGATCCATCAATATTATTCACTGCGATTCGCGAAACTCAGGAAGAGGTGGGAATAGACCCTGAGCACATCGAAATTTTTGGCCAAATGCCAGAGTTAACCACCGTCAGCCATTTTTCTGTCACTCCGGTGCTCGCTTTCATCAGCCCAAACCATTCTAAGTCGATTGATCCAAATGAAGTGGATGAAGCTTTTGAAATGCCGGTAAGCTACATGCTCGATAAAAAGCAACTTCACAGCTACCTTTTTATGGTCAATAAAGACCATCACCGTGTTTTCGCCCTTCCCTATAAACATCATTTCATTTGGGGGATGACGGCTCAAATCATTCAGGCCATGCAGCAACATATTATGATAAACAACTGATCTTCGTCTCGATTTTTGTTTGTACGTCCTTCTATTTTTTAATTAGTTTAATTTACCCAACCAGAAGGCAAACGTTTGCCAAGCACCCTTCAACACCAATGAAATAGTAAACCCTGTCATTCCATTCATTAATAAAACTAATCCATGGTTTCAATTTAAATAATGAGTAGCACGTAAATTTCGTGACCTAAGCATTGTTTTTATTGATAGGTTTATAATCCAATCAAATACATGATCTAGATCTAATATTTGTGCAACAAATCTATGCACAATGCACTCAACTTATTTCCTGTTCCCAAAAATGAGTACTTTTAATGACTACACAAACTTCTTCAGCTACGGCTGTACAAACTTCATCTAAGTGGACTTATAAAGATTTTACTTGGTGTCTTTCACTTTTCGGTACTGCTGTCGGTGCTGGCGTACTATTCCTTCCAATTCGCGCTGGTGCAGGTGGTTTTTGGACCCTTGCAATTCTTGCGTTAATCGCGTTCCCAATGACTTGGTTCGCGCACAAATCTTTGGCTCGTTTCGTTCTATCTTCTAAAAACCCGAATGCAGATATCAGTGATACTGTTGAAGAACACTTTGGTAAAACTGGCGCAAATCTCATCACTTTTGCTTACTTTTTTGCGATTTATCCTATTGTTCTTATTTACGGTGTCGGTATCACGAACACCGTTGACTCTTTCTTGGTTAATCAAATGGGCATGGAATCTATTCCACGTTGGCTACTGTCTGGCGCGCTGATTGCTATGATGACAGCAGGTATCTTGTTTGGTAAAGAACTGATGCTGAAAGTCACTTCAGCTCTGGTTTACCCGCTGGTTGCTATCCTGCTTGCACTGTCGTTCTACCTGATTCCTGAGTGGAACACCTCAATGATCGCTGTTAGCCCTGACTGGAGCTCAATGCCAGTGATGATTTGGCTAGCACTTCCAATGATTGTGTTTTCATTCAACCACAGCCCTATCATCAGCCAATTTGCTAAACAGCAACGCCTGACTCACGGTGACAATGCGGTTAAGAAAACCGATGCCATTACTGGCGGTGCGGCAATGATGCTGATGGGTTTTGTCATGTTCTTCGTATTCTCTGTGGTTTTATCTCTATCACCAGAGCAACTTGCACAAGCGCAAGCTGAGAACATCAGTGTTCTGTCTTACCTAGCGAACATTCATGAATCCCCATTCATCTCAATCTTGGGTCCTTTTGTAGCATTCGCTGCAATCACTTCAAGCTACTTCGGTCACTTCCTTGGTGCTCAAGAAGGTCTAGTTGGTCTTGCAAAATCTCGCACTAAAGCTTCTGAAGCTAAGATCGAGAAAGGTTCACTTATCTTCATCGTGCTGACAACTTGGGCTGTTGCCATCATCAACCCAGATATCTTAGGAATGATCGAAGAACTGGGTGCTCCAATGATCGCGGCTATCTTGTTCCTAATGCCTATTTTTGCAATGAACAAAGTCCCAGCAATGGCAAAATACAAAACATCTAAAGCGGCTCAAATCTTCACAGCGATTTGTGGTCTTGCTGCTGTAACTTCTGCTATAAACGGTATATTCTAAGCCGAATCTAGTCTTGATTAGATATAATAACTATAATTAGGCTCCAGCTCAGGAGCCTTTTCTAATGAGGTTTCAAATATGATCAGTGTATTCGACATCTATAAAATTGGTGTTGGTCCTTCAAGCTCACACACTGTAGGGCCAATGAAAGCGGGTAAAGAATTTATTGATGATTTACGCTCAATGGGAAAATTGCGCGACATCACTAAAATCACCGTGGACGTTTATGGATCATTATCACTGACAGGGAAAGGTCACCACACCGATATCGCAATCATCATGGGTCTTGCTGGAAATTCCCCTGAAAAAGTCGATATCGATTCAATTCCAGGCTTTATCGCTCGTGTTGAAGAAACTGAGCGTCTGCCTGTTGGTATGCATTGCCATACTGTCTCTTTTCCAAAAGATGGCGGCATGAATTTCCATACTTCAAACTTATCTCTTCACGAAAATGGCATGCAGATACACGCCTGGATCGATGAAGACGTTGCTTACTCAAAAACGTATTACTCTATTGGCGGTGGTTTCATCGTTGATGAAGAGAACTTTGGAAAAGAAGACCAAAATCCAATTAAAGTGCCGTACGAATTTACCTCTGCTGAGCAACTGATTGAGCAGTGTAAAGAGAGTGGTTTGTCCATCAGTACATTAGTCATGGAAAACGAAAAATCACTCCATTCTGATGAAGAATCTCGTACGTACTACGCGAACATTTGGAAAACCATGCGCGAATGCATGGATCGTGGGATGAGCACCGAAGGCATTCTTCCTGGTCCCCTGCGTGTGCCTCGTCGTGCGCCAGCACTTCGTCAATTATTAATGACGTCTGAAAAGACCACAACCGATCCTATGGCAGTGGTTGACTGGGTAAACATGTTTGCCTTTGCCGTTAATGAAGAAAATGCGGCTGGTGGCCGTGTCGTGACAGCCCCGACCAATGGCGCTTGTGGTATCATTCCAGCGGTTCTCGCTTACTACGATAAGTTCATTCAAACCGTGACCGAAAAAGACTACACGCGCTATTTTGCAGCCTCTGGTGCTATCGGCGGTTTGTACAAACGTAATGCTTCCATCTCTGGTGCTGAAGTCGGTTGCCAAGGTGAAGTCGGTGTGGCTTGCTCTATGGCGGCGGCGGGCCTTGCAGAGCTTATGGGTGGCAGCCCCGAGCAAGTATGTATGGCCGCAGAAATCGCGATGGAACATAACTTAGGTTTAACCTGTGACCCCGTCGCAGGCCAAGTTCAAGTGCCATGTATTGAGCGAAATGGTATTGCCGCGGTAAAGGCGATCAACTCAACTCGTATGGCCTTACGTCGCTCTTCTGCTCCTCGCGTTTCGCTGGATAAAGTGATTGAGACCATGCTGGAAACGGGTAAAGATATGAACGCAAAATACCGTGAAACCTCTCAAGGTGGATTGGCTATCAAGGTCGTCTGTTAGAAACCTGCCTTTCTAACGCTTACCTTTCTAGTTTTACACTTCTCGATGATGAAGCCCAAGCAAATAGCCTGGGCTTTTTATTATTCCAAAGAATCAAGAGACACCTTAGATCGGATCTCATCACCAGCACCTCGAAGTAGGTTGATTGGTGATAACACCACCCCTTTCACTGCGCCTTGTGTCGCTTCTGCGGCTATTTGCTGTGTCTTGTCAATAATCTCATCGGCTTTGGCGAGCATTGGTGGGATATCACTTCGTAGGTTATTGGATTCCATTAAGACATTAGGTATCACCGTTGAACGGTACGCCTTACTTTCCAATAGTACAGGAGGAATCACATCGACCCGGTATTTTTCGAGTTCATTGACTGTGGTTGGAACGACATCAACACGATAATGTCTCATCTCAGCAAGCGCGGCGGGGATAGTGTTCTCGCGATACGCTGTAAATTCTGACACGATAGCAGGAATTTTCTTGTCAACAGAATCCACCGTCTGGTTTACTTCCACCAGCGTCTTATTCACATCGTTAACCGCAACCAAAATTTGTGGAACAATAGCTTCAACATGTTCTGTAAACAGCAACCATTCTTTTATTTCGAGTTTATCGGTGATATCACTAATATCTGTGACCATCTGCGGGTATTTATCGACAACCTCACCGACTTTTTCGGTAAAACCATGAATAGCAAAACCTAAATATAGAATCGCTATGGCTAGTACGGATTGAACAATAATTGAGAGTCGTAACATCATAAAACCATTTCCCCTTGGGCTTCACCTTAATACCTTCACCCGTGACTAAATCGAACCGCAGTACCAGTTCGATGTTAACACGATTACTCGGGTGAAAAAAAAGCGAAGACTCGCTTCGCTTTTTTATAACTGATTGTTAATGCTTAATCTTCACCAACATAAATACAGCCTGCTGTACACGTTTCTTTAATTTCAACTTTACTCAGCAGTGGAAGACTTGGTTTCAATTCTAGCCAAATCCACTTAGCTAAAACTTCACTAGTGGGATTTTCTAGCCCCTGAATATCATTTAAATAGTAGTGATCAAGGCGATCATAAATCGGCTTAAACGCTTCTTTAATCTCTGAAAAATCGATCACCCAACCAGTGTGAGGATCGACTTCACCTTCAACAAAAAGACGAACTAAAAAAGAGTGACCATGAAGACGTCCACACTTATGCCCTTCCGGTACATGTGGCAGATGGTGTGCAGCTTCAAACATAAACTCTTTGTACAATTCAGCTTTCATTTTTATTCTCTAGGTTTTTAACGACGCGCAATAGTAAGAAATAACCCACGTTGTGACAACGTTTAGTTGAGAGAAATTATATCACTTAACTTAGCCCTTCGAGCACTCGGTGTTAACGCTACCCTTAGCACTTAAACTTGGTACTTAGCATTTAGCATTTAGCATTTAGCATTTAGCATTTAGCATTTGGAAATGTATCACATGTAAAACAGCGAGACCACAAAGCGCTAACATCACATTTACAATGAAACCTTATGCTACATATCACATCAACAATACATCCATCATATTAACCTTACTTCAAACAAGGTATATTAGAGACGTCTGTTACAAAACTATAAAAATAACATTATGAAAATATCCGTCAGCTTCAAACTACTCGTGACCTTAATCTCGGTCTCTACACTGGTATTATCGGTGTCTACTGGTTATCAATACATCCAGCAGCGTAACCTGATCAACTCCGTTCTTAGTGAACAACTGCATGAAAAAGCGAGCAACTATTTCGATAGCCTGAATATGATGATGATCACGGGCACAATGGCTCAAAAAGAGACCTTGAGAGAGAAAGCGATGGCTCAAGAAGGTATTGAAAACGTCAAAGTGTTGCGCGCAGATGCAGTCAGCAAAATGTATGGGGATGGGACGGAAAACCAAAAACCAAGCGATGACATTGATCGCAGAGCGCTTGCCGGAGAAACCGTGATTGAACCGTATTCTGGCGAATGGGGGAATGGGATTGTAGTGGCCCTGCCGATGAAATCCAGCGAAAATTATCGCGGAACTAACTGTGTGTCTTGCCATTTAACCTCAGAAGGTGAGGTGCTGGGGGCTATTCGTTTAGAGTACAACTTAACCAACGTGAACAAACTCATTAACAGCCAAACCATCTTTGCTTTAGGAATCACAGCGCTGATTTCCTTTGTTGGTTTTCTCGTCACACTTGTTGTCATACGAAAAACGATTGTTCGCCCGATTCAACGCACTTCCCAATTCATGCAATCTGTTAGTCAAACAAAAGATCTTTCAAAACGCGTGCATAACACAAAAAATGATGAAATTGGCGACCTTTCGAATGCGATTAATTCGTTCATGTCTACCGTGAGTGATAGCTTAAGTAAAGTGCAAGAGACTTCCCACAGCTTGTCCGCATCGGCGGCGACTCTAATTGATGTTGCGAAAATCACCGATCATGCTGCCAATAACCAACAACGAGAAACTGCCGATGTTCAAGCTAATGTTGAACAAATGCAAACTCAGCAAAATCAAGTGGAACAAGCGACGGTCGATGCGTCATCTTTAATCAAACATACCACCACGATTGCTAAAGACAGTGCGCACCAAGCACACCAAGCGAGTGAGGGTGTTAAAGATCTTGTCGGCGATATTGAGAACGTTAAAGACAATATTCTGCAACTTAACAACCAAACCAATGAAGTTTCTAATATTTTGGCCGTGATTAAGGGAATTGCAGACCAGACCAATTTGCTGGCACTCAATGCGGCAATAGAAGCGGCCAGGGCTGGAGAACAAGGACGTGGGTTTGCAGTTGTTGCCGATGAGGTAAGACAACTTGCAAGTCGAACATCAGAAGCAACGGACAGTATTGAGCGCATTATTTCTGAGCTTCAATCAAATAGTGAAGGTTCGCTACTCTCTGTCGACAATGTTTGTGATCAGGCGCATCAACGGTCCACCGTTATTGATGCTTTATCTTCTGCAATGAACGAAGTGGTTACTGAAATGCAGCAAGCATTAAATCACGCAGACAGTATTCAACAACAAAGCCAAGTCAGCACTCAAATTAACCAAGATATACTAGGGAAAATAGACGTCATCACTCGTCACTCTGATGACACGTCGAGTTCCGCAACACAAACGCGTGAAATCAGTATAAATCTTGAGCAACTATCTGACCGATTAGAAGCTTTATTAAACCAATTCACCCTTTCAGACAAGAAATCCACATGAATGGATAAATATTCGCCAGATGAAGGATAATAAAGGTTGAAGCTCTCGATATGACAGGTAATATGTCCTATCGATTACAATGTTTTAACTGCCCCAGTGCTGTAAGTTTTGCTTCTTTATCTTTGTTGACAAACGAGTTGACCTAAGAGAGCAAGCGATCAGCGGCACTGGGTGATTTATCCCTCAATGGAGAATGAAACCAACATGACTTACGCGCCTGTAACAGACGTACTTGGCGGCAAGCTAGCGGTAGACAGTGAAGTCACTGTTCGCGGCTGGATCCGTTCACGTCGTGATTCCAAAGCTGGAATCTCTTTCCTTGCCATTTATGACGGCTCTTGTTTCGACCCGATTCAGGCCGTGGTCCCTAATAATCTTAATAATTACGAAAACGAAGTACTAAAGCTAACAACTGGCTGCTCTGTTGAAGTAACTGGCAAGATTGTTGAGTCTCCTGCAAAAGGTCAAGATTTCGAACTAGCAGCAACTGACGTTAAAGTTGTTGGCTGGGTTGAAGATGCTGACACTTACCCTATGGCTAAGACACGTCACTCTATCGAATACCTTCGTGAAGTTGCTCACCTACGTCCACGTACAAACGTGATTGGCGCAGTAGCACGTGTACGTAACTGTCTATCGCAAGCGATTCACCGTTTCTACCACGAGCAAGGTTTCTTCTGGACTTCGGCTCCACTTATCACTGCTTCTGATGCTGAAGGCGCAGGTGAAATGTTCCGCGTATCTACGCTAGACATGGAAAACCTACCTCGCACTGACGAAGGCAAAGTTGATTTCAACGAAGATTTCTTCGGTAAAGAAACTTTCCTAACCGTATCTGGCCAACTTAATGCTGAAGCTTACGCTTGTGCACTAAGCAAAGTTTACACATTCGGTCCTACGTTCCGTGCTGAAAACTCAAACACAAGCCGCCACCTAGCTGAGTTCTGGATGGTGGAGCCTGAAGTTGCGTTTGCAGACCTTGACGATGTAGCGAAACTGGCTGAAGACATGCTTAAGTACGTTTTCGCTGCTGTTCTTGAAGAGCGCCGTGACGACCTTGAGTTCTTCGCTTCTCGCATCGACAAGCAAGCGATCACTCGCCTAGAGCAATTCGTAGAGGCTGATTTCGCACAAGTTGACTACACTGACGCCATCCAAATCCTACTAGACTCTGGTAAGAAATTTGAGTTTGACGTTGAGTGGGGCATCGACATGTCTTCTGAGCATGAGCGTTACCTAGCTGAAGAACACTTCAAAGCGCCTGTTATCGTTAAGAACTACCCGAAAGACATCAAGGCTTTCTACATGCGCTTAAACGACGACGGCAAAACAGTGGCAGCAATGGACGTACTTGCACCAGGCATCGGTGAAATCATCGGTGGTGCACAACGTGAAGAGCGTCTAGACATTCTAGACGAGCGTATGATTGCTATGGGTATCGACCCTGAGCACATGAGCTGGTACCGCGACCTACGTAAATACGGCACAGTGCCACACGCTGGTTTCGGTCTTGGTTTCGAGCGTCTAGTATCTTACGTAACAGGTATGGGCAACGTTCGTGACGTGATTCCATTCCCACGTACACCACGCTCTGCAAACTTCTAAACCATTGGTTAGAACTTTAAAAGCCGGACATCAATATTTGATGTCCGGCTTTTTTATTACAACGTCCATTCGGCTATTTATTATTGTTTATTCTGAGTCAATGATCCTCACCTGACCTTTTCTCGCCTTTTTCGCTTCGTACATGGCTTGATCAGCCAATCTTAAACTATCGTATAAATTCGATTGTTCTTCTGAGGTAAATACGACGCCAATGCTTGCAGACATTGAGTGTTTCAGCCCTCTAAGGCTTTCTAGTCGATCATTTGAAAACAGATCAATTACATCATCCGCTAGCGCAACAACGTTATTTTCTCCACGTGGTGCCTGTTTAACAAAAATCGCAAACTCATCACCACCTAACCTCGCCACATCATACTGGCTTAATCCATCCCCTATTCTATCGCCAGCGATCCTCTTTAGATGGTAACCAAAGTCAACGAGCACACTGTCTCCGGCATCGTGCCCATAATCATCGTTGATCTGCTTAAAGTTATCGAGATCAATGTATATTAAGGCAGAACGCTGAGTCGATATTCTTTGCATGGTGCGGCCTAAGATAGAACGAAAAGTGGCTCGGTTGGCCAATTGAGTTAATCCATCAAAATAGGCTAAGTTATGGATACCTTCTTCATGCATTTTCAATATGTAATCATCGGCTTTATTTTGAAAATAGATCAAAATATGACACATACCACTCAGTGCAGATAGAGTGATAACAAAACGAATTTTCATCACATCGTTATAGTCAGCAATGAGCCAATCATTAACGATCAATAAGGTTAACACCCCAATAAAAAAAGTATTTAAAATCAGCCCTTGGCGAAAATGATTAATGAAAATACTGATAGCAGCTAGCGGATAAACCCAAAGAGAACCTGTATTTTGATAGCCCCCAGAAACGACCAATATTGTTGAAAGTGAATAGATAATCGTCGTCAAGACGATCAAACCTATATTTCTCCAACGGCTCATAACATAAATGTTCACTAGGCCGGCAACAGAAAAAAAAGCTAAAATACTGGCAAGAGTAATGTTTTGATTGTTAAAATTAAACAAGCTAAAAAGAGTAAGAAAGCATAAGCCCAAAACCGTTAGCGCATTCACCATCATCCTTTGCCGACGATGTTTATCTTCCACCACTTCTACAAGCTTTTCAGCAACAAAATTATGTGTTTTTAGAGACACTAATGCTATTTCCTTTACAATCGGTAAATGGGCATTCAACAACAGAAAAATGAATACTGATAATAACAATAACAGTAATTACAGTACAGCACCCTCTAACATGTCACAATTTACTATGTGTGACGCTCTATCCTCAATGTCACCGTTCTCCATGCTAGCGATAACAGCACTCGCTGTTCAATGGGATGATGATAATGATAAGCAAAATTGAAAGCGTTTTACTACTTACTCGGTCTACTTAAAGGCAGAATTGGTTTAAACGATTAAACTAACAAATAGACCAAAAATAAGGTAACTAGGCTAGGCTATGACAAACTATCGGTACAATGTTTCACTGACTCTCAAAATGTACATTCTTGCTGGTGTCATCTTTGGTATCTACGGTGGACGAGTCTGCCCAATGCTAGAGACATTAACAGCGAACGAAATACTGATTCATGTCGGGATTACTTTTACTGCGATGTGGTTTGTTCGTCATCGACTATCAATAAGCCATAACTCTTGGGCAACACAAAATGTAACCCAATTTGAACCTCTACTGTTCTTTATTTTCAGTATTCCACTCGCGCTGTTTTATAACTTCAGCTACGACTTTCCAATAGAAAGTAACCTTAAAGTTCTCTTCGGTATGACGCTGTTTGGTTTTTTTACTGGCATGATTTTGCAACTCCACTCAAAAATAGCGCACTTTGAATTATGGCAAGATAATAGTAATGAGAGCGAAGTATTAGCGGGTCAACGTGAGTCGATGGTCAAGCAAATGATCATGATGATGGCTTTATTGCTCATTACTCTCACTACGATGTTAGCCATGGTTGCATTAAAAGATATTTTCTGGCTACAACATAGACCGGACCGCTTGTTAGATGGTTCTGGCCAGTTAAGTGTTATCAAAGAGTTTGTCTATATTTCTCTCGTCTTAGGGGGCTATGCAGGAGCAATTTTGTACCTATGGACAAAATTGATGAAGAAAATCTTATTAAGCCAAGAGTGCTCTCTCATTGAAGTGACCCAGGGAAACATAAATACTCGTCTTCCTGTTTTCGAGCATAATGAACTGGGATCGATGGCTTTCTTAACCAACCAAATGCTTGATAGTCTTCAATCTTCCCAAGATGAAGTTAAAGTGACTCGAGATGTTGCCATCATGAGTTTGTCGGCTCTCGCGGAATCTCGCGACAATGAAACCGGTGCACATATCATGCGCACACAAGAATATGTTAAAGCACTGGCGACAGAATTGAGCCACGACAAACGTTACCAGCCGCTGCTCTCCCCTGACTACATTGAGCTTCTGTATAAATCCGCGCCGCTGCACGATGTAGGAAAAGTGGGGGTTCCAGATAATGTCCTACTTAAGCCGGGTAAATTAACCGAAGACGAATTTGAAATAATGAAGCAGCATCCAGAAATTGGGGCGCAAGCTCTCTCTATGGCAGAGGAACAACTGGGCACGACATCCTTCTTGATACTGGCAAAAGAGATTTCCCTCACCCATCATGAAAAGTGGAACGGCAGCGGTTACCCTAACCAATTAAAAGGGGAAGACATTCCTCTTTCCGGAAGACTGATGGCATTAGCCGATGTGTATGACGCCTTAATCTCTAAACGAGTATACAAACCCGCCTTTAGCCATGAGGAAGCCCGCTCGATCATTATTGAAGGTAAAGGGCTGCACTTTGACCCTTCTGTTGTAGATGCATTCATCGCCATTGAAGAGCAGTTCATTCAGATCGCTCGTGATCATCAAGATTAGACATAGAGCTGCGTGCCGAATACAAATTTAGGGACATTTGGTCACCAAAAAGGGCTAAAACTATGGGTGGGTTCTAATGCAAATAGCGATTCCAGCAACAAAATTATGACTATCGCATTTTTTTGTCATTTTCTGTTTTGTTTCGGTTGTTTCAAAAGGCGCACAAAGGTATAAATAAAGGAGTAATGAATACCACCCTAACCTAACACGGATGAAGATTATGTTTGAAAAAGTTCTCGCAGCTCCCGCTGACCCTATCCTTGGCCTGACAGAAGAGTTTAAGAAAGATACACGCTCTGAAAAGATTAACCTTGGCGTTGGCATTTACAAAAATGAAGCTGGTGAAACTCCGGTTCTTGCCACGGTAAAAAAAGCGGAAGCAGCGCTGCTTGAAAATGAGAAAACTAAATCTTACCTGACCATTGAAGGCACTGCCGAGTACGGTCTAGCTGTTCAAAAACTGCTTTTCGGTGCTGATTCAGACATTGTCGCTCAAAAAAGAGCAAAAACGGCACAAGCACCAGGCGGTACAGGCGCACTTCGCGTTGCTGGTGAATTCATCAAACGTCAACTCGGTGATGTGAAAATTTGGATCAGTAACCCTACTTGGGCAAACCACAATGGTGTTTTCGCGGCGGCGGGCATTGAAACGGCTCAATACGGTTACTACAACGCTGAAACCAAAGACAAAGATTTTGCAGGTATGGTTGCAGATCTTAACACAGCGTCTGCAGGTGATGTAGTTCTGCTTCATGGATGCTGCCATAACCCAACGGGTATTGACCCAACAGAACAAGAGTGGGAAGTATTGGCTAAACTGGTCGCAGACAAAGGTTTGCTTCCGATGTTCGATTTTGCTTACCAAGGTTTTGCTAAAGGCGTTGAAGACGATGCGATTGGTCTCCGTACTTTCGCTAAATACAACAACGAAATTCTCGTTGCGAGCTCATTTTCTAAGAACTTCGGTTTATACAATGAACGTGTTGGTGCTTTCACTTTGGTTTCTGAATCTGCAGACGTCTCTGAAACCGCATTTTCTCAAGTAAAAGCCATCATTCGTTCTATTTACTCAAACCCACCTGCTCATGGTAGTGCCGTTGTTACTCACATTCTGAATAACACTGAACTTCGTGCTGAATGGGAGCAAGAAGTTGCCGAAATGCGTGATCGTATCCAAGAGATGCGTGAATTATTTGTAGCAACATTAAAAGCAGAAGGCGTGAATGCAGACTTTAGCTTTATCGAGCGCCAAAATGGTATGTTCTCGTTCTCTGGTCTATCTAAAGAGCAAGTGACGCGCCTAAAAGATGAGTTTGCGATCTATATTGTTGGATCTGGCCGCATCAGCGTTGCGGGGATGACAAAATCTAACATGGGACCACTTTGTAAAGGTATTGCAGCCGTTCTTTAATGTTGCTTTATTGTTCGCAGTAACAATGACTTATACCGCATAAAAGCCATCACTATTGATTTATCAATGAGTAAGGCCGATACAAAGAGTAGGCCGATACAAAAAAGAGTCAGCATAATTGCTGGCTCTTTTTATATCTGGAATTTCGTCTCTGGGACACTTAATGATGCGTTAGCTTAACACTGGCGTTAGAAGTGCAATATAAATTCTTCTTGCTGCTGGCTAGTAACAGCAAACTGGCATTGTTGCTGTATCGCCTCAATTTGCTCTTTTTCTAAAGAGTAAGGCATCACGACTTTAAGTTGATCTATCCCCTCTTCTTTGGCCAATTCGACCAGTGTCAACAGATTAACTTCATCGCTATAGCTTGGAGATAAGGATTGTAATGCAGACGCCCACAAGCGTTCCTCGACAGACATCCGTGGTTGCTCTGTGCCACTGAGTTTCTGAGTCAATGTCGGAGCGAGCGCCCTTAAAGCTTCAACGAACGTCCATGTTTTCGTGCATGACGCGCCAAGAAAAGACGTATAGTCAAAAACTATGCACTGTTCTTCCTGTTTATCCATTGCATTCTCATTCAGTTAACCGCTCTGCGTTTACTTAATATCATGCAACCGCCTGACTATATCAATAGGATATAAAGGAATGGTCTGTTATAGCCAAAACAAAGGACAAATGGCTATATAAAAACCAACTATGTAACAAATGATGTACATGAAACAATCAAGTCACACCCTAATAGTTAATATTTTCCAACCTAAATTAAAGTGCCCTGAATAGTGATAGATCACTTAATATCAATGCTGATGGTTACTGTTAGAGTAGTAATATTGCAGACTGATACGAGTGTTGTAGGAAGGAAGTTTAAATCGCGTCAATTAGAATCGATGCATGATGACCCGCAGGCTAAGACATGAATGGCCTAAGATACTCATGTTATTCAAATAAACGCATTTGTATCAATATTTTCCATTAACATGGTTGAATTCGCGAGTCAGCATCCAGTGTTCTATTTACAATAAGATAACTTAACCCTATCATTTTGTAGTCCCTCCACCCTACAATAGGCACACAATGAAAATCGATAAACGCCCCCTCTATATTACCTACGCTGGGCCAGCGCTTCTTAGTACGCCATTGCTCAATAAAGGCAGTGCATTTACTGCGAGCGAACGAAGCTCTTTTAACCTTGAGGGGCTTCTTCCGGAAAGTACAGAAACCATTCAAGAACAAGTTGAACGTGCCTATCAGCAGTACACCAGTTTTGAAAGTGATATGGATAAACATATCTACCTTCGTAACATCCAAGACACCAATGAAACGCTCTTTTACCGATTGGTTCAAAACCACATATCCGAGATGATGCCCATCATCTATACGCCGACTGTGGGGGCTGCCTGTGAAAATTTCTCGAATATTTACCGTCGTGGCCGCGGGCTCTTTATCTCCTATGCCAACCGAGACCGCATTGATGACCTGCTTAACAACGCGACCAACCATAACGTAAAAGTCATTGTGGTGACGGATGGTGAGCGCATTCTTGGTCTAGGAGATCAGGGCATTGGAGGGATGGGTATTCCAATTGGTAAACTGGCTCTTTATACCGCCTGTGGTGGTATTAGCCCTGCGTACACCTTACCTATCGTACTGGATGTTGGTACCAATAACCCGCAGCGACTTGCGGATCCAATGTACATGGGCTGGAGAAACCCTCGAATTACAGGTGAAGAATACGCAGAATTTGTGGAAGAATTTATGCAGGCCGTTCAACGACGTTGGCCAGATGCCTTGATTCAATTTGAGGATTTTGCGCAAAAGAATGCCATGCCTTTACTGGAAAGATATAAAGATCGCGTTTGTTGCTTCAACGATGATATTCAAGGAACCGCGGCAGTCACCGTGGGATCTTTACTAGCAGCGTGTAAAGCGGCTGGCAGTCAATTATCTGAGCAGAGAATCACCTTCTTAGGGGCAGGTTCAGCCGGTTGTGGTATTGCTGAAGCAATCATCGCCCAAATGGTGTCTGAGGGCATCAGCGACCAGCAAGCTCGTTCACAAGTCTTTATGGTTGATCGCTGGGGCTTATTGCAAGAAGGTATGCCAAATCTCCTCGACTTCCAGCAACGTCTGGTACAGAAGAATGCCGACACAAAAGACTGGAAAACAGAAAACGGCGCGTTCTCTTTACTGGATGTCATGGTTAATGCCAAACCAACAGTACTGGTCGGTGTGTCAGGGGCTCCGGGATTATTTAGTAAAGAAGTTATTCAAGAGATGCACAAGCATTGCGAACGCCCGATTGTCTTTCCACTATCCAACCCAACCAGTCGTGTCGAAGCAACACCAAACGATATTATTCGCTGGACGAACGGGGAAGCTTTAGTCGCAACGGGCAGTCCTTTCGATCCCGTCATACACGATGGAAAAACCTACCCTATCGCTCAGTGTAACAACAGTTACATCTTTCCGGGCATCGGGTTAGGGGTACTGGCAGTAAGTGCTAAACGCGTTACTGACGAAATGTTAATGGAATCAAGCCGCGCATTATCCGAATGTTCGCCACTTGCGATCAATGGTCAAGGTGCTCTGCTTCCTCCACTGGAATCTATCCACTCGGTATCGAAGAAAATAGCGTTCGCTGTTGCTAAAAAAGCAATACAACAAGGTGTTGCGTTAGAAATCACAGATGAAGCCATTGAATCAGCAATTGAACAACATTTCTGGCAACCTGTATATCGCCGTTATAAGAGAACTGCATTTTAATCGATTCATTTTAATCGACTGTTGCCTTGCCTAACTCAAAAATAAGATGCTTAGGCAAGGTTTTTCCTTTGAGGTCCCTATGTTTGATTTGTTAGCGCCGCTCGGCCGCTATCTAAACCCCTATATGTATGAAGTCTCTACGGCTTTGATTGCCTGTACACTCGTCGTATTTGGCTCAGAGATAAACCGAGTCCTTAGAAACTTGCTACGCCCACATCACTTTATTCTCCGAACGCTAGCCTTTATTTTGGTCAACGCCTTTGGTTACGGGTTTTTCATCGTAAAAGCAACGCCTTATCTATCTCGCACACTCTCTGGCCTGAACTCTGGTATGATGTTTTTTACCGTTCTAATCAGTTTTATTATTATTGGATTATGGGCTCAACGGAATCGACAAATTTGATCGTGCGATTAATCAATAACCTTCATACCCGGATTTCCTGGCGGTTATCACTCCAGGTATTTCGTTATGGCGTGCTTGCTATTACCTTGATCGCGTTATTGCTCATTTCTATTGATCGTTGGATTAGCTGGCGTACCTCTGATTCCATCATTTCAAACAGCCAATCAATCGAGCACTATGACGTTGCCGTCGTGTTAGGCACCAGTAAGTACTTAGGGCGAACACTCAATGACTACTACCTGCACCGTATAAATGCAGCCATTGAACTGTTTCAACAGGGTAAAGTTGACGATTTCTTGCTGAGCGGTGACAACGCTCATCGCTCTTATAATGAGCCATGGACAATGAAGCGTGACTTGTTAAAAGCAGGGATACCTGAACGTAATATTCATCTTGATTACGCCGGATTTAGAACCTTAGACTCCGTCATACGAGCTCGGATGATATTTGATAGTGACGATTTTCTTATCATCACACAAAGGTTCCACTGTGAACGCGCACTCTTCATTGCAGAGCACCATAAGATCAATGCCCATTGTCTTGCCGTGTCTGGCCCCAAAAACCACTGGGGAGTCAAAGTTCGGCTTAGAGAGGTGTTTGCAAGAGCAAAGGCATTTCTCGACCTCTACATCATCAATACTCAGCCGAAATTTTTGGGCCCTAAAGAGCCTATTGTGAACAGCCGAGAATTAGAAGGCCCACCAGAAAACAGTTCGTCATTGGAGACAACCTCATCGAAATAAAGAATAAAACAGATGACTTCAAGTGAAACAGACTATTCATTCCCAGCGATAAACTGAACTCGATTCCGACCTAAATGCTTTGCCAGATAGAGTGCTTCATCGGCTCTTGCGATGGCTTCTGTTGAACGTTCATTGGTCAACATCGACACACCAATGCTGCACGTCAATGGATCACCATGGACCCATATATGGTTTTCGACACAGTGGCGAATGTGTTCAGCCAATTCCATCGTGTCCGTTTGACTTATCGAAGAGCAAAAAACAATAAATTCTTCTCCTCCCCAGCGAACCAATCGATGCTCTTGTTTGATGACGCTAAAGATCACCATAACAAACTCACGCAGAATATCGTCACCGATACTGTGACCGTAGTGATCATTTACCGCCTTAAAATAGTCGATATCAACATAAAGAATGCCAACAGAGTCGTTGTCATTCGAGCATTTTTCCGACTGGACCTTAAGCCAGTCGCGAATGGCATGACGATTCATTGCCCCCGTGAGAGCATCACGGTGGGCAAGCTCAGCGTATTGAAAGTTTTGAGCTCTTAAGGTGCGGTTGATATTTTTCAAGTGTTCTTGTCTTGCCGTCGACTGATTAATCAACCTATGATTGCGGCGTATTTCACTCAAAGAAAGTAAGCTCCCACCCACTACCCACATCAATAACAATGAGATGAATAACTGGTCACTTGGGATAAACTCGCCGACGAGTGACACTTCATGGATCGTCATTTGGTACTGACCAGAGGCCGTCTCCGACCCAGTGGCAAACTCTATCTTGTTGATATTCGAGAACTCTGGGGCGGAGTGTGCAATTGGAATATTATTATCCACCAACCACCACGTCATCACTTGTAAGCTGTATAACGGAATCTCAATAATACCTTGCCCCTCGATTGGCAAGTACTCTATCCCATTATATTTATGCGTATATTCGTCATCGACACTCGAATATTCCGGGTTGAAATTACGCATGTAAAAACGCATTCTGGGATGAGACTTATCCGTTAAGTTCACTAAATCCACATCTAGCCTGACCGTATGGTAGCCGGAAAAATCGAGCCCGTTCTCCGCTTTAGGGTCTAAGTGAATTGAAACACCACAATAAGGCCAAGGATAATCGCTTTCTTTAATCTCACAGGTCAACACAGCGGAGTTGCCAGCGCTCGTCACTTCAGAAGTAGATAGCCCCCCGTTAGAAGCGTCACTGGTGGGTAAAAATGCGTACATGCTTGGCGAAATGGTTTTGACTCGGCCATCGCCATACATAAGGTACAGCTGAACCGTAGATATAGTCACCACGACCATAAAAAGTACCGATTTATGTACGAAGTTCATGCTTTGGTGTTCACCCCATAGCTCATTGGAGAAATCAAAAACTTCCAAGCATAGAATCTAAGGGTTCGACCCGATCCGCTTTGCAGGAAACTCATGGTGCGCAAATAACGATATCTCTTTGATACCGTAATATAAGTATATTCTACTTTAGATGATTGGCATTTTATTAAATCACTTTTTGTTTGTTAGAATGAGTAACAAATCATAAAAAGACGAGCCATGTCATGTCAGCAACCGTAACCGGTACATTAAAGAAAATGTCAGCTTCCTTAATGGAGCAAGTCAGCTATCAATTGCCACTAGGAGACCACTTAGTCGATCTCAACCCGTATATTGGAAAAACCATTACGCTTACCCATACTGGTAATATATTTTGCAGTTCATGTGGCAAGAAAACCAAGAAAAGCTACTCGCAAGGTCACTGCTTTGTTTGTATGAAAAAGCTGGCGAGTTGCGATATGTGTATTATGAAGCCAGAAACATGCCACTACGAACAAGGCACATGCCGAGAGCCTCAATGGGGCGAAGAGAATTGTATGGTTGATCATTTTGTTTATCTCTCTAATACATCCAGTATCAAAGTGGGCATTACTCGTCATAGCCAAATCCCAACACGATGGATTGATCAAGGAGCCACACAGGGACTTCCAATATTCAAAGTGAAAACTCGTCATATTTCTGGGCTCATTGAAATTGAGCTAGCAAAACACATCGGTGACAAAACAAACTGGCGAACATTGCTGAAACAAGATGGTGATGACCTGCCACTTGAGCAACATTTCCAAGAACTGCTCCCATTAGTGCAATCGAAAATCGATGAAATAAAACAGCAGTACGGTGACGATTCAATAGAAGTACTCAATGGAGAGATCACATCACTGAGCTACCCAGTGCTTGAACATCCTGTAAAAATAACATCCCATAACTTTGATAAGAATCCCGAAGTGACTGGCGTTTTGAAAGGGATTAAGGGCCAATACCTTATTTTTGATACGGGTGTCATTAACATTCGAAAATTCACATCCTACGAAGTTGAACTAGGCATCTAATTAGAGAAAGCGCCTAACCCAAGCAAGAGCCTAATTAGAAATAGCGGGATTACATCACTCGATGCATACCGTTTACTTAAGCGAGCCTTATCTTTTGAACTATTAGAGTGAGGCTCGCCTATCCGGATAATGAGCACACCCATGATCAATGAGTGCATCTCTACCAAGTAACAGCCCTAACTAACGTCTCTATTTCTTCTAGACGTTACCTCTATTTCACGTTCATGCTCCATATGAAGAAAGCCACCTCCTCCCTGACGATCATTTTCTCACCAATAACCGGTTAATCACAGTAGCAGGCTTGTTTGTCCTTTCTTTGTCCCCATATCTTCAATACAATCATATCAATAACTATTCGATCATTAGCATTGGAGCAAGAATGAGCGACGTGAAACATTGTAACCTTCTAATCCTTGGATCCGGTCCTGCTGGATACACTGCCGCAGTTTACGCTGCTCGTGCAAACCTTAACCCGGTATTAGTGACTGGGATGCAGCAAGGTGGGCAACTCACAACCACGACAGAAGTTGAAAACTGGCCAGGTGATGCAGAAGGGCTAACGGGTCCTGCTCTAATGGAGCGTATGAAAGAGCACGCTGAACGCTTTGAAACCGAAATGATTTTTGATCACATCAATGAAGTCGACTTAAGCCAGCGCCCTTTCCGCTTAAAAGGCGACAGTGCCGAGTACAGTTGTGACGCTTTGATCATCTCAACGGGTGCGTCTGCAAAGTACCTGGGGCTAGAATCCGAAGAAGCGTTTAAAGGCCGAGGGGTTTCAGCCTGTGCGACCTGTGACGGATTTTTCTATAAGAATCAAAAAGTCGCCGTGGTCGGTGGTGGGAATACTGCCGTAGAAGAAGCGCTATACCTGTCCAATATTGCTGCGGAAGTTCATCTTATTCACCGTCGTGACACCTTCCGTTCTGAAAAAATTCTAGTGAAACGTTTGATGGATAAAGTCGAGAACGGCAACATCTTCCTGCATACCGACCGTACATTAGATGAAGTTCTTGGCGACGACATGGGTGTGACAGGCGTACGAATCAAAGATACGCAATCCGACTTAACTGAAGAACTTGACGTCATGGGTGTCTTTATTGCGATTGGTCACCAACCTAACACTGCGATCTTCAAAGATCAGCTCGATATGAAAGACGATTACATCATCGTTCACTCTGGGTTAAACGGCAATGCGACCCAAACCAGTGTCGAAGGTGTTTTTGCCGCTGGAGACGTGATGGATCATAACTATCGTCAAGCGATTACCTCTGCAGGGACAGGTTGTATGGCAGCTCTTGATGCCGAACGATACTTAGATGGGTTATCTGAACGCTCATAGCGGAACGGAATTGATTCACCTTGGTTCAAAAGAAGTACCCATCGCAGTCAGTAAGTGGTCAGAAGTAGCGTAGGAAAAAGGCTGGATAGTCAGGCGAGATTTTTCGATAATTCGTTATTCTACAATCAAAAGTTTTGACGCAACTATCGAGTATTTTAACACGCTAGGATGGCCCGTTATTTACGATGATGAGAATTATAGCCCAGAGGTATTACCTTTGGGCTTTCTTTTGTATACTGCGTCTCTAAAATTCATAATAATTATCATTAAGTTTTCATATGGATAAGAAAAAGCAACGGAGCCTGAATGTATGGCTCAAACAGCAAAGTAAGCTCGCAAAACGCTGGCTTATGATTACTGTTGGCCTTGGCGTACTTTCAAGTGTTTTTTTGTTGGCTCAAGCCGCTCTTCTCGCGACAATTTTAAGTCAACTTATTATGGATCACGTTGATAAAAGTGAGCTCGTTCCACAATTTATCGCACTTGCCGCCACCATTGCACTTCGAGCCATTTGCGCTTGGGGCAGAGAAATCGCAGGTTTTCGCTGTGGTGAACAAATTCGCATCTATATCCGTCAGTTGATCCTAGACAAACTGCGTGCACTCGGGCCTGCTTATATCAAAGGAAAGCCAGCGGGATCCTGGGCAACGTTACTACTAGAACAAGTCGAAGATATGCAGGACTTTTTCTCTCGTTACCTTCCCCAAATGTCTCTTTCCGTGATGATTCCTTTCATCATTTTGGTGGTCGTTTTTCCGGTAAACTGGGCAGCGGGCCTCATCTTCTTAATCACAGCACCGCTCGTACCCATATTTATGGCATTAGTTGGAATGAAAGCCGCTGAAGCCAATAGAAAAAACTTCAAAGCAATGCAGCGCTTATCTGGACATTTTTATGATCGTTTGCAAGCCATGACCACGATTCGACTGTTTGATAGAACTCAAGCAGAAACCGACGTGTTAAAAGGGTCATCTGAAGTATTTCGAGTGCGCACGATGGAAGTGTTAAAAATTGCTTTCTTATCCTCCGCTGTTCTTGAGTTTTTTACCTCACTCTCGATTGCGGTTACCGCCGTATACTTCGGCTTTGCTTTTATTGGTGAGTTGAACTTTGGCCACTATGGTGTCGGTGTCACTCTGTTCGCAGCGTTATTTATTCTTATCTTGGCACCTGAATTTTATCAACCGTTACGAGATTTGGGCACCTACTATCATGCTAAGCAGCAAGCAGTAGGTGCCGCTGAGAGCATTGTTGAGTTTCTAGAGACCGACGTCAGCCAAGTTGAGTCTGGCGACACAAAAGTTAAGGGCAGTGACCCTATTTCGATCACCGCTCACAACCTAGAAATATTCAGTCCAGACGGTAAAAAACTCGTCGGGCCAATATCATTTGAACTTAACTCGACGTCTCAAACCGCGCTTGTTGGCCCAAGTGGCGCAGGGAAAACCACCTTAGTGAATGCCCTATTAGGCTTTATGCCTTATCAAGGCAGCCTCACTATTGACGGAGTCGAACTGAGCCAAGTTGACCATTCCAGTTGGAGAAAATGCATCAGTTGGGTTGGACAAAACCCGCTACTTTTACACGGTTCAATACGCGATAACATGACTTTAGGTAATGAGTCCGTATCAGAGCAGAAGATAACTCAAGTTCTGGAAGATTCTTATTCTGCTGAATTTGTCGATAACCACGGTTTAGACTATCTTGTCTCTGACCGTTCTGGTGGCTTGTCTGTAGGCCAGGCTCAACGTATCGCTCTTGCTCGAGCCATGCTTCAAGACGGACAGTTTTGGCTGCTCGACGAGCCTACAGCTAGCCTTGATGCGCGAAGTGAACGCCTAGTAACAAAAGGCTTACATAGCCAAACAGTAGGAAAAACCACCTTAATGGTGACGCATCAACTCGAACCGCTTAAACGCGTCGATCAAATACTCGTGATGAGTGAGGGCTTGATTGTTGAGTCCGGTCACTATCAACAGCTTGTAGAAAATGACGGACTGTTCCATACCATGCTGAATTCCAACCAAGCTCTTAGCCAATCAAACGAGGGTAATTTAGATGCGTGATCTTCTTCCTTATTTGAAACTTTATAAAAAGCACTGGTTTGGGCTATCTCTTGGAATGGTGCTGGCTTTTGCCACTATTTTTGCTTCTATCGGACTACTGACTCTCTCTGGGTGGTTTTTGTCTGCGGCTGCTGTCGCGGGGTTAACCGTTGCTCGCGAAACCTTTAACTACATGTTACCCGGTGCCTTTGTGCGGGGCTTTGCAATGAGCCGAACCGCTGGGCGTTGGGGGGAAAGGGTCGTCAGTCATAATGCGACATTTAAGCTGTTGACTGATTTGCGTATTTTCTTTTTCAAGAAGCTCGCACCTCTTATACCTGGAAAAATATCCGCCATTCGCGACGCTGATTTATTGAATCGTCTGGTTTCCGATGTCGATGCAATGGACCACGTGTACCTGCGTTTAATCAGCCCTGTGGTTGTGGGCATTTTTGGTATCGCAGCGCTCACCGCTTTCTTAAGCTGGTTTGATCTGACTTTAGGGCTGACGCTCGGCTCAATTCTGCTTTTACTGCTGTGCACCTGGCCAATTCTTTTTTACAAGCTCGGGAAGCAGAATGGGCAAGAACTCACCCAAAACAAAGCAACCCTTCGTATCGCGACTCTCGATTGGATTGAAGGCTATAGTGAACTCACTTTATTTGGTGCTGAGGAAAAATATCGCAACGCTATTTTAAGCGCTCAAGATAAATTGATTCGGAACCAGTTTTTCAACGCACATTTCGCAGGGCTTGCTCAGGCGGCTCTCATGCTTGCCAGCGGTTGGACGTTGGTGTTGGTTGTCTGGCTATCTGCGGATGGTGTAGGAGGCAATCCACCCGACCCATTCATTGCATTGGTAGCGTTTGCCACAATGGCAAGCTTTGAGCTACTTATGCCTATAGCGGGCGCGTTTCAGCACTTAGGTCAAACACTCACCTCGGCAAGACGTCTTAATGAAGTGACACTCTCTGAGCCTGACGTTGTCTTTTCCTCAGAAAAACAGGCTCTACCCGATGCCTACTCTATTCAGTTTCAATCGATCAGCTTTCAATACCCAGGTAGTGAACAAGCGGTGTTGAATAACATCAATCTCGATATCGCGAGTAATGAGCGAATCGCGATTGTCGGCCAAACAGGCTCCGGTAAATCTACCTTGCTACAGCTGCTAAATCGCTACTGGGATCCTAAGCAAGGCCATATTTCTATCGCTGGGCTCCCCCTCACTCAATGGAACGAAAGCCAATTACGATCTTCTATTTCGGTAGTCAGTCAGCGAGTCGACATCCTGAATGGCACACTTAGAGACAATCTTCTCATGGCCAATCCATCCGCCGATGATGACACTCTGTCGAACGTACTAAACCAAGTACAGTTAGATAAGTTGCTGGAAGACTTAGGGCTGGATGCTTGGCTCGGTGACGGTGGACGACAACTTTCTGGTGGTGAGAAACGTAGAATCGGTATCGCTCGTGCTATTTTACATAATGCACCCATTCTACTACTGGATGAGCCCACCGAAGGGCTAGATAAGCAAACAGAACAACAAGTAATGGACTTACTCGAATCGCATTTTGTTGGTAAGACGGTGCTGTTTGTTACCCATAGGCTCGTTAATTTACATAAGATGGATAGAGTTTGCTTGGTTGAGCAAGGAGAAATCGTTGAAGTAGGCAGTCATCAAACGTTATTAGAGCAGCGCGGACGTTACTTCAAGCTGACTCAAACACTCTAGCGCTCGATCAACCACTATGAGTAAACCTTAAAGAGCGAGCCTATGTGGCTCGCTTTTTCTAGCAGCATTTTAATCATGTTGGATCTGATTTCTGCCATCATCTTTCGCTTTGTATAAAAGATTATCGGCTCTGGTTAACATGACATCAATATCATCACCTACTCTTAATGACGTTAGGCCAATGCTGACTGTTAGCTTCAGTCCTGCCTGCAAGGCATCTAGATTAGAATTTTTAAGCTGGGACATAATGCGTTGCAAAACTTTGGAAGCGGCTTGAGTATCTGTCGATGAATACACAGCAATGAACTCTTCTCCACCCCAGCGCCCAATAAAATCGGTTTTCCTACTGAATGAACGGGCTATTTCGCCAAATAATTGCAGCACCTTATCACCCACTAAATGCCCGTAGGTATCGTTAATATCTTTAAAATGGTCAAAATCGATGATAGCGACCGAAAGATGATTGCCATGACACTGAGAATGCTCGATGAGCTCTAGCAGTCTGATTTCTGAAAATCGTCGATTAGGCAGCTGCGTGAGTACATCCGTATTCGCAATAGACTCCATTTTCTGACTGACTTCTTCTAAAGCGCGTAAATCGTTTTCCCTCGCAATTTCATGACCTACCCAGTTCGAGAACAATTTCACTAACTCAAAATCCTGGCGGATAAAGGGACGGCAAGGGGTTGGGCTTGAAAAGTTCAAAGTACCAAAACGTTCCCCATCTACAAATATGGGTGCTCCGAGGTAAGACTCTAAACCAAACGCCACAAAACATGGGTGTGTCGCGATTTCACTTTTCGAAACATGGTTAAACCCTTGCACTTCATTGGCTTTATAAACGTGACTGCAATACGTTCCTGAAAGCTCAAAGCTCATGCCGGTTTCTAATCCATCTTCTGGGTGAATCGCTTGTTTGATGACGTATTTGTTACCATCAATTTGGCTGAATATTGCGATAGGTAAGCCAAACAAGTCTATCCCTAATTGGAGGATGGCGTGAACGCATTGTTGAAAATCCAATTGCCGAGAAGAAGTGATCGAATGAAGTTTATTAAGCGCTTCTTCAGCCGCTAGCGAGGCCGACTCATCCGATATCATTGACACAATGAGAAGGTTATTTCCTTGTTCATCTTTGATGACTCCGCCAGAGGTTTTTCCAATGAATCCATTTCCAAATTTGGTTTGGTAGTCAACGAGTATCGAAGATTCTGACGTGTTCATCTCTGGGTTGTAGCGAGAATCACCCAACCGTAAATATTCTTCACGATTTGGGTATAAGATTTCCGCACTTTGATTGATGACCTCATCGAGAGAATATCCAAAAAGATCACTTGCTGCTCGATTGATAGTAAGGATCCTTCTATCCAAAGAGGCGATGATAACCGCTTGATCTAGGTGTTCAAATACCTTGCTCAATAGCGAGCTGTCCATGACTTGTTCCGTGGGCTTATTGGGCATAACACTTCTCTGAATAACGTGCGATATTGAAAATAAGTATGCTATAACCTTAGCACATACCGCTTCATTGCCAACTTATTGATTAATTATATAAAGCGTCCAGTTTGGATGGCCAAAATTTGAAAATCAATTGAGAAACACACCACAATTACGATAAGACACAAACAATGGACAAAGGTTGTATTTGAAATTCAACATTACAGATATAAAAAAAGCTGATAGAGAACTATCAGCTTATCAAAACAGTGTTGTGTGGCAATAAACGCTTATTTAACGTCGACTTTTATTGCGTGCGCCCGGTTCACCTGCCGACTTCTTAGTTGGCTTTTTACCGCGAGACGGGTTATTGCTGCGACCTTTTGGCGTACTTACTCGCTCTTCGTGACGCTTAACCGCACGACGAATTTTTTGACTACGAGAACGTTCACGTTTACGTGATGTATTGTCTTTAGACTCATCAAGCATCGTGTTCTTTTCTGGGCCTAATTCAACCAGAGTTCTAAGGTAATTCACCTGGGTAAGATCAAGCTCAGCCCAACCACCACGAGGCAGTTTTTTATCTAAATAGATGTCGCCGTAACGCACACGCTTAAGGCGGCTTACCGTCGTATCTTGAGATTCCCATAAACGACGAACTTCGCGGTTACGGCCTTCGTTGATTGCTACGTAGAAAGTATGGTTCATACCTTCCCCACCCGCATAAACGACATCTTCAAATCGAGCCATACCATCTTCAAGCTTAACGCCGCGAACAAGGTTTCTTACTTTTTCTTCGTTAACTTCACCAAAAACTCGAACCAAATACTCACGTTCTACTTGACGGCTAGGGTGCATCAAACGGTTTGCAAGCTCACCATCAGTGGTGAATAAAAGCAAACCAGACGTATTGGCATCCAAACGGCCAACAGAAATCCAACGTGAACCACGAATTTTAGGCAAGCGGTCAAAGACGGTTCTGCGCCCCTCAGGATCATTGCGAGTACACAACTCACCTTCAGGTTTGTAATAGGCGAGAACACGACAAACCACTTCTTCAGAAACTTTAGCAGAGACCGTGTGTCCATCGATACGAATAACAGCACTTTCATCTTCTAGGCGTTCACCCAGTTTTGCTACTACTCCGTTGACACTGACACGGCCAGATTTAATTAACGTTTCAAGTTCACGACGTGAGCCATGCCCTGCGCGTGCTAAAACCTTCTGTAGTTTTTCGCTCATTTTTTTACCTAGTAATTGTCGTCTTCACAGACGTCGAAAGAATAATTGTGCGACCAAAAATCGCGGCCGCGCAGTATCTCAAATTATCATCTGAAAAGCATCATTTTTTGGTTATTCAAATGGAGATGGATCTCCTGAACCTATACGGGCTACAACCGCATCATCTTCACTAAAATCAATCACCGTTGTGGGTTGCTCGCCTAAGTAACCCCCATTTAAAATACAATCGACGGCATGCTCTAACTGATCTCGAATATCTTCCGGATCCGATTCGGTGTGATCATTACCCGGCAAGATGAGAGACGTCGACATCAGCGGTTCGCCTAAAGCTTCTAATAGATCCAGTGCGATTTTATTATCAGGAATACGAATACCAATGGTTTTACGTTTGGCATTCATCAGACGTCGAGGCACTTCTTTTGTCCCTTTGAAGATAAACGTATAGGGACCTGGTGTATTCGCTTTTAGCAAACGGAAAGCTGTATTATCAACTCTTGCGTACAGTGCTATTTCAGAAAGGTCTCGACATAAAAGCGTGAAATTATGCTTACTGTCTAGCTTACGTATCTGACAAATTCTCTCTAACGCTTGTTTATTTTCAAGCTGACAACCTAGCGCGTAGCCTGAATCGGTCGGATAAATCACAACACCGCCATTGCGTATGATTGCGACTGCTTGATTAATCAAGCGAGCCTGCGGATTGTCAGGGTGTACATAAAAGAACTGGCTCATTGTTATTCCTCATTATCGAGTCTCGCGACTCTATACCGTGAGATCATCTTCATTATTCGTGGTATTTGATGATCTCAACGTCCAATCTTTCCAAACTGGTTCAACGCCAGAAGGCAACCAGAGGTTTCTTCCTAACTCTGTCCACGGAGAAGGATAATGAAAGTCACTGCCTTGAGAGGCTAATAGTTTGTATTGTATCGCATAATCAGCAAGTGTGCGTCTTTCTTGTTGCGCTTGTTGAGGAAGCGCTATTTCCATCGCATCGCCCCCAGCTTCGGTAAAGGCCGCCAATAAACGCTTTATCCATTTGGCTGTCAGGTTATAGCGCCCCGGATGAGCCAATACTGCGAGCCCTCCCGCACTGTGTATCGCATCCACCGCATCTTTCATAGAGCACCAATTAGGTGGCACATACCCTGGGTTATTGCGAGTTAGGTATTTTTTAAACACTTGCTGCATTGTTTTAGCATAGCCGTTATCAACCAACCATTTGGCGAAGTGTGCGCGAGTAATGGGCGCATCCCCTGCGATATCCTGTACTTCGGAAAAAACACCGTCCCTTGTTGATTTCTCTAATCGGTGGGCAATCAGTTTTGCTCTTTCGTGACGATGTAACTTTTGTTGGTTAATTAACGCGAGTACAGCATCATCATTGGTGTCGATATTCAGCCCAACAATATGGATATCTTTATTTTGCCATACCGTAGAGAACTCAATACCAGTAATGAGCTCAAGGTCTAACGCATTTGCTTCAATGTGCGCCTTGGCTACACTGATCCCATCTAACGTATCATGATCGGTTATCGCTAACACTTTTACGTCAAAGTTCACCGCCCTTTCTACAAGTTCTTGCGGGGTCAGCCTGCCGTCTGAAGCGGTTGTGTGACAGTGTAGATCTATTTTCATTTTTTCATTCGTTTTGGTTGACTTTTTCTTCGCATACTAGTTAACTAGTACACAAATACAAGCATATCCGATAAGGCCTACTATGTTACAAGAATTTAACCTAACGAATAAAGATAAAGTTTCTGTACTTTGTGCTGACATTTGTTGGTGGCGTACTTGGACATATTCTAAGTGGGTAAACGTGTAAAAAAACAAGCCAGATTGTTTCACTATAGCCCGCTAAAATTAGCGGGCTTTTTTATTTTGTCGACGCGCTCACACTCAACCGCTGAACAATTCATCAAATAAGGCATATTGTTCATTGGGAGTCTAGGTAGTTTGTGCGAGTATGTACGATAAGCAGATACAAAAAACTAGAAGGAAGTCTTGTGAACAAGACCATAAATATTAAACAGTTGGGAAGTATTGAAACCATCAATACCGCCGTCCCATACGCTCAAGACCCCACTCAGCTATTTCATTCTCTGTGTGAAAATAAGCGAGACAGTTTATTGCTTGAATCCGCTGAAATTGACTCAAAACAGAACCTTAAAAGTATGCTTTTGATCGATTCTGCGGTCAGAATTATCTGTTACGGGCATCAAGTTACCTACCAGGCGCTCACGGAAAATGGTTGCAGCTTAATCAAACATATTCACGCCAATGTGAACCCAGAGATTCACTCTGAATTCACTGAAAATCAGCTGGTACTGACATTCTCATCGGCATGCGACACATTAGATGAAGATTCTCGCCTTAGGGAGTCTTCTTCATTTGATGCCCTTCGCCTTGTACAGCATAGCTATAAAACAAACCCAGACGAAAAGTTAGAACTGTTTTTGGCCGGCCTGTTTGCTTATGACTTAGTCGCAAATTTCGAGCCGTTAGGTGAGGCAGAAAGCACTAACCAATGTCCTGACTATGTTTTTTATGTCGCCGAAACCTTATTGCGCTTCGATCATCAAACCGAGCAAGGTCACCTTCACGCCAGTAATTTTAGCCAAGATCCAAAGGTTAAGGCACAGCTAGAGCAACGACTGACAGAAATCACGACGCAGTGCCAACAACCACCAACAGAGGTTCGCGCTCAGAAGCTCGCTAAGGTTGATGTGGTTCCAAGTATCTCTGACGATGTTTTTTGTCAGACGGTAAGAGACCTAAAACACTATGTCGTTAAAGGGGATGTATTCCAGGTGGTTCCATCACGCCGATTTACCTTGCCATGCCCATCTCCTCTTGCCGCTTATAAAGAGCTGAAACAGAGTAATCCAAGCCCGTATATGTTCTACATGCAGGATGAGCTTTTTACTCTGTTTGGCGCGTCTCCTGAAAGTGCCTTGAAGTACGAAACCGAGACCAATCAAGTGGAGATCTATCCGATCGCAGGCACTCGCCACCGTGGTAAGCGCCCGAACGGAGAGATTGACTTTGACCTAGACAGCCGCATTGAACTTGAATTGCGTAGCGATAAAAAAGAAAACGCTGAGCATATGATGTTGGTCGATTTAGCAAGAAATGACGTCGCTCGAATCTCTGAGCCCGGCACTCGCCATGTTGCCGACTTACTTAAAGTCGATCGCTACAGCCATGTGATGCACTTGGTCTCTCGCGTTGTCGGTCAATTACGTGGGGATTTAGATGCACTCCATGCCTACCAGGCTTGCATGAATATGGGCACCTTAACCGGCGCACCAAAAATTCGTGCGATGCAACTCATTCGCGACGTAGAAAAAGCAAGACGAGGCAGTTATGGCGGCGCTGTAGGGTACTTAACTGGAGAGGGAACGCTGGATACCTGTATCGTAATTCGTTCTGCATACGTAGAAAATGGCGTCGCGCAAGTGCAAGCGGGCGCTGGGGTTGTCTTTGATTCAGACCCTCAAGCCGAAGCCGATGAAACTCGTGGAAAAGCTCAAGCGGTTATTTCTGCCATTCAAGCTGCGCATAAGGAATAACGACATGACACACGCGAATAACACCTCATCCGCTGATATCGTATTTATCGATAATTTTGACTCATTTACCTACAACCTAGTGGATCAATTCCGCTCGCTCGGTTATCCCGTGACGGTTTATAGGAACAACATTGATGCTAACGTCATTGTTGAAGCCATCACAAAACTCACCAACCCTGTTGTGTTGCTTTCCCCAGGTCCTGGCGCGCCTTCACAAGCAGGTTGTATGCCCGAGTTAATTCAGTTACTCAAAGGGAAAGTGCCAATGATTGGGATTTGCTTAGGTCATCAAGCGATCGTCGAAGCCTACGGTGGCACAGTCTCTGGCGCAGGAGAAATCATTCACGGTAAAGTGTCAATGATGGATCACCAGCAACATGATATCTACCAAGGTTTACCCTCTCCTTTGGCTATCGCACGCTACCACTCTTTAGTTGCTACTCATGTAACCAAAGAGCTGACCGTCACTGCTGAAGTCGATGGCCTTGTCATGTCGGTTGCTCACGAACTCGATAAAGTGTGTGGGTTCCAATTTCACCCAGAATCAATTATGACGACTTATGGTGCAACGCTTCTTGCCAACGCGATAGAATGGGCATTAGAAAAAGACGTTAACCTTGAAGAATCCGAATTAGAAAGAATGGAAAAATAGGGAATTATCATGGAAAAGATCATTAACAAGCTGTACGAGCAGCAATCACTTACTCAAGATGAAAGCCAACAGCTATTTAACGTAATAATACGTGGCGAATTAGACCCTATTTTAATGACTGCGGCGCTCACCGCCCTAAAAATTAAAGGCGAAACGCCGGAAGAAATCGCCGGTGCTGCTAAAGCGTTACTTGCTAATGCCAACCCATTCCCTCGCCCTGATTATGATTTTGCTGACATAGTTGGAACCGGAGGCGATGGGCACGACACAATTAACATCTCGACGACCGCGGCCTTCGTTGCCGCAGCCTGTGGATTAAAAGTGGCAAAGCACGGTAACCGTAGCGTCTCTTCAAAATCAGGGTCATCGGATCTTCTTGACTCTTTCGGTATCAATCTCGCCATGAGTGCGGAAGATACTCGCAAGGCTGTTGATGATCTCGGAGTGGCGTTCTTATTTGCCCCTCAATACCACGGGGGTGTTAAGCATGCCATGCCCATTCGACAAACGCTGAAAACACGCACCATTTTCAATATTCTAGGCCCGCTGATTAACCCTGCTCGTCCGAATATAGAACTGATGGGTGTTTACAGCGAAGCGCTGGTTCTTCCTATCGCTGAAACCATGTTAAAAATGGGTATGAAGCGTGCGGCAGTGGTACACGGAAGCGGTCTTGATGAAGTCGCTATTCACGGCCCAACCACAGTGGCTGAGATCAAAGAAGGTGAAATCATTCAATACACATTAACGCCCGAAGATTTCGGTGTGACAAGTCACCCTCTTGAAGCCATTAAAGGCGGAACACCAGAAGAGAATCGCGCTATTATCACTAATATTTTGACCGGTAAAGGGACCGACGCCCAACTCGGAGCTGTTGCAGTGAATGTTGCGTTACTTATGCGCCTATTTGGCCATGAAAATCTAAAAGAGAACACGCAACAAGCGATCGCCGCGATGAACTCTGGTCGGGCATTCGATCTTGTTCAGCAACTAGCAAGCAGAGGCTAAAACCATGACTCAACTTTCTGAACACGTTTCGCTGCAAGAAACTGAAATGGCCGAAGTTCTCGCAAAAATCGTGAAAGACAAACATCTTTGGGTTGCGGAGAGAAAAATAGCTCAGCCGTTATCAGAATTTAAAGACCATCTAAACCAGTCGGATCGCGATTTTTACGCTGCGTTAGAATCGGGAAAAACCGCATTCATCCTTGAGTGTAAAAAAGCATCACCTTCCAAAGGGTTGATACGTGACGATTTCAATTTAGAGCATATCGCGGCTGTTTATGATCGTCACGCCAGCGCAGTCTCAGTGCTGACTGATGAAAAATACTTCCAAGGAAATTTTGAGTTTTTACCAAAGGTACGTGCTATCGCAACCCAGCCTATTCTATGTAAAGACTTCATGATCGACAGCTATCAAGTCTACCTGGCTCGTCGCTACAGCGCAGATGCAATCTTGCTGATGCTATCGGTACTTAATGATGAGCAGTATAACGAGCTGTCGACCCTCGCCCACTCTTTGGGCATGGGCGTGCTCACTGAAATAAGTAATGATGAAGAACTCGAAAGAGCCGTCGCATTAAACGCCAAGGTTATCGGCATCAATAACCGCAACCTTCGCGACTTATCGACAGACCTTAACCGAACAAAAGAGCTCGCGCCCAAAGTGAAAGCCAAAGCGCCTAATGCCATCATTATTTCTGAATCAGGCATTTACACGCATCAGCAAGTCAAAGATCTTATCCCATACGCGAAAGGGTTTCTGATTGGCAGTTCGCTGATGGCAGAAGACAACCTTGAACTGGCCGCTCGAAAAGTCATTCTTGGAGAGAACAAAGTCTGCGGCTTAACACACCCAGACGACGCAGCGAAGGCATACCAAGCGGGCGCAGTGTTTGGTGGGTTGATTTTTGTTGAACAATCCAAACGATGTGTTGATATCGAAACGGCTCGCATCACTATGAGTGGTGCGCCTCTTCTATATGTTGGTGTTTTTCAAAATCACCCCGTCTCTTCGATTGTCGAGGTCGTCTCTAAACTTGGTCTTAAAGCAATTCAGTTGCATGGCGATGAGCCGCAGGCATTCGTCAACGAACTTAAAGAGCAGATTTCAGATTCAATTGAGATTTGGAAAGCATATGGTGTTACCGACGCCATGCCTGTTCTTTTAAAGGAAAATGTTGACCGACACTTGCTCGATACCAAGGTAGGCGAGCAATCGGGTGGCACAGGAAAAGTATTCGATTGGGATATCATTAATCACACTCAACAAATCATGCTAGCGGGAGGTCTCAATGCTGACAATGCAAAACAGGCGTCCATGCTCGGCTGTTTAGGACTCGACCTAAATTCAGGCGTTGAGTACCAAGCAGGTAAAAAAGATACCGATAAGCTGCAACAAGCATTTGCAGCAATCAGAGATTACTAAGGAATATAATCATGGCAAAACTTGACGCCTATTTTGGTGAATACGGTGGACAATATGTTCCACAAATCTTGGTCCCAGCACTAGACCAACTGGAGCAAGCGTTTATTGACGCGCAAGCAGATCCTGAATTCCAGGCGGAGTTTATGACGCTGCTGCAAGAGTATGCGGGCCGACCAACGGCATTGACCTTGACAAGAAACCTCACTAAAGGGACAAAAACCAAACTGTACCTTAAACGAGAAGATTTGCTGCATGGCGGCGCTCATAAAACCAACCAAGTTCTTGGTCAAGCGTTGCTTGCAAAGCGTATGGGTAAAAAAGAGATCATTGCAGAAACAGGCGCAGGACAACATGGTGTAGCCACCGCGCTTGCCTGTGCATTACTGGATTTGAAATGTCGCGTTTACATGGGTGCAAAAGATGTCGAACGTCAAAGTCCTAATGTATTTCGCATGAAATTGATGGGCGCTGAAGTGATTCCCGTCCATTCAGGATCGGCTACGCTTAAAGATGCGTGTAACGAGGCGCTGCGCGACTGGTCTGCTACTTATGAAGAAGCACACTACTTGTTGGGCACCGCGGCGGGTCCTCACCCTTTCCCTACCATTGTTCGTGAATTTCAACATATCATTGGCGAGGAGACTAAACGCCAAATTCTGGCGCGTGAAGGTCGCTTACCCGATGCCGTGATTGCCTGTGTGGGCGGCGGTTCAAATGCCATCGGTATGTTCGCAGATTTCATCGAAGAAAAAGACGTCCGTTTGATTGGCGTCGAACCTGCAGGTAAAGGGATTGATACTGACCAACACGGTGCGCCACTGAAACATGGCAAAACAGGCATTTTCTTTGGTATGAAAGCACCTCTGATGCAAGATAAAGACGGTCAAGTTGAAGAATCATACTCGGTATCTGCAGGGCTTGATTTCCCATCTGTAGGCCCACAACATGCTCACCTTAACTCTATTGGACGTGCCGAATACGATAACGTAACGGACGATGAAGCGCTTGATGCGTTCCAAATTCTAGCTCGTAAAGAAGGGATCATCCCAGCGCTAGAGTCTGCACACGCACTCGCTCATGCATTGAAAATGGCCCATGACGACCCGGAAAAAGAACAGTTATTGGTTGTGAATCTATCTGGACGTGGCGATAAAGACATTTTCACCGTTCACGATATTCTAGAAGAGAAAGGAGTTTTATAATGGATCGCTATCAAACACTGTTTGCTCGCTTAAGTGAGAAAAATCAAGGTGCTTTTGTCCCTTTCGTTACCGTCGGTGATCCTAACCCTGAGCAATCACTAAGAATCATGGAAACCTTAGTGGAAGCAGGCGCTGATGCTCTGGAACTGGGTATTCCATTTTCAGATCCGTTAGCTGATGGCCCAACGATTCAAGGCGCAAATATTCGAGCATTGGAGTCTAACGTTACTCCTGATATTTGCTTTGAGATGATTGGAAAGATTAGGGCGAAATATCCGGAACTGCCGATTGGGTTATTGATGTACGCAAATTTAGTGTACTCACGCGGTATCGACAATTTTTACCAACGTTGTGCCGATGCAGGCATCGATTCGGTGTTAATTGCAGATGTTCCCACTAATGAAAGTGCGGAATTCGTTGCTGCTGCTGAAAAACATGGCGTTCACCCTATTTTTATTGCACCACCAACAGCCAATGATGACACACTGAAGTCCGTGGCTAAACTCGGTAGCGGTTATACCTACCTATTGTCTCGCTCAGGGGTCACTGGCACAGAAACCAAAGCCAACATGCCTGTGGACACTCTACTGAAGCGACTCAATCAGTTTGATGCGCCACCAGCCTTGCTAGGTTTTGGTATTTCTCAACCTGAACAAGTCAAACAAGCCGTGGAAGCGGGAGCAGCAGGCGCCATTTCGGGATCAGCCGTGGTCAAAATTATCGAAACCAATGTTCGGGAACCCGATGCGATGATTGCCAAACTGCATGAGTTTGTCTCTTCAATGAAGCAAGCAACACAAAAATAGCACTGTCGTAAACCGCATCACCATACAATCTAAGACCTTCAAGCATTGAAGGTCTTTTTTGTTACGCTTTCTCGCTACACGTCATTTTTACCGCCACAGAAACAAAAAACTCTCATAGTCACAATCAATACTAAAAAGCAAACCATTGACAAAAACCAGAGCAAACGTTTGCATTGAGCAAAATAAAATCAGTTTAGATAAAAAATGTCATCTTTTATAACGATTATGGCTCCAGTCGGTTGCCAATACCTCCTGTAACGTGTAAAAACATATCAAAATATTAATCTAATTATTTAATATTGATTGGTATTTAATATTAGGATTTTACAATTTAGTAGCACAGGAGTTATGCAAGTGTTAAAACAAAAGAATTTACTAAGCAACATTGGCGTGCAGGTTGTCATCGCGATGATCCTGGGGACCATCATCGGTGGTCTTATGGGCGAAAGCGCAGTTATGTTCGCTCCAATGGGTGCCATTTTCATTGCACTGATTAAAATGTTGGTCATTCCATTGGTTGCGGTCGCACTTATTTCAGGCGCAGCGGGTTTAGGCAGTAGCCAGTCAGCAGGAAAAGTTGGCCTCACGACTCTAGGATTTTTTGGTATGACTTCCGCTTTAGCCGTTGCGCTAGCGCTTTTTATGGGCGAAGTATTTCAACCAGGAATCGGCATTGATGTTTCTGGTGTTGAAGGTATGTTTTCTGCTGAGTATGCAGCGAAAGGTGAGCTTCCAACTTTCTGGGCGACCATCACAGGTATGATCCCAACCAACATTTTTAGTTCACTTAACGATGAAAACATCCTACAGATCCTAGTCTTTTGCCTTTTCTTCGGTGTGGCACTTTCTCAGCAAGCCAAAGAGAAACGCGATCCAATCATCAATGGCGTAAACACGATTGTTGATGCAATGGTGTGGATGATCAACAAAGTAATGGTGATTGCTCCGCTAGGGGTATTTGGCCTTATGGCTGAAGCGGTAGGCACTTTTGGATTCTCAGCCTTAATGATCGTTTTCAAACTGTTTCTGGTTTACACCGCTGCGATTCTGATTTTTGGCTTCATCGTCTATCCATTGATGATTCAACTCTTTACTAAGACCTCTGCTAAGAAATTCTTAACTGCAATGAAGAAGCCGCAAGCCGTTGCTCTTTCAACAGCTTCTTCTATGGCGACATTGCCAGTGACCATGGAAACGGTTGAAAAAGAACTCGGCGTTCGTAACTCTACCGCTTCTTTTGTTTTGCCTTTAGGTGCAACAATCAACATGTCAGGCAATGCGATTTACTACGGTTTGGTTGCAATCTTCTTTGCTCAGTTATTTGGTATCGACCTAAGCATGGGCGCTTACATAGCGATCATTTTGACCTCCACACTCGGTGCGGTTGGTCAAGCGGGTGTTCCTGGTCCATCATTCTTAGTCGTTGCTGTATTACTTGCAGCAGGCATTCCAATTGAAGGTCTACCGCTTCTTTTCGCTCTTGACCGTATCTTCGATATGATTCGTACTGCGCTTAATATCACTGGTGATGCGGCCTGTGCGGTTATTGTCGATTCTTTAATTGAAGAAGAAGCGGGTGAAGTCGAACTTCGAAAACAAGAAGCATGATCAAAAGCTTAATCTAAATAGACCAAATTAAGTCTCTTTCATTCAATTGGTTAAGTTACTTAAGTGAAGTCACTAAAGATAAGTCGCAGAGCCTACATCTAAGCAAAGCGTCTTAAAAAGGCCACAAGATCTAACCTCTTGTGGCCTTTTTGTTGTTTTAATTTGAGGCGCTATTATTGGGATCTATTGTTGGGATCTATCGCACGCTTTCCCTGTTATGCACTCGATGGCATTTAACTCTATTGTTATGGTACTAAGTTATCAACGAGTCTGTTCAGACAGGGAATTAAAATGGCTGCGATGAATGAATCTAATAGCATGGCAAAACCCTGCATCGGTAACGCACTCAAAGAAGAATGTTTCTACGCGGCGCTGTTTATTGAAAAAACGCTTTCCAATCAATTCTGCGAAACAATACTCATCGATAGACTCCAACTGGCCTATTCACTTGATCCTTCGGCTGAAACTTTAAGCATTGCGACCAGTTTAAAAACCCGTGCTTATCAACAGGCATTAGATATTAATATTAAGTCATGGCCAGATGAGTACAAATCATTAGAGAAGTCAGCCATCCAGAGATTCGGTCACTGGGCTCAGTTTTGGTGTGAATACGAGATTTTCAAAATCAAACAAGGCTACCCTTATGAGGCCGATCATCGTCCAAGGTCTCTATCATTAAGCGAAGAGAACTATCACTCAGAGTTCATTGAGCGTATCGAATCCGTCGACACGCCGTATCAGACGCTTCATCATGAAGTGCCCGTCACACTTAGCGATGCGATTGTATTAATCAACCTCTCCACACTTGTTTTGCATAGCCAGTGGTACGAAATTTTACTCAATCTAGACTTATCTCGCCAGGGTAGCCATTTCTTAATGACGACGACCAATGATTACCCTTACCTGAATAAGGCAAAGACCATTGTTTCATCGGCTCGCGTTCAAAACTGGCAAGAATCGGAAAATTGGCTCTATTTCACCCCGTTTTTCCGTAATCATCACTGGCAACTCTGCTTACCCAACAACCTAAATCAACGCTGTTTAGAACTCGAACTGTTTGACTCGACGTTTCATTTTGAAGGTCACTGCAATCAAAGCTTTGAAGATAGGTTTAGTGCACATATATTAGATAAAACATTCGTCTGTGAAGTACTGCGTTTAACAGTCAGTGGCTCAAATACTCAGGGTGCTTTTTTTCTGTTTCTTGCTCAAAAAAAGCTAATGAGATATTTGATGAACAAGAACATAAAATTGGCTTACACTATCATTGAACAGCCTTGGATGATTCACTTTTACGAAACCTTACGACAAGGCGGCTATTTACCGAGTAGTTTCAGGAATATCGATCATTCTGATAGGCATACATACAAAGGGTTTTGGGTTATTCCCAATTTATGCAATGAGCTCGAAAACACAAACTTTCACTCTTATAAACGTCGCGTTGTAAGCAGAATCAAGCAAATGAAAGAGATCAACTATGTTTGACACACTGATTGCCCCTCTACTTTACCCTAAAGCGCTGGTTCTTATAGGCATCTCTTTCCTCATTCTTAGTTGGGTAGGATACTTTCGGCTGTCCCTACACAGACAATCCAGCTCGAATAACAACAAGACCTTTCGGTTTTATGTACTGTACTCCATTGGTCTATTTTTCTGGATCATGAGTAACGCCTATTTTCATACCGACTTTCTTGTCATTTTCCCCACTGACGTTGCCATTTTCATGGCGATCTTTGCCAATTTATCCGCTTTCTTTGGCTTCATGTTTGCCTTTTTGTTCTCATGTCAACTTCGAGCTGAGTTATCTCAATCAGCGACACCCAAAATACACTACCTCATTCTCAGCCTATTTGTTATTTATGCTGTCACCGTCAACATTATTCCTGATTTGACCGTTATTGATGTTCAGGTGAACAGCGCAAGCAACTTTATTATTGAATTTGGTCCGCATACTCAAGGGTTTTTCATCGTTCTGATATCCCTCGTTATCCTTACGCTGACCAATCTTATCCATATCAGACACAGTGCCAATAAGCTCGGGCAAGCGAGAATTAACTATATGCTTCTCGGCATTGCTATCTTTATGATTTCAACAGCCATCATTCAGCTCGGTTTTACTTATTTGTTGAACGACTTCTCACTGACATGGCTACCCCCTGCACTGTCAATCAGTGAAATGCTGATGGTAGGCTACGCTCTGTTAACCCGTCGATTTTTTAGTGGCCGATATATCTTATTTCTGGGACTCACCGTCGCCCTAACGAGTGGTGTTTATTCCGCACTCTACCTGTCGTTATCTCAGTTCCTTGCGCCTGCACAAGCCGGCATTCATGTCATCATTTGGTGTATGTTTATCGGTGTCACATGGCGATACCTATTCAATACGATCAAACGCTATGTCAGTCTAATTATCTATCGTTCAAAAACCACGCCTCTCGATGATATCAACGCGTTAGTGAGTGAGTTTCAATCGTCTCCTTCCATCGCTATGTCTAAACTATCGCGGTTGTTAGATGTCCCTCAGTCTCAGATACAACTTATCCAAACCAGCGAAGAAGATGAACTTTACACCCATCAAATACAGCTGAATGGGAACGCGCTCATTGTTGATGAGATAAAGGATCAAATTGATCGTTCAACGTCAAATCAACCTAAAGAATTACTCGAACTGTATACAAAGATGAGCAATACCGATGTGGCCATGATGCTGCCACTCTATGACGATAGACAAGATGTCTCTCACTTCCTGATTTCCACCCATAAAATCAGCGGGCGTTTATTTTCACAAGAAGAGATACAGGCCTTGCAAGGAATGCTTAAAAAGGCGCAAGGCTATATCAATATGGAGTGCAAAATTCGACAATCTCAAGCACTGGCGAATACTATTGCCCATGAAATGAGAAACCCTTTAGCTCAAGTATTACTGCATTTTGAAGCGCTCAGCTCACACATTGCACGTGGTTCGCAAGTTGTAGAGCTTGAAAAAGAGATAGAAAACGGAAGAAACGCCGTTGAACGTGGCAAACAACTGATTGACATTATACTGCGCGAAGTCAACAGCGCCTCTTTGGACGATGAGCCTTCCTCCTCCTACTCCATCACACAGCTTCTTAAAGGCTCATTGGAACAATACGGGTTCGAACACCCTAATCATCGAGAGCGTGTTGCTCTGCAGATAGACGGTGATTTTTACGTAAAAGTAAACGACACTCTGTTTAACTTTGTTATCTTTAATCTATTACGAAACGCGATTTACTATTTTGATTCTTATCCTGATAGTCAAATTGCTATTTCAGCGTCACAGCACGAAAACCAAGCTACCGTGGTCATACGAGATTCAGGGCCAGGTATTTCTGACAAGATACAGAGCCAAATTTTTAACGACTTTTTCTCACACAATAAAAGTGGTGGCAGTGGGCTAGGCCTGAGCTACTGTCAGCGAGTCATGACCTCCTTTGGTGGCACAATTCGATGCCATTCTAAACTTGGTGAATTTACTGAGTTTCACCTCATATTTCCCGCGGTAAGCCCTCCTCCAGTCAATGAAAGAAAGACGAGCGGCGTGGTTAAAAATACCGACAAAAAACATCGCGTGGATGTGAGTAAGGTTTCCAATAAACATATTTTAGTTGTTGATGATAAGGAAGTTCAACGAGCTTTAGTCACTCTTTATCTTGAACAGCTGGACATGGGGTTCAACGTCATTCAAGCCAACAACGGAAAAACCGCCATTGATATCTTTAACACTAACCCTATTGATCTTGTGATCATGGACGTGCAAATGCCTATCATGAATGGTTTTGAAGCTTCGATTGAGCTAAAGAAAATATCCCCCGCAACCCCTATCATCGCTTTGTCTGGAGAATCTGGCGCCAAAGAACTGTCTCTGATTGCTCGCCTAATGGATGATCATTTGACTAAGCCAACCGGGCAAGAAGCATTAAAAGAAAAAGTACTCAAATGGCTGAATAAAGATAAGGAAACTCAATCGATCCATTAGTTGGCATTTAATATGCTTCATTTTCTAACAACGATGCGGTGGCAATTTTTTGGCTAATAAAAGCCCTCCGCGCCGATTTAGATTAGGAGCAATCACTATGGATATTCATCGACATACATACTACGGATTAATTCATCACGGAATAAAAACGCTGCTTGTGGATCGCATTGGTCATTTTACTGAGGCGGAGTACCACGAATACCTAAATGTAATGACAGGAAAATCCTGTTGTTTTTCAATGAGCGATGAAGAGTTAAGGTCAGCCGTCGACAATTTAAGAACCGAAGGGTATCTAGAAGATATAAAACAGCTGGTTTCGACTCAACAAACCTCCAGTTTGGAAAGATAGTTCGCTAGCTGGAGAGTACACGGATATCCCTAGTTTTATTATTCGTTGTATTTATTGTGCCTTGGTTATTGGTCATTGGTTATTGGTTATTGGTTATTGGTTATTGCATTGTTTTTTCTTTGGGTGATTTCAAGCCATAGCAGGCCAATCCAATAATGAAAAATCACTCTTCAGAATTATAACGTCACTTTCTTAATCTCTATTTGCTACAATGCCTCAATAACTGTTCTCAGCGACCTCTCTGGTCGCTTTTTTGTTTTTTGGAATACCTATGACTCATGAAGTAAATGCCCCAAAAGGGCAACTGTTATTAAGAACCCTCGCAATGCCCGCAGACACCAACGCTAATGGTGATATATTTGGTGGTTGGATAATGTCTCAACTCGATTTAGCTGGTGGTATCCTGGCCAAAGAAATTTCTTCAGGCCGTATTGTTACCGTCTCTGTATCCAGCATTACCTTTAAGAAACCCGTGAAAGTGGGCGATGTAGTGTGCTGTTATGGTGAATGCAAAAAAATTGGCAGGACTTCGATGTCCATTAAACTAGACGTATGGGTAAAGCCTGTGAAAGAAGATGGCGTCGGTGAACGTTTTCAAGTGTGCGAAGCCACGTTCAATTACGTAGCAATCGACCAAAAAGGTAGACCTCGTTTAATTAAGCAGCCCTAAACTCACATTAAGGTTATATTATTGCTGAAAAAAACTGCTACAGTCAGTACATTACTGTTCAGGAATGAACCGAACCGAATCATTCAACAAACTCGCTAATTATTATAAGGATATAGCCATGTGGTACGTAATTTTTTCAACAGATATTGAAAACTCACTCGAAAAACGACTTTCTGTTCGCCCACAGCATTTAGCCAGGCTAGAGCGTTTAAAAGATGAAGGTCGCTTACTGACGGCAGGCCCAATGCCTGCGATTGATTCAGAAAACCCAGCGGAAGCCGGCTTCACTGGATCGACGGTAATCGCAGAATTTAATTCACTGCAAGATGCGCAGCAATGGGCGGATGCAGACCCTTACATAGAGGCTGGTGTTTATGCCAATGTCATCGTTAAACCATTTAAGAAAGTATTTTAATATGCGTAAAGTTATCATTGGTGCCTTGGCTTCTTTGATGTTATTTGGCTGCTCTTCTAATGCTGATCAACAAAGAAATCTTGAACTCTTAGCCCAAAACAGAGCCAGCGTCTTAAGCTCTGAGTTACCTTTGGAGTATGGTCCTCTGTCAATCATGCGGGCGAGAGCAAAGGGTACAACCATCGAAATAATGATGGTTTACAATGATGATGCGCCTGGCGCAAAACCCACTCAACAAATCATGAAAATGAGTGTAGACAGCTATTGCAGTGACCCGGATGTAAAAAACAATCTCGAAGTGGGCGTTAGCTACCGTATACAAATGCGCAACAGTCGTGGCCAGCTAATGATTGACCAATACATTGATAATAGTACGTGCCAGTAGGTTGAAGTATAGGTGACACATGCGCTGTTAGATCGACCACACTGCTCAAGAACGCCATCTCTTAAATGATAATTTTTATCCTATCACTTGTGATACGCATTCAGGCCAGCAGTAATTGAAGCTTGCATATTCGATATTACGCATATACATTATGCGACTCAGGTCACGCATATACTGTTTGTTACATCAAACACTTATAAAATAGTAAGAACCCGCTGGAGTTTCCATGAAAAAAATTATTTCTGCACTCGCTGTTACCGCTGCACTTGCATCATCTGTCGCTTTTGCTTCTACGCCTGTGATGTTTTCATCGATTAATAATTTTAATGCACCCGACGAGCAAGCGGTTGGTGGTGTACGTGTCGCTGCTCTTTACGGTAAAGTCGACGACCTTAAAGGGGTTGATCTGGCTATTGTTGGACTTTCTGAAACGAACAATACAACGGGTGTTAACCTGGGGTTTTTTGGCGCTTCTAAAGTCAACGAATCGATGACTGGGGCATCTTTAGGCTTTTTTAACTGGAATACTGGTTCGACACTTGGCGCAAACATTGGTGCAGTCAACGTAACCAACGATGTTAAAGGTGCGAACATTAGTTTTGTTAACTATTCAGAGGGCAATACACTGGTTGATATTGGTGCAGCAAACCTTTCTGATACATCAACCGTTCAATTTGGCTTTTTCAACAAAACAGCAAAAATTGAAGGCGTTCAAATCGGTATCATTAACTGTGCTGATAACGGGTTCTTCAAGTGTTTCCCTATTATCAACTTCGCTAAGTAGTCTGCCTTTTGTCCGAACCTAGCGATTAGAAAATCGCTATAAAGAGAAATTCATCGGACAATAGAGCGAGATACAAATAAAAATGCCGCTATCGTAGCGGCATTTTCTCATCCAGAACCTTCTCGATCTTGTTGTCTTTACTCGCTAAGCGATTTCTCGTTCCTTCCATTCTTCTCTTAACGATTTTGCCGCTGAGACCAGATTGGTTAAGGCTTGCTCGGTTTCAGTCCAATTGCGCGTTTTTAACCCACAGTCTGGATTGACCCACAAACGGCTTGCTGGGATTTTCTCTGCCGCTTTTCTTAGTAGGCCTTGAATCCACGCTTCTGATGGAATATTTGGCGAATGGATGTCATAGACACCTGGCCCAATTTCATTGGGGTAGTTGAACTCTTCAAAAGCGCGTAATAATTCCATATTTGAGCGAGATGTTTCGATGGTAATAACATCAGCATCAAGCGCCGCGACGGAATCAATAATTTCATTAAATTCGCTATAACACATATGCGTGTGAATCTGTGTTTCTGGTCTCGCACTGGCCGCTGAAATCTTAAATGCATCCACCGCCCACTCCAAGTACTGCTTATGATCTCTCTTTTTTAGCGGCAAGCCCTCTCGAATCGCGGGCTCATCTATTTGAATGATATTAATACCTGAATCCTGCAAATCAGACACTTCATCTCGGAGAGCAAAAGCAAGCTGTTGAGCAATTTTTTTACGGGAGATATCTTCTCGAGGGAACGTCCAACACAGTATCGTTACTGGGCCTGTCAGCATGCCTTTCATTTGCTTAGAAGTCAGAGATTGTGCATAGGTGGTCCAATCTACGCTGATTGGCTTTTCACGCTCAATATCAGCAACAACAATCGCCGGTTTCACACAGCGTGACCCATAGCTTTGTACCCAACCAAATTGAGTCGTTTGAAAACCAGAAAGGTTCTCTGCGAAATATTCCACCATGTCATTACGTTCGGCTTCACCGTGCACCAGTACGTCCAAATCTAGGGCTTCTTGACGTTTCACGGCATCGGCAATATGCCCTTTTAACGCTTCATTATATTGGGATTCGGTTAAAAGACCTTGCTTATATGCACTTCGCTGAGCTCGAATTTCACCCGTTTGAGGAAACGAACCAATCGTTGTTGTCGGCAATAAAGGTAACCCAAGTGCCGTTGATTGATGTTTAGCGCGTGTCACATATTGCTCGCTCCGCTCAGATAGTGCTTTGGTAATACTGTTAATACGCGCTTCAACTTGCGGCTTATTCACCTGGCTTGACGAGAGTCTTGCAGCAATGGGGTGGCTGTATTCCTCACACGCTAAAATCGCTCTACCATCACCATCGATAGCCGCCGCGAGTAACGCAACCTCTTCAACTTTTTGTTTAGCAAAAGCAAACCAAGACTTCACTTCTTCACTTAACTCCGCTTCTAAATCCAGATCCACAGGGCTATGCAGTAATGAACACGATGTGCCAATCCATAACCGTTCAGCCAGTTTGTCTTTCACAGGTTTCAAGCGTTCAACCCAAGTGCTTAAATCGGCGCGCCAAACATTTCGACCATTAATTACACCTGCAGACAATATCCAGTCTTGAGGAAGTTTTGAAACAACAAGGTCTAATTGATCTGGGGCAGCAGCTAAGTCGATGTGTAAGCCTTGGACTGATAGTTCAACAATCTTGTCAATCGTATCTACTACTGAATCAAAATACGTCGTAAGTAGCAACTTCACATCACTTTGAATTACTTGGTATGCAAGTTTGAATGAATCAAGCCACTTCTCTTCCAGCTCTAAGGACAAAATAGGTTCGTCAATTTGAACCCATTCCACACCTAAGCTCGCCAGTTTTGAGAGAATGGCTTGGTAAGCCGTCAATAAACGCGGAAGCAATGTCAGACGATCAAAATCTTGCTCGACTTCTTTTCCTAAATAAAGATAACTCAGTGGACCAAGCAAAACGGGTTTGACTTTATGCCCCGCTTTCATTGCTTCATTCACTTCTTCGAATAGTTGCGGCCAACTGACTTCAAAACTATCATTTTGGCTGAATTCTGGAACGATATAGTGGTAATTGGTGTTGAACCACTTGGTCATGTCTGAAGCAGCGTTGCCGTCACTCTCTTCCGCACTGCTGCACCCACAACTCGCTTGGGATTGACCACGACCGACTTTAAATACTGTGTCTAAATCGGGGAAGCCATCGCTATGACGCTTTGGTGTATGACCCAATAACAGTGTTGTCGTTAACACATGGTCATACCATGCAAAATCCCCTGCGGTCGTAAAGCTCAGCTTTGCCTCATCCTGCAACTGCCAATGCTTATTACGAAGGGTCGACCCTACCTCTTTGAGTGCTTTTTGATCTATTTCACCACGCCAGTATTGTTCCAATGCAAATTTTAGCTCTCTTTTTTCGCCAATACGTGGGTAGCCTAATATATGTGTTGTTATGGTTGCTGCTGTCATTTCCCTAGTCCTTCTGATGATTTTGGTTCTGCGCCAATAATTCTTAAGCTCGTTAGTCAATGACTAATAAAGAGCTCTAGATGGCCAAACTATCTCGTTTTTCATCAATATGAACAATCTCCATTTATTCACCTTGTTTATTAATAATATTCATGAACACCCAGGCAAATAGCCATCTAGATGTTTACACATCCAATTATAATAGGTAGATTAGAGAAGCTAATGAAACTTCAAGGAAGATGAGAGGAACTCATGATTGAGCTAAAACATTTACGCACTCTGACCTCATTAAGAGAGACGGGGTCATTAACCGCCACCGCCACCGCTCTACACCTGACTCAATCGGCGTTGTCTCATCAAATAAAAGATCTCGAATCCAGAATCGGTGGGCAGCTCTTCTTGCGTAAGACGCGACCGGTGAAATTCACGTCCGAAGGTGAAATTTTACTTAAAGTGGCCAATGAGGTACTGCCGAAACTCGCTCAAGCAGAAAATGAAATTGCCAGTTTGAAAGAAGATGTGAATGGACGGTTACACATGGCCATCGAATGCCATTCCTGTTTTCAGTGGCTTATGCCTGCTCTCAAAGAATATCAACTCGCTTGGCCAAGTGTAGCCCTTGATTTTTCATCGGGATTTGGATTTGAGCCCTTGCCTGCTTTAGTGGCTGGTGAACTTGATCTTGTCATCACCTCAGACATTCAACCCCGATCTGAAGTCCACTATGAACCCTTGTTTGATTTTGAAATGCGTCTTATCACCTCAACCACTCATCCGTTCTCAACAAAGGTGTGTGTCGAACCAGAAGATATCAGCGATCAAACCATGCTCTCTTACCCGGTGCAGAAACAGCGCCTTGATATCGTAAAACACTTTTTGCAACCGGCAGGCGTCGAGCCTCAGAAATGGAAGCAAGCCGATAACACCTTGATGCTGGTTCAAATGGTGTCCGCTGGGCTAGGAGTTGCTGCTCTACCCAATTGGGCAATTAGCGAGTTTTCTAGGCAAGGGTTAATCAGCAGTAAACCTCTAGGCAAAGGCCTGTGGCGCAGACTGTTTGCCGCCACGCGAAATTCCGAGAAAGATAAGCGCTACTTACAAGCCTTCTTTTCGACCGCCAAACTTCAATGCAAAAGCCACCTTGATGGGATCAAGATGGCTTAAGGGAAATGGCTGATATGTCATTGTTTATTTATGCATTTCCCTTCAAACAAGGAAATGCTCTTAGCGTTGGTATGCTTTAAACTGATTGGTCAATGGATCATATTGATAACCTAATACATCCAGTTTTCCAATCAGGCTTTCAACATCCATTTCATACGTGCTGACCAATTCGTCAAAGCTGTCACATTCTAGACGCAGCTTTTCATTAACGATACCCAGAAGGATGGCGTTATCGAGACGAGTAATATTACTAAAATCCATCACTATTCTCCTTTATTGCAAGAGTTAAACTTCTCAGGGGTAAAGAGATAAAAAGTAAGGGGTAAACGTTTACCAATTCAGGCTTTACTTAAAGCGCATACCTTACTCAAAGCGCATACCTTACTCAAAGCATAGTTGCTATTCATAGTGTCGCTGTGATTTCTTAGTTAAAAAGTGATCCTCTTCTAAATCACCATGACTTGAGATGAAATGGTCGCGGAGCATAACAATAACAGCAATCCCAGACCTATCTGAATTTTTTCTGGTGCGCGAGTCGCCAATAAATGCCAACACGAAACCACTACCCCCAGTAACACAGATAAAAAACTAATCACTAGCGGTATCAATATTCGCTCCAACTGCGACTCATCGAACTGATAAATACTCGCTAGGACACACCCGGTGAACATCATTGCAGCAATCACTACGGTCACAGGTAAGATTCGATGGAACGCTTGTAAACGTGTTCGAGCAATGGTCAATAATAAGTGTGAGAAACTTGCACCAAGCAAAAAGATCAGAACAAAGTAAGTAAATGATTGAGGCACACTCAATTGCTGAATAATTTGAATACCCACAAACGACAAGGCAAAACCATTCGCGAGAAATAGCAACCAGATGGGGCCAGCATCACGTGTTTTGCCCGTTTGAACGCGAGAGTAAAAATAGAATATCGCAAAAACCACCATAAATGCTTCGATTTTCAAAGAAGCCGTCGCTAACCATAGGACCCCTATCGCTGGTAGCATTTTATGAATACGCCCACGCTGCCCAGGGCAAATATCGCCTTTGACTAAAATGAGAGTCAGTACCAGTTGTGCCCCAAGAAGCATCGCTGGAAAAAGAGAAATCAAGTGATTGACCATAATATCCACTGTTAAAAATCGAAGTATCAATAATTAGCAGAGGATAATAACAGACCTAAACCCATTCACTAACTGCAATCCTCCACGAACCGCTCTTGATACCGAATTTGTGATATCAAATCTACGCTCATACAAGTAAAAGGAAGCTATGTCTGCTGATGATAGTTTGCAGGCCACAATATGAATCGTTCTATGTGGTAAGTAGTTCTATGTGGTAAATAGTTCAATGTGAATGGGTCAGAGTGCATTGGTCAATGTTTCTGTAGTAGATAGTTCATTGCAGCTTCCAACTCTAAAATCCCTTTGTAGACCCCCTGTTCATCCACTAGCACCCACGGGAATGGCAATTGTTCTTCAATATAGCGTTCTAAATCTAAAAGAGACAAACGGTAATCCAACCTTGAAAATCCAGTTTTCATTAACTGGTTCACTGGGCGATTCCAAATGGCGGCTTCTCGGTTACTCTCTAATTCCGTCCCCATTTGAGGTGTGAGGTGTAAATTCACCTCAACTTTCGATACCAAACCCACGCATTTCTTGTTCACAATAACGGGAAAGGTTAACGACGGAGAGCTTTGAAGCCTTTCATTAACCTCAACAAGTGGTGTACTTGGGTCTAACGTTCCAACATTTGTCGCCAACTTGAGTAACGTCAGCTTTTGATGTGTGTTTCTAAAGCCTTCTAACTCAGACGCTAACGCCACTTGATAATCGAGCGCATAAGCAATGTTCTCGATCGCAACCGGTTTAGAAAACAGATAGCCCTGCATATAGTCAACCCCTAGAGCTTTTAGCACACTTAGCTCCCCTAAGGTTTCCACCCCCTCTGCCACCACCTTAATGCCCAGGGTATGTGAGAGATCAGTAATCATTTTAACAATGTGGTACTGTCCTGACCCTTTTGTTATCTCACGAACAAACTCGCGATCGATTTTCAGAATGTCAAAATGCCGCTCGCGCAAGTAGTTAAATGAAGAATACCCTGTGCCGAAATCATCAATAGCGATTTGCACACCGCTTTCGCGAAGCGCTTGCAAAGCCTTACCCTGACTCGGGCTACTCTCAAAATAGGCACTTTCAGTGAGCTCAATGGTTATTGATTCAAAACTATCAGCGTAATGCTCAAGCATCTGCGATGTTTCTTTCAATACCTGCTCTGTTCCCAAGTTTGTATTAAGTGAACGGTTAATCGTCAATCCTACGTTATCACCACATACGGCTCGGATTTTACTAAAATCACCTAAAGCAATCTTTCCAACTGTGCAATCCAGCTGCGGAACCAGTTCGAGATCTTCGGCAATATTGATCATTTCTTGAGTCGTAAATTCCAAATTCAGTACAGGGGCGAAGCGACACAATGCTTCAAACTTGGCTATCTGCCATGTGTTGGTGTCAATAATGGGTTGATAATGTACATGAAGTTTATGGTTCGCTATCGATTCTCGAACAATCTCTTCGAGTATTTTTTTTCTTTCCAGCTCTTTATGAGTTTTGCTGTGGTAGAACGAAATGCTCGTTTGACCGCTAGGCTTGCTATCCATCATCGCTTGCATCGCATGAGAAATGGCTCGTTTCGGGACATCGGTATCATAACCAATAATGGATACCCCAATTCGTCCGCTAACCACGTATTCATGTATGTTTTGTTCGCCTTCCAATTTAACTTCTTGGAAAAACTGGCTAATCGATTTCATCAATGCACGTTGTGGGCTGATTTTTTTCTGTGATGGGCTTTCGACGCAAACAACAAAGACACCATTTGAAAGGTATCCCGCCAAACTGCTGTAACGGCTGCGAGACAACATATCGGAAAACAACTGCCTATTTTCCAAAATATTCTCCTCACCAAAACTCGGCTGCAACGCAATCACCACTTTTCGGCTATCGATCGTATTCGAAGAACACAGCTCTTCTAGCAGTTTAACAAACCGATCTTTAGTCGGCAGTTGAGTTAAAAGCTCAACCCCTCCTAATCCTTTATCTGCAATTCGATACAATTGATTCGATAAATCGACGACGATCCCGAGGTAATAGACTTTATTATTACTAAAGGTGACCTTTTGGATGGTGAGATCTTGAGGAACTGTCAAACCTGCAGCTGTACGGCTTAAAATACTGCCGCCCCAAGAGCCTTTTTCGTGAATGTCTCGCCACATATCTTGGTAAAATTCGTCGGGATATTTGCCTGCATTAAATATATTGGCTTTTAATCCCAGCATTTCATTTCGCTTAAACCCTTTTAACTGCTCAAAATAGCGATTGCACGTCAAGATTCGAGTCTCACTGTCTGTGACGACGATGCCATGATGCGTGTTCTCGAACAGGATCTGGAATACCTCACACAAATCATCCATTGACGTTAAGCCAATCAAAGGGCGAAATGTCCCACTGATCGCGTTTTTCTCAGGCTTCTCCATGTACACTTCAACCTGAATGAAACCCGTTCCTTTGGGCATCAGAGTGCAATTGACGTATTCGCTCACTCCAGTTTTAAGCACTCGCACCAGTGCATCTTTCAAGTCACGTCTCTGTGTTCCTGGCATATACTCTAAAATATCGTCCATTGACGAAATTGAATTCGACGCATTGAGCAAGCCTTCAAGTTCTTTTTTATCAAAGTCAAACTCTCGCTTATCTAAATTCAAATACCACTCATACACGGCAGAGGCATCGAATACAGAATTCGTCTCGAGTACTCCAACATCTGGCACTTCACTATCCAGCGTACTCTTATTTTGAACCATAGATATACTCTCGTTTGTTGCATCTGATTTGGTTAAAGGTGCTCGACTCATTTTATAGAGAACCTATTTATAGAAAACTCGTTAAGTCACTATTATGAATATAGTTGAAACTATAGATCGCTCGCGGTTTAATTGGGATTGTTTTCTTCATTCTTGCCTATTATTTCCACTTCATTGCAACGAAACTAGCTACTCAGTCAACAACTCGCTATACTTCGCCCTCGCAATTCTAGAGGTCAAAATATGCACAGCAAAATCACACCAATCTTTGAACACAAAAAGTACTGGGCCGAATGTTTTGGAACGGCTCCTTTTCTTCCTACCAGTAGAAAAGAGATGGATATGCTTGGTTGGGATAGCTGTGACATTATCATCGTTACCGGAGATGCGTACGTTGACCACCCTAGCTTTGGTATGGCGATTATTGGCCGATTACTAGAAGCCCAAGGGTTTCGCGTCGGTATTATTGCCCAACCCGCTTGGAACAATAAAGATGCGTTCATGGCACTCGGTAAACCGAATCTGTTTTTTGGTATTACGGCCGGCAATATGGATTCAATGATTAATCGATACACGTCTGACCGTAAACTTCGTCACGATGACGCCTATACGCCAAATAATGAAGGGGGTAAACGACCTGACCGAGCTACTTTAGTTTACTCTCAGCGCTGTCGTGAAGCCTACAAAGGCACTCCTATTGTTCTTGGTGGTATTGAAGCCAGTTTGCGCCGTGTCGCCCATTACGATTATTGGTCAGATAAAGTGCGTCGCTCCGTTTTATTTGATGCAAAGGCCGATATTCTCCTGTTTGGTAACGCTGAACGAGCCTTAGTGGAAGTCGCTCACCGTCTTGCTGATGGTGAAGAGATGTCGACAATGACCAATATTCGTGGCACAGCCGTGAACCTAGCGGCCGCACCAGATCATTTCAAAATCATCGATTCGTCTCGAATTGAGAAACCTAATAAAGCTTACGTTCCCGTTAATCCGTACGAAATAGAAACACAGTGCGAGACGAAAAAAGACGAAGAACCCAAAGCGCAACCCATTACTGTTCGTCCTTCTCGTCACGATGCAAAAACAACCGCGGTTCGTATTCCTGCTTTTGAAAAACTGAACAACGACCGAATTCTGTACGCACACGCCAGCCGTATTCTTCACTTGGAAACCAACCCGTATTCTGGTCGCGCACTGATTCAACGCCATGGTGATCGAGAGCTTTGGGTCAATCAGGCGCCGATTCCACTTTCTACAGAAGAGATGGATTACGTATTTGGCCTTTCCTACAAACGCGTTCCACACCCTATGTACGGCAAGGCGAAGATCCCCGCCTACGACATGATTAAAACCTCCGTCAACATCATGCGTGGCTGTTTTGGTGGCTGCTCATTCTGCTCCATTACAGAGCATGAAGGTCGTATTATTCAGAACCGTTCAAAAGAATCTATTCTGGAAGAAATCGAAGATATTAAAGAGAAAGTGCCAGGATTTACTGGGACAATTTCTGATCTAGGTGGGCCAACGGCCAACATGTACCGACTAGGCTGTTCAGATCCAAAAGCTGAGATTAACTGCCGCCGTCCTTCTTGTGTGTTCCCTAAAATCTGTGAAAAACTGAACACAGACCACCAGCACACTATCGATCTTTATCGCTCAGCGAGAAAAGTTCCCGGCGTTAAAAAAATCATGATTGCATCGGGCGTACGTTATGACTTAGCGATCGAATCACCTGAATATGTGCGTGAGTTGGTTACCCACCACGTTGGCGGGTACCTAAAAATAGCGCCTGAGCACACTGAAAAAGGCCCTTTGGACCTCATGATGAAACCTGGCATGGGCACTTACGACCGTTTCAAAGAGATGTTCGAGAAATACAGCGCTGAAGCAGGCAAAAAACAATATCTCATTCCTTACTTTATCTCTGCTCATCCAGGCACTGAAGATGAAGATATGCTTAACCTTGCGATGTGGTTGAAAAAGCACAATTACGAATGTGATCAAGTACAGAATTTCTACCCATCGCCTATGTGTAACGCAACATCCATGTACTACTCAGAGACAAACCCTTTGAAGCGCGTTAAATACAAAAAACGCGAAGATGTAACGGTACCAAAAGGCGATCGTCAGCGTCGTTTACATAAAGCACTGTTGCGATACCATGATCCAGATAACTGGAAAATCATTCGTGAAGCCTTGATCAGTATGGGTAAACAGCACCTTATTGGTGATAAGGCAAACTGCTTAGTTCCTGCCGAAGATTTGGATACCATGACACCTGCGCAGCGAAGAAAATCAGGTCGTCACGGAGCCAATCGATTTGCTACCAAACACACCAAAAACCAGCCTGGTTTTGGCCCCAATCGTTCCACGCTAGGTGATGACACAGGGAAGCAACATAAAGGGAAGTCAAACAATCAGAATGCAGGTAAGCAAGGATCGGGGCAAGGGCAAAAGCCGAATCGTTCTGGTAAGCCAAACAACAGCGGACCAGCAGGTAATAACAGTGGCAACAATACCGGTGGAAACAGAAAACCCAAGCGCCACTAAAGCGATGTTTGGCTAAATATACCGGCCATTCAAACAATTATGGGTTAGTGTTTCACTAACCCATTTTTTCTAAAACGTACTCTATAAAATCATGCTCCGACAACGGTTTACTAAAATAGTAACCTTGAATAAACTCAATATTTTTCTCTCTCGCATAATCAAGTTGCTCTAACGTTTCCACACCTTCCGCAACAACCGGCTTATTTAGGTTGGTCGCTAAAGACGCGATTGAGTTAAAAACGGTTTGTAGTTTGGTGTCGTCAACCACGTGTGTCACAAATGCCCTATCAATTTTTATCTCATCAAAACTCAAGCGGCAAAGATAACTCAAACTCGAAAAGCCGGTTCCAAAGTCATCAATAGAGACTTTAAAGCCGATGTTTTGCAGTTGCTTCAATACTTGATTTACATAATTAAAGTTGTCAATCAGCGCGGATTCTGTCAGTTCCAACTTGATATTTTCAGGCTCAATATGGGCGTTTTTAATTGCTAACGAAAGCTTACTAACAAAGTCAACATCCAGTATTTCAACCACACTGATGTTGAGCGCAAACAGAATTGTGGTGGTATCGACGCCTTTGTTTTCCAACTTAATGATCAACTCTTGCAGTTTTTTAACATTAAACTTAGTCAAAAGGCCGATGTCTCCGATTCTCTCAGCGATAGGAATGAACTCAACTGGTGAAACCATTTGCCCTTTGACCGTCCAACGAATCAAACACTCTGCCCCGGTTACTTGCTCGGTGAACGTGTCATGAACAGGCTGAAAGACAACATAAAATGACTCATTAAGATCACCTTGGGAAACCGCGGCTCTGAACTCATTTTCAAGATTGTTTTGATGTTCAATTTGCCTTGCTAAGTCTTCCTGGAACTCGGCTAAACGTACCCGCTCAGATAGCACATCCAGTATCGCCATTTCAGCTTTATTCAGGCTTTGCTCGTGAGAGTCCCCTTCTTTTTCAAGATAATACCCCAGTGCAACATTGCTAAAGAAATGCCGACCATTAAAATGAAAGGGGGCGTTCAACGCACGATAAAAACCTTCAACATCAAAAGCGGTATTAAAGGGAATGAAAATATTGAAGCTGTCGGTAGAATGTTTACTGCAAATAGCGTCGTCAATCTCAGTATTCACCCTGGCCAAAATCTCCATGAAAACAAGGTTTGCGACAGCTGTGCCCCAAATTTCATTGATTCTTTGGTAATTGCAAATTCGCACACAACACACCAGGCCAGTCGTGTATTCAGAATAAATCTTGGCTAGAAAGGCTTCGCGGTACAATAGCCCTGTATGAGGGTCCAACATGGATAGTTGTCGATTGAGTCTGCGTGTTGTCACCAACTCCCCTTGCTCTACCGCATGTAAGAGGCAAAGCTCGCCATGAAACATGACCGAAATCTTTATCCACTCGATATTTTTGTCGGGGTAGCTAATACCCACCTCGATTTCACACTTTTTTTGTTCCGATATGGACTGAGACACCATCGAGGCTAGATCAACACGCTTATATTCATCGTCCACAAAGCCAATATCTGCGTCAAAGACATGCCCCCCCACATCACATCGAAACAGAGCTTTGGCCTCATCCGATAGCGAATTAACCACTAAATCTTTACTAATAAGCACATAAGCTATTTTTAGATCCAAAAACTGCTCACTCAACCTATTCATTTAACCACCAATGCCTTTTGAACTTGATAAGGTAATGCATGCAGTGAAAACACACCTTGCACCCCACCTTTAGCAATCGCCTCTTTGGGCATACCAAAGACCAAACTGCTGTCTTCATCTTGAGCAAATGTGACCGCACCAGCTTGACACATCTCTACCATTCCTTGCGCTCCATCACTTCCCATTCCTGTAAGTATGACTCCAATGGCGTTATGCCCTGCGGCTTGCGCTGCCGAGCGAAATAGCACATCAACAGACGGCTTATGCCTAGAAACTAACGGCCCATCCTTTAATTCTAGATAATAATGACCAGAATGGCTGACCAATATTAAATGCATCCCTCCTTTGGCTATGTAAACCACGCCCGGGGTCAGTTTCATTTTATCTTTTGCTTCAACCACCTGGTGCCTCGTCTCATGGTTTAAACGCTGTGCAAAAGCCAAAGTAAATTTTGGAGGCATATGTTGAACAATAACAATAGGCGGGCTATTCACCGGGGTCTCTGTCAAAAACTGGAATATTGCTTCGGTTCCCCCAGTAGACGCCCCAATGACAATGACTCGATCATCAGACAGGACTTTATTAAACTCCGCTTTTAAGACGACATCTGCGGAGTTTTTTATTCGGTATGTTTGTTCGCTAAGGTACTTTAACTGCTTTACTTGAACGGCAGCAGCGCGCTTCAATGCTTTGATGATTGTGGATACTTGTTGCGAATGAAGAAAATCGGCAAGGTGACTTTGAGGCTTATTAATCACCTCTATTGCACCTGATGACAAAGCCTCCAAGCTCAACTCTACCTTCTCCTCGGTTTTAGAGGAACAAATCACCGTCGGGGTCGGGTGCGTTGACATTATCTGCTTCAAAAAAGAGATGCCATCCATTTTAGGCATCGCAATGTCGAGTAAAATCACATCGGGCCAGCACTTATTCATTTTTCTTAGAGCCAAAATTGGGTCTGGGGCCACGCCGATTAACTTTAGATCTTTATCGGCCTCAATAACCTCGCCAAGCACTTGCCGCATAACCGCTGAGTCATCTACGATGAATACTTTGTAGGGTGGTTTATTCATTGGCTACCTTTCTATAAATACAGTTGTCGACCAACTCAACGTTTGGGTTATCCCGTAAAATATTTTCGCTATGCCCCAAAAATAAAAGCCCATTTTGTTTCAGTGCATTGATGCTGTTTCTAACGATCAAGCGCTGTTTTTCGCTAGAGAAATAGATCAATATGTTTCTTAAAAAGATGACCTCATAAAGCGCCTCACCCACTGGTTTCAATAGGTTATGTGATTGAAAATGGCAGTGTTTTTTTAGTGCTGGAACCACCGTAAAATGATCCGAATACGCGCCGATTCCTTTTAAGCAATAGGCTCTCCGGTAGCGGGAGGGGATTTTCTCGGCGGCCGGTAGATCGTAGTGACACAATTTGGCCTGGCTAATGGCTAAGTCTGAAATATCGGTCCCTAACACAGACCAAGCTCCTTCCCCCAGGGTATCTTCTAACACCATAGCTAACGTATAGGCTTCCTCTCCTGTGGAGCACGCCGCACTCCATACATTGATGGGTTGCGTCAAGTGTGATGTTTCTAATAGCTCTCTCAATGCGAAAAATTGATATTCTTCTCTGAAAAACGAGGTTTCATGAGTTGTCATTTTATCAATGAATGTCCAGAACTCTCCTTTTTCACTTCGATCATCAAGGGACGCAAGATATTGCTCAAAATTCTGACACTGACTAGCATTAAGGCGCGATTGAAGTCGGTTTTCAACAATGCCACGTTTGTTATCCGCAAGATAGATGCCCGTATAGGACTCCACTAAGTTCTGAATATGATTGAAATGACGATCACTCAATGTTTTTGCCATGTTCATCATTCTCTATGCCCATAAGAAGATCTTTGGCTTTGAACTATCTCTTTGTTAATCGCCGCGCAATCCAAAAGAGCGGGCATATCTAAAATTGGCAACGTCAGGTTGTGTATTCGTATCATCTGCAATATGTATTGCTGCGGTACATGAGACCCAAAAGCGGGCGTGTTTGTTGCCATGCTCTCTGTCACAGCTTCAATCGAACGGACCCTATTGACAATCAAACCCAAGGTCACGACTTCATCGGTGACGCTATCGACATTTTGGTACAAGACGATGCAACTGTACTTGTCATAATCACGATACTGAGGTATTCCAAGCCTTGTGGCTGCATCGATAACAGGCACTACACTGCCTCGAACATTGATGACCCCATTGATGATATTTGAACACATGGGAACCGAGGTTATTTTACTCAGCTCAATAACCTCTTTGACAAAATGAATAGGAATCGCAAACGCTTCTTCACCGATGTCGACAAAAAGCTGTCCCATCTCATTTTGCTCGTGAATCTGGTGCTCGAATTGTTGAGTCAAAGCGGTTCCTCACTCTGCGTAACGTTGGAAGTATTTTCAGTTCTCTGTTGTATCAGCCACTCTTCTTGCCCTCTATTTAGCAGCTTGTCGACGTCCAAAATCGTGAGTAATCGAGTCTCCAACTTTGCCAACCCTTTAATCATTGGATTGGATAAACTGCCCGCCAAGTCCGGTATGACCTCCAGTGCACTGGCGTCGATTTCTATCACTTGAGTGACCAAATCCACTTTATTACCCACGGTGTACTTAATACCTTGGTGTTCTAGCTCGGTGACCACTACACAGGTTTTAGGTCCTGGTTTCATGGTCTCTTTACCTAAACATAATGAGAGCTCAAAAATCGGAAGCAGTTGACCTCGTAAATTCATGGCACCGTTGATGTAATGAGGTGCACCTGATATTGGCTCTACCTGAGGGTACTCCATGATTTCTTTGATCTTGGAGATAGGATAGGCAAAGAGGCTAGCCCCCAACTTAAACTCTAGGTACTTATCGTAATGAGGCGTTTCTGTTATGTTTTCACTCACGAGCCTCTCCTAATCCTTGAACGGGACATACCCTGCTTCGTAATTCTCTGATGGCGTAACCTGGGGATCCCTGTCGTGATTTCTATCCATGTTTCTATCGTAGGTGTTTCTATCGTTGTATCGATACGAGGTTTCCCTATCGCCCGTTAGTTTGAAAAAGCTGACCGTCTTTCTAATTTCTCGTGTCTTTTCTTGCACCATGACTGCCGTTGAAGCCAGTTCCTCAGAAGCGGACGCATTTTTTTGCGCAATCTCATCGAGTTGGGAAACCGTGCGATTTATTTCAGCCACGCTGGTACTTTGCTCTGTCGATGCCGCTGTAATCTCTTGGACAAGATCCGCCGTTTTTTGAATATTGGGTACCATACGATTGAGCATGTCACCAGCATGCTGGGCCACTTTGACACTATTGTCCGCTAGGGTACTGATCTCTTGCGCAGCGACTTGGCTTCTCTCTGCCAGTTTACGTACCTCGTCGGCCACAACAGCAAACCCTTTGCCATGCTCTCCGGCCCTAGCCGCTTCAATGGCCGCGTTCAATGCCAACAGATTGGTTTTATACGCGATGTCTTCAATGATGCCTATTTTCTGAGCTATTGCTGTCATTGCGTCAACAGTATCATTTACAGCCTGACCTCCTTCATTCGCCTCAGAGCTAGATTGTGTCGCGATACCATTAGTGACTTTTGAGTTTTCGGTGTTCATAGAAATAGAAGAGCTCATTTGATCCAAAGAAGCGCTGGTTTCTTCTACGCTTCCAGCGAGCTGGCTTGAAGTGCTGCTGAGCATCTGTGACGTTGTGGTCACTTCATTGGTACTGTGCGCAATAGACTCAACCGAACGTTGAATATCTAACAAGATGTTTTGTAATTTATCAATGAACCCATTGAAGCTTCGAGCTGTATTGCCCACTTCATCAGAGCCAAAATCCGGTATTCTTCTCGTTAAATCCCCTTCACCAGAACGTAAATCCTCGGCGGCTTCCGCCAGAGCTTTAATAGGAATGACGATACCTTTAATAAGAAATAGCGCAATAGCAAAAGCCAGTATCACAGCAAGCGCCAACAACCCCCAAACCAGAGAAATACTTTCTTTCGCAGCATTAATAAGCTCTTGGAGTGATTCTCCCCCCTGGGCTGTAGCAGTAATACTAATTTCATCTAGGATGGTCTCCAATTTTCGAAATATTTCGTGCTCAAGTTTGTCGATTTGAGCGGCCGCTTCGAGTTTGTCTCTCGGCCGATAGGTTTCAAATATGTTTTTCCCACCCCTATACAGTTCTAGGTACATTTGTTCGACTTGGCTCAAACTTTGTATCTCATTGGGTTTACGTTCTAACGGTTTTATCTGAGCCAGAAAATCAGCAAATGTGCGTGCTTCTCTTTCAAAAGCGACAACCGCCCCTATTTCCCCTCGCATATAGTTGTTGAGTGCTGACATCATATCGCCTTGCTCGTCAATCAACTCGAGATAGTAACGAACCCCAGGTAGATCATCATTGAGCACTTCATTAAAATCACCGCTTCTTCCTGCATCTTCCACCTCTTCTTCTTTTAAGGTATCAAGAAGTCGCTCTAGCGGTTCTGCAAACTCTTTAATCAAATAGTGATATTGTCTGCTAGCTTTACTCTCTAGGGTTGGATCAAACCGTTGAAAAACAAGCGTTTCCATATCTTCATAATAGCGATTAGACAGATCACTCAATTGCCCAATTAATGCTGGTTCAACAGAATTAAGCTTCTTTAGCTCTTCAAAAAACGTAACAAACTCCGTGTAATTAGCGAGAAAATCTTCTTTTTCTTCTGCTTCACCGGTTATGAATTCCAACACGTTCGAGTTCATATCACCCAATGCATCTAGCATATTCAATGAAAGAAACGCAGCAGGGATATCGGTTTGTCCAACGCTAATCGCATAGGATTCAATAGTTCGGTTCTTCATTTGAACCGAAATAGCGAGCACCAATAGCAGTAAGCCCATGGTGAACATAGCGATGATGATTTTATTCCTTATTGACAACATTCCTATCATGTCATTCTCCTCACCAGAGCTTGAAGCCTAATGACTAATTCCTAACGGCTAAGTCCTAACTGCTAAGTCCTAACTGCTAAGTCCTAACTGTTAAGTATAGATAACTAGGTTTACAAGCGCTGTTTACCCTCAGTTTCGTTACGACTCAGAATAATCTGAATCAATGCTAATACATCCAAGATTATGGCAACGTCGCCATTCCCTAATATCGTTGCACCACTGACTCCTCGCAGCCCTTCAAAAATCGGACCTAGAGGTTTAACCACCGTTTGATATTCACCGCTCAAGGTATCAACGATCAACCCCGCCCTGAACGAACCAAACTGAACAACAACCAAAGCTTCTTGTTCAAAAGTGCAACGTGATTCCACACCAAACCATTCACTCAATCGCATAATAGGCAACGTTGTATTCCTGAGATCGACAAATTTCTTGTGGCGAATCGCATCCTCTGTAGTTATTTCACTCAGCTCTAAACATTCGATAACGTTATCTAGAGGGATAACGTAATTGCTGCCAGAGACTTGGAACATAAAACCATCGATGATCGATAATGTTAAAGGAAGCCGAATGATGAAGCGTGAGCCTACCCCCAACTCGCTATCCATTTCGATCGTTCCTCGTAGCAGCTCGATATTTTGCTTAACGACGTCCATTCCGACACCACGACCAGAAAGGTCACTGACTTCACTCTTGGTCGAAAAGCCCGGTTCAAAAATCAGTCGCTGTAATTCAGAAGAGTTAAGCTCTTTAGGGGAATCAATGAGCCCCTTTTTAAGGGCAATAGACGCGATATTTTCTTCATTGAGCCCACGGCCATCATCTGACACCTCAATCACGATTGAGCCAGAGTCATGGTACGCATTCAGCCGAATCACTCCTGTGCGCGATTTGCCCGCGAGTTCTCTTTCGCCACACGCTTCAATGCCATGATCAATCGCGTTACGAATAAGATGAGTCAGAGGGTCACTGAGCTTTTCGACAAAAGTCTTATCGAGTTCGGTTTCCGCGCCAGTAATGATGAGCTCCACGTCTTTTCCAAGATCCGAAGCGCTGTCACGAATGATTCGCTTGTATTTTTTGAACGTATCGCCGATTTGAACCATTCTGAGCTGCAACGAGCTATCTCGTATACTTTCAACCAAGCGCTCCAACTGTGTCATCGCTTCAATCAGCATTTCGTTGCCCGTTTCATGGGCTAATAGATTGGTTCTAGCACCCGTGATCACCATCTCTCCCACTAAGTCGATCAACTGATCGAGCTTTTCTGCTTCCACACGCAGAGTCTTAGCAACGCCAACAGCCGGATGCTGTTTTTTAACGGCCGCTTTGATGACTTCTGAGGGAACATGCTGATGCTGCGTCAAGAGACTGCCTAGCAGTGGAGCTGGAGAATGAGAACCACCTAGCTGCTTTTGCATACTTAAACATTGATTGAGTTCATCTTGGTTTAACGCGCCGACCTCCACTAAGATTTCACCCAGTTTCCTAGACGAATCAGGTAATTGGTTAATGAGGTCGATATACGCGTTCACGTGTCCGTTAGGCGGAATAATAGTCAAGTCTGCGTCGTTGAGAATAAATTCAAATGCATCGAGAATCGCTTGACGAGTGGTTGAGGCAAGAAAGCGAATTTCAAACCCCAAATAGCACTGGCTCGGATCAAATGAACTTGCTGTATTCACCCCCTCATCCATAAGGTGCACGGAAACGAGCTCTCCCTGAGTGGAGAGGTAACGAATAAATGAGATGGGATCTAAACCATCTTTTAAAACATCAGGCGCTGGACGAAACGAAATATGCCAAATACCCTTTATTTCTTGTTCAATTGCTTGTTGTTCATCGTCAGGTTCGTCATCTGGCGATGTCGGCTGCGGAAGGTACTCTTTTATTTTCTGAGCGAGATTTTCTGATTTTAATGCAAGTTGATCCGGTGGGTTTGACCCGATGCTATCGATATGAATTTTAAGTACATCCGTCGATTCAATCACCAGTGAGATGATCTGTACATCAACGTTTAGGCTTTGGTCTCTTAACCTTTCCAGTAATGATTCAAGTAAGTGGCTAAAATCGACCAAATCATCTAGGCCAAAGAGCCCCGCACTGCCTTTGATGGTATGAACACCACGAAAGACCTCGTGCAACCACTCGATATCACACCCGATAGGCGAACTTTCGTTATCCAAAAGTAACTGTTCAATGTCACTGATCAGCTCTTCGGCTTCCGCAATAAATGTCGTTAACGCTTTATTGATATCAATGCTCATAAGCACCGCTTATTAATGCTGATTCTGGGCTTAATTCGAAGTGTTTGATGTTGAGTAATTGAATATAGCGCGAGACCGTTTGACTTAGCGGACAGATGGGGGCGATCGAATTAGGAGTGTTCGAATTAAGAGCAATGACATGAGACTGCTTGGTAAACCAAATCAGTAGCTGAAACCCTGCAGTATCTAACTCCTCGACAGCCGACGCATCCAATTGAATGAATTCATCTTTATCAATCAGTTCAAGTAAATCTTGGTGAACTTCACTCACTTCGTAAATGGTTAGCTCTTGCGGTAATACATATGAAAGAGAGAATTAAAAGTTAATACAAAATACAAAGTGAGTTATACAGTGGTAACGTATTGAAAATACATAAAAAAGATAACTTCTAGCCCTAAAATGAATTATTGAAGATTTTAGGGCTTTTATGAAGAGAGCATACTTAAGAGTTAAAACAGATCAACATTGTCCGTAGAATGATCTTTTAGTTATGCTTTTTTGCCCTCTGTAACACCCTAACCATTCGGCCTAGAAGCTGGAAACGACCTTCAAACTCCTTGCCAATAAAAAACGGTTCATATGCTGTGTTATCACTGGTGATACGATATCCGCCGCTAGCAAAGTCATACTGCACACGCTTTACCATCACTTCATCATCAATGCGAAGTACACATACACCGTCACGTGCCTGCTTCGGATCTTCTATTACTTCCACCAACATTAGATCTTCATCTAATAGGGTCGGCTCCATAGAGTCACCATAAACCTCCACAACGGTTAGGTGCTTACCGTTCAAGCCTTGCTTAATTAACCACTCTCTTGAGAACTCAAATTTTGCAACGGGGTTCTCTGATACCACTAAACATCCCGCCCCTGCACTCGCCTTAAAGTCATATTGAATAACTTCTACACTATCTTTGTGCATAGGTGACGCCGTAGGAAGGCTTTGCAAGCTACTTTCTCCATAGGCAAGCCAGTTAAGATCAACTCCTTCTAACTTGGCAATCGCAGCAATTACATCAAATGAAGGCGATGTCCCTTTTGTTAACCAGTTCCTTAAAGTATTAAAGGCTATTCCCCAGTCTGCCGCGGTTTGCCGAATACTTCTTCCTTTTAGCAACGTTTCTAAGCGCTCTTTCATCGTTGTTTTCTCATCTTTCAAAAAGAACGAGACTGACCCTTATTTGGTTCGTCATTCCTTTTGGAATTCAATCTTTAAAAAACAATGACTTATCAGGATTTGGTTCACTTATTCTCTTTCTTTTGAAAAGAATGCTTGAAATGAACCTTATTGTGATCAAGAATTAAGTCACCAACTTACTTTATGAACCACATCTTGCATTGTACGCATTAGGTTAGTTCATGAATTGATTTAAATAGGATATCAAATATGCCTGAAACAAGCACTGTATTTGAAAAAAATGCATTTGATATGGCTCGTGAGGACATCGTTGCTGCTCTTCATAAAAAAGGGTTAACACTACGAGCTTTATCCATTTTGAACGGATATAAACCGACAACACTAAATAATGCCCTCAATGGCCCATATGAAAAAGCTGAACAAATTATTGCTAAAGCTTTAGGTGTGGAGGTTAGAGATATTTGGCCTGAACGTGAAGCGAGACGTGAAAGAAAGCGAGATTTGAAAAAACGACTAGAGATGAAATGAGGTAGAAAATATGTGGTTGCTAGTAAAAGATTTAGTTGGCGCTCCATGCATGCCGAATACCTCTCAAAATGCTCGTTTAAAGCTGGATCGTCTGACTAAGTCCTCTCTAGGCCAAAAACGCAAACGCCAAGGCTCAAAAGCATTTGAATATCATATCGACTGCTTGCCAGAAGAAACTCGTTTGCACTTATTGCGTGAAATCGCAAAACAAAAGACAGAGCAAGCTGAGAGCAGTCGTCATGTTAATCAGGCGGTTACTCCTGCTTCCGATGAGCTATGGCTTGAGTACGAAGAAGCGACCGATAGCAAGAAAGCGTCAACCAAGCAGCGTTATGAGTTGTGTATGCGAGTTAAAGCGTACGTTGAGTCGGGTATCAGCATGCGTAAATCAATGAAGCGCGTAGCGGAAGAATCTGGAAGAACCTATTCCAAAATTGTGAGCTGGTTTTACAACATCCCAGGATTACAAACCAACAAGATCCCTGTGGAAGATTGGTTGCCAGCACTTCTCGATAGAATTGGCTCTCACGGTAAGCGAACTGCCCCTTTATCACCGGAAGCCTGGTCTATGTTTCAGGCCGATTATTTACGACCTGAGCAGCCCACCATCACCGAGTGTTATAACCGCATGGGCAAAGCCGCTAAACGTGAAGGTTGGAGTGTGCCTTGCCTTTCCACAATCCGAGAGCGCGTGAATACCGATATCCCCTATGAGCTTCAAGTGTATTGCCGAGGTGGCTTGTTTGCCGCCAAGCAAACATTAGTCCCTGCGCAGCGTCGCACACGAGTCGGTATGCATGCTATGCAGCGCGTATCGGGGGATGGTCATGAGTTTCGTATTCGCTGTCATATGGAAGATGGCACGGTGGTTCGTCCTACCGTTTGGGTATTCCAGGATGTTTATAGTTCGATGATTGTGGGTTACGCCATTGATATTACAGAGAATACCGAAATGCTAGGTATTGCTCTTTTCAATATGGTTTCAACGTTCAGCATTCCTGAAGTATTCGACCTTGACCGAGGTGCTGTAGCGTTAAGTGAAGCGATGACAGGCCGAACCTCACGCCCTAAAGCGACAGGCAAAGGCAAAGGCAAAGGCAAGTTAGAGCATAAGAAGTTTGATAACGCTGAGATTGAAGGCGCGATTACGGCTCTAGGTTCAAAAGTGAACTGGACTCGCGTTGAAGATGACAACGTAGGTCGTAAAGGTAACGCGCGAGCCAAACCTGTTGAGCGTTTGTTCCATTCTAAAGGTGGCATCGGTCAGTTTGAACGCCATCCCGCTTTTGCCGGAGCCTACGCAGGTGAATCCGCCACCAGCAAACCCGCGAATTACGGTGAAGCCACAGTACCTGTTGAGTTAGTGGTTGAGCTGTTTGCTGAGTGGGTGGCCGATTGGAATAGTCAGGAAGGCCGTCGCAGTGAAATGGCACGTGGCATTCATAGTTATAAGCAAGTGTTTGAGCAAAGTTACACCCAAATCCAAGTACGTAAACCCACCGCAACACAGTTGCGCTTGTGTCTGCACCGTACCCGAAAAAGTGTGAAGGTTCACGATGGCGGTTTAGTGGAATTAAACGCAGGGCGTTACAGCAAGCATTTGTCGAACCGTTACCGCAGCCCACTCTTATTCGAATATGTCGGTAAAAAGGTTCATCTTCGATTCAATCCTTACGACTTAACAGGTTGCGTGTATGCCTACAGCGAGCGTGGGGAATTCATAGGTGAGGTACCACTGTTTGCTGATGCAGCTTATGACTACTTAGGGGATGCACGTCGCCAAGAACTGCATCAAACCCAAGAAGTTGATCGAGCGGCTTGGTTGAAAGAGCAGATGCTTGGATTAACGAATGACGATCTTGCCCACTTAACGCGCAGCAATGAAAAGCCAGAGCCATTAGGCGGCATGGTACCGAGTATTACTGAAATGACGCCCGAGTTGGCAAGAACGCCAGAGCAGCATCAAATGAACCCAAGTGAATTTGAAGGCTTGCTCGAGAAGAAAGCGGTGGGCGCAGGTTTTGAACCCACGATGGATTTAGACGCATTAATGCAGCAATACGGGAAAGCAAAATGAACCATATTATTCAACAAGTCCTTGCCGTGAAAGTCAGTGAAAACCTCAGTAATCGTAAGATTGCCAAAGAGTCTGATATTGGCGAAGGCATTTTAAGTAAGTTACTTAATAACAAACCTTATACAGGCGACACCGAAACCCAACTTCATAAACTTGAAACCTGGTTGAATACACGGTGTACCCAAGTTGAAGAGTTCGCCGATACGTCACTTCAAGAGCCTGAGTTTTTGATGTTGCCAACGTCGGAAACCATTTGGAAGTTGATGGACTTGGCTCGTACGATGCGCCGCTGGTCGATGGTGTATGAAGGCTCAGGTATTGGCAAAACAGTCACTGCAGAAGAATATCAACGCAAACACAATAACGTCTGGATTGTGACCGCTTCAAACCTGTGTAAATCAGCACGTGCCATTCTCTCTGAGCTTTGTGAGCGCATGAATATCAAAGCCTCCAACATGACGGTCTACCGCATGCAAAAAGCGATAGCACAAGAGTTAGATGGCTCAAACGGGCTCATCATCATCGATGAAGCGCAATACCTTTCAGATGATGTATTGAATGGCTTGCGTATCTTAGCTGAGCGGAAGTGCGGCGTGTTCCTTCTTGGTAATGATGTAGTGCGTACTCGTATGAGCGCAGCTCGCTCTCAAGTCAACATGAACCCGATTTGGAGCCGAATGATACGACCAACCTGCATCAAAGTGACGTCAAACGGTGACATCAAAAGTTATATGCAGGCTTGGGGTATTCAAGACCAAGAGCTGTTTAAAGCGGCTTACGCCATTGTTCCGAAAACCACAGGGCAACTTAGAACGCTCGCAGACATGATCATGTTAGCCAGTTCGTCAGCATCCCGAAACCATGAGCCGTTGACACCGAAACACTTGGCTGCGGCTCACCACTACTTGAAAGAAAGCATAGGAGTGTAGCCATGACACTATTACTCAACACTACTGAGGTCGTAATGGCACTGTTGACTAAGCACCAGCCCTGTACGTGTAAGGCTCTTTGGCAACAACAAGTTGGACGTGACCGCCTTGCGCTCACCACCATTAAGAACCTGTTGATGCGTTTAAAAGCACATGGCGCAGTCACCGCTTGCGGGCAAGAAGGGAATGCGTACCTCTATCAACTGACAGGAACCTCACCTTATGCCCCGTGCATTACTTGCCGAGGAAAGACCCTGCAATGGCACTTACACCATGGTTATTGTAAGGATTGCAGACCCAAAACAGGCAAAGGCAACAACTCTCAGTTGGATGCAGAGTTTCAATTTTTACTCTCTCCTGCTTACCAGTTATTAAACCAAGTTCTACGTCCTTGGGAGGCAATATGAGTCGCAGAGAAACGGATGAATTTGTTTGGTTACGTGGCGGTCGAGTTGCCAGCCGTAAACCAAAAGGAAAAGGTGAATTGGTGATGAGTGATAGACCTTTATTAATTGTTGATACCGACATGGCTAAATTCGATATCAACATGAGCTGTCAAGGCATCGAGCGACACATGCAAGCCGTCAAGCTTAACCACAGCATTATTTATTGGGAGGCATAATGAAACAACAATCCAATCAAGACATTAAGCTCGAAGTGATTGTTCGCTTTGACCCAAAGAACCAAAACGGTATCGGAGAGTTCTCTATTGTCGATTATCGAGCAGAAGCATTGACACAAGTGGGATCACACACAGCCATCGCCGCTTATGGAGCAAAAGACACGGCTTACCAGGCCGTCAACCAATTTTTAAAACAACAGAACGAGCTTATTAAAGCTGACCATTTTGTAAAAACAGGAGCACCACAATGAACAAAACGACTCAACAACCAGAAGTAAAGCCAACTCGTCCAGTAGCACCAGATGGCTTTGTGTATAACGCGGAAGGCAACCTTATTGCACAGTGTAATATTCCGGCTCATGAATTGCGTAAAGATGCGTTCGTCACCAGTTTAGTTAAGCAGGTAAAAACGCATCAAAAACACCTGCAAGCCTTCAAAGAGAACCTGGTGAAAGCCTTTGAAGAGTTTCGAATTGAAATGCTAGAGAGCTACGGTACGAAACTGCATACCCGTGGGAATGGCGATAACGTGGCGATGTTTAGTTTTGATGGTAAGTACAAGATCACTTACAAAACCGCCAAACTGAAAACCCTTGGTCCTGAGCATGATGCAGCTCGTCAATTGGCGCGTGACTACTACAATAGCCAAAAAGACAAATTGCCGCATGATGTGTTAATCGCGGTTCAAGACTTCTTTGTGAACGATGCCTCTATTGCAAACACCATTAGCTTTATAGGCAAAGACTTCCAAGACGAAACATTGCGTAAGGCGCAGGAAGCGGCAAAAGAGTCACTGCTCATCATTGGTAGTAAGTCGTACTTCAACTTCTACGAACGCGATGATGAAGGCGAATATCAACAGGTTCACTTAAACTTCAGCAAGCTGTAAGGATGTCATCATGGATAAAGTGACTACTTTAATTGGGACTAGTGTCGATGATGCTAAAGGTTCACTGGAATGCATGCTTGCACATGATCCTCAAGAGGCAAAAATATTAGCCCAGAAAGCATTAGACCGTCTAGGTAAGCCGAGTGTGAAATGTGGAAATATGACTCGTATCTCTATGCTCAGAACCATCGTCCGCAAGGCAGATAAACAGTTACTCGCAACGAGTAAATAAACCCAATAACCAACCAATTAAATACAGGCAAGCGGCGCTCTACGCGAACCTGCTTTGGCTTCGCTTTGCCTGAATTTGGTGAAAGTCATAATTAAACGCAATTTAAAGGTGTTTCAAAATGAATATTCAGCACTTTAAGCATATCGAAAAAATCAAAAAACTATTGCGCTTGGCAAAATCAGCCAACGAACACGAAGCGGCTGCGGCAATGTCTCGCGCTCAAACGTTAATGCAGCAGTATGGTCTTTCGAATGAGAGTCCAGAGCTCAGTGATGTTTGTACTGGTGAAATTCAATCTAAGTTTAAAGCGAAAAAGCCTACGAACTACTTTGCTTGCCTTAGCTCTATGGTTGCTGAAGCTTTTGGATGCCGTGTACATTTCAACTGGAACGGGTTTAAAGGTGGATACGTTGTTGCGTTCACAGGGCACAACGAGCGACCCGATGTAGCATCCTATGCTTATGAAGTGTTAGAGCGACAACTTATCAAAGCACGTAAAGCGTTTATCTCGACGCTAAACAAGCGTATTAAGGCAAGCACTAAAACATCTCGATCCGATCTTTTCTGTGAAGGTTGGGTTGAGAGTGTAAGAGCCAAGGTCAAAGCATTTGTGCTTAGTGATGAAGAATCACAGCAACTTGCAACTTACATGAAGCAAGCTCATCCCGATCTAAGAACTGGTGATACACGTAAAGCTTCAATCAAGAATGCGAGAGGCGGAGCAGATGATGCGTTGTTGGCTGGTCATTTAGCTGGTAAAACCGCTAAATTGAACCATGGCGTTAGCGGACACGAGCAAGGTAAGCTCTCTATTTTATAACGCGCTTAATTTTTGTTAACTAGCCCACCTTTTATTGGTGGGCTTTTTGTTATTAATCAAGATTCATAGTAGTGTGCGATTGTCTTAAATTTAACACAAGGAGGCCAAATGGCCGCTCCACAACGCCCATTAGTTATCAATGAATCGATGCGTGATAGCATCGAAATTCATAATTTCATTTATCATATTTTACTCAAAGAAGCTGAAGAAGTAGATTACTTGAGCGAGGTTGTCTTGACTAATTCTCAAAAGTATTTTTTCAGAGATATGATAGCTGAAGCTTCAAGAGGGACCAAGTATGACTTCGTCGACCGCGAGCATGGTGATGTTGCGTTAAATTGTCAAAGCATTCTAGATGATAAAAGTAACGATAACTTTGTAGTATGTAGTGAAAAATTAGCTCACACTTTCAAAGCTCAACATGATAAGCGTATGGCAAATGGTATTGTAGTTGTCACTTGTTTCAGCATGGTAGTGAACACTGAACGTAAACGATTTATCGCGCTGTTAAAATTAGATTATCAGTCGGTGTTAAGACAAATTAGAGACCAAGAAAACCCCAAGAAAGTATCTTTTCAAGAAATCGCTGAGTCTTTGGTGGAAGATAAGTCTGCAATTCAGAAGCGTGCCGTTATTGATGTCGGTGATTCTTTCAACTGGGATGTTATCGCTGTCGAGCAAGGGAAGTCATCATCAAAGCAAGATACGGATGATGCTCTAGGTACGCACTTTAAGAATTTTTTAAACATAAAATTGAAAGAAAGTAGTTCGGCATTAACTCGAAGCGTTATTAGCCACTCCAAAGTATGGGCATCTAAACAGGAAGGGCTTTCGCCATCTGATGTAAAAGCCCGTGTTATTAATTATTTGGAGGCTAATGATGACCGTGTCGTAGCTCTTGATGATATCAGAGACATTGTTTGTATCTCCGATGATGAACAAGGCACCAATGACTTAAAGGTTAGTTTCAATAATTACATGGATGAAGTAAACTTAAGTGGAGCGTCTTTTACCTCTAGACCTCAAAGTATTCCTAAATCTGAGAAGAAAAACAAGTTACAAACCAATAAGCATGTAACAATCACTTGGGAAGGTGATATGAACAAAGCAGGTATCATACAAGAGCAGATAGGAGATACCGTTAAGATCGTAATAACGGCAAACCAAGTAGATGCAATCTATTAATCAGTTATGTCAGCTAGTAAATAAAATTGAAGGCCACGTAAACAAGAGCGAGAACACAACTTCGTTCTATGTTGAAGGGGCCTTTAATGATGCCTATGAAATCATCTATTCGATCGCAGAGCTTGCTATTTCAGAGGCTACTTTTCTGAAGGAGTTCATTACTCTGTTTGTCGACGCGGAACGCGTATGCATTCTTGATTATCCAGACTTCTGTGCAGAAGGACGCTACCCTGCTGAGTACAAATTAACCGTGGATACGAAAGATTTAGTGCAAAGCCACTTTTCAGGAAGTGGTGATATTAATGAATACTTATTTACGTCTATTGATGCGTTTCAAAAAAACCTATCGGAGCTAGGTCTGCTTACTCCTTTAAGTCAAGGGGCTCTTACTGAATCACGTAACACTCGCATTCACGTATGTGGTTTGGAAAATGCTTTTGGTGGTCCTCAACTGGCTGTCGTACCTGTGATAGGTAATCGAACTGACGAACCTGATTGGTTGGCGGGTAGTCTTTTACCATCACAAGAAAAATTACTGAAACAAGTTCATATAGTTTCAAAAGAGAATATTCAACTTGACCCTAAGAGTGTCCAGCTCTCGTGGGGAGATTATTCTCAGGACATAGCACTGCCTTTTCGTTTAGCTTATGCTCAGCACTTATTAGTTTCATTGAGTAATGTTTTTTACTCAGTAGATAAGGTTCACTTTAAAGGGGTTAAACACATAGAAGCCTCAATCTGTAATGTAGGTAATAATAACATTACGATTGATTGGTTAAATGCACTACAACAGTCTGTGATGTGGTGCTTTAGTATGGAAGATCCTGATGTTCCAATTCAATTGTTTATTGACCGTTTGACCCTTGAATACAATGGCCATAGTTTGTTGAATATAAGTTCAGGATCTTTAATCAGTTGCTTGGAGCAAGCAAAAAACAACTATAAATATGTTGTTGCTAAAAGAAGTGATGACTATAGGAAAGAATTAAAAGACATTTATTCTGACATAAAAACAGTTACGGATAAGTTTGCAGAAAAAGCAGCGTCTCTATCGGGAGAGTTACTCAAGTCACTCATGGCTATTGCTTTTGTATTTACTGTCGGAACAATGTCAAAAGCGATCGTTTTAGGTGAGCTTCTACATTCAAAAGAAAGTCATATATTGTTCAAAATCATTGCTTTATATCTGATTTTTAGCTTTATTATTCGATGGCTCAACGCTAGCTCTGAGCTCAAAGTTGCAGAACAAGCTCTTAATAGTTGGTCAAAAAAACTTCATAACCATATATCAACCCAAGATGTACAAGACTTAATTGACTCTCACACCAGGTGGTCTAAGTATTTTTATTACGCTTCATTAGCCATCGTGACTGGGGTGCAGGGTACTATTGCAATAGCTGCTTTTTATATCGAAGGGGTATTGTGGTACTTTAATTTATAGTTAACCGCCTTCGGGCGGTTTTCTTTTATCTATTCTCAAGTTTTTCTTACAAACGCTTCTAGATGCATAAACTATGAACAATAACTTATTGTGAGTGAGTAACGTTTATGGTCATTTCTTCCGCTCGTATCGGGCGTCCTAAAGTCGATAACCCCAAATCTCAAGCCGATAGAACCCGCGATAGTCGTATGCGCAGCAAGGCATTAGGTCGAGTCGAGCGTAAGTTCATTCTCGATGCCGACAGTGCGGTTCTATTTGATACGCTGCGCCAAGACGCAGGCTTTTCCACCAAAGAAAAATCCGAGTTCTTTGCGGCGCTACTGCTTCGTGTCGCTAACAAGAGTTGGCTCGGCAAACCTTTCACCTTACCCATTGAGGAGGCGTTATGAAAATGAAGATAAATCGTCATGCTTACTACGGTTTGGTGCATAAAGGTGTTAAAGCGCTGTTGAATGACCGCATGGGGTTTTATGAAGACGATGAGTATCGCAACTACCTAGGCATTCAAACGGGGCAGACAAGCTGCAAAGACTTGAGTGATGATACGTTGCGAGAGTTGGTCGCGGAATTAAAGCGCCAAGGCTACTTAGAGGACTCAACCAAGTTTAAAAAGCGCCTAGGAGGCAGTTCGTCTCGCCAGCCATCCAACTTACAATGGGCGAAGCTAGCGGCATTGGCTAAATCTATGGGCTGGCAAGGGCTGGATGACCCCGCATTAGATAGCTTTGTGAAGCGTACGGTAAAAGTCGAACGCGCTCGTTGGCTCACTCGTGACACGATACGTGCTGTGATTGTGGGACTGGAACGCTGGGAGGCATCATGTCGAGACGAGTAAAGTTTCGGGCTGAGCCTCGCTATGAGGTGTTAAACCCTCGGACCCAAGAAGAGCTCGAAGCGCTCTTGCTGGAGATGTATCCAGACAACCGCATCGCGGCAAGCGAGTTTCAAGCCGCGCTCAATCCCATTGATAAAGCGATCATCAAAAGTGATTTGGGTATTCGTAACTGGTACACCCCTAAAGAGCTGGCCGAGTACCTATGGAGAAGGAGTAATTATCATGCCATCGAAACCGATCCGTATGCTTCCAGCCTATGAAGTATTTAATAGCTGTACTCGCACTCAGCGCAACCACGTGCGAGATGGCTATTTCTTTGCCTCCAAATTGCAAACCTGGTTTGTGTTCGTAAAGGACAAAGGTGAAACCGCCAATGGCAAACCAGAGGAGCAGCTCAGTTTATTTGGGTAGTGGGCAGTGATTGGAGAGTTTGAATGGCGCTTGCATCCAGTTTGGAGCAAGCGTCATTTTTATTGGTGTAACCGTAGAATGTTCGATTGCGCTCTATCTTACAGGCGCACAATCGAAAGTACGTAAGCCAGACAGCATCACGGCTGGCCGCTTCGCCATAAGTCAGCGGCTTTTGGTCAAACGGCTGCTCACACTCCACCAAGTCACCCACTGGTGGCGTTTGGATAATGTCCTGGTATTCATATTGAGTGACAATCCTAGTATCCTGACACCCAGCCAACAGGATAAGCGATAGGCTCAGCGCTGCATATTTCATGTTCAAGTTCCTTTTTTAATTGTTCGACTCGTGTTTTTAGCTGATGTCGAGCATGGCGCTCTCGAGTCGACGTCTCATCCGCGATTTTCTGCGCTTCACGCCTTTGGGTGGTTAATCTGGTGATGCGCTCAGCCAGTAAATGATTAGTGGTTTCCTGACTGGTAATGGTCTCGCCTAGCATTTGGTTACTGGCCTTTAGCTCACTGGTGTAGTGGAAGAGCTTATAGTTGACCAGTAAGCTCACGATGAGTATGGCGCCGCCTAACCAAAAAGCCGTGCGTTTGAGCTGGCCTAGAACGCCCATGTTACTGCCATCCATTCAAACAAATCTTCATCTCTTTATCTCGCCGTTTGGGAATACCTTCGCAGCCACTGCCTTTTATGCGGCAGTCTTTCTTATTAACATAGACCCAACGCGGATATTGCAAGCAGGCTCCGCGATGGTCTCCTTGATTAAATTTCTCGAGCAAGGTCGAACGAGCAAAATTGCCCGCACCGAGGTTGAACACAAAACTCACCATCATGTCATATTCCGCTTGGCTAGGCGTTTGTGTGAGATGTTTTTTCACCACGCTCTCAGCACTGGCCACATCCTTAATAAAGTCGTGGGCGATTTGATCATTCGTTGCCGTGTCACCTTGCTTTACCCCTTGAGTATGCCCAAGACCGAGAGTCCAAGTATTGGCGCTGCATTGATAGGCTTGAGCGCGGCAACCTTCTTCATTCGCAATATGACGCAGGCCAGGTTCACTGACACTCAATACGTCATCGATGTTAAACACGATGGCCAATACGGCAGTGATGGAGCACACCAAGGCTTTCGTTGCTTTCATTTTCAGGCTCATGAGGTTTCCTCCGACTCCATCACGCTGTCATCACCGGTTTGTAAGCGAGCCAGTTTGGCTTTATTGAGTTGAGTCGCCACCGCATAATAGCGAATGGCCATACAACCCGACACAATGCCCACCGTGATAGCAACGAGTTGCGCAATATCATTAACGCCAAAGCTCACAACCGTGGCCATCACGGACGTACCGACTTTCTTTAGACCCGCTAAGTCCGTGAGGGACATCAATATGGCTTTCATTCCCGTTTCACTCATTGGCTTTCTTCTCTCTTATTGTTGTTATTCAAAGGTTTGTTGACTGCTTTCAGTGATAACTTCAAAGGTGACGGCCGTGAGGGTGATAAGCGGCCTTTGTTTTTGAGTCACCGGTTTCGTGTCAGCAATCACTTGGCCATCGCTATCGGTTAGCGCCCCTTTCGCGAGATACACCCCTTCTATACGTTGAGCCAGCGACGTTAAGGCCGCAGGTACAATGTCGCGTCCGTGCTGCGTCTTCCACGTATTAATGACGGATTCAATGTTAGTTTTTGCCGTCATTTGAATGGACTCAGCTAATGAGGCGTAGTCACTGAATATCTGCAGGTGAAAGCTCGCTGTTGCCGTGACATCCGTTGCATCCACCACGCGCACCAAATCCCCCATCGGCACACGCTTGTCTCCTGAGCACTCTGACTTAATCAAATCCTTGATGGCTTGGTTGGGGAGCGAACCGTCTTGCAAAATCGCACTTATCTCAATTTCATTCGGTGAGGGTGTCCATACCGACACGTTTTTAATGGACGAGCTGCTTGAACGAGCAAAGTACTCATACGCTTCATAAGGCCCTGCCACACTGAACTTTGACGGCGAAATATAGATTCGATAGGCAAAATCATCATCATCCTCAATCTCAGAGCCGCCTTGTGTCGTTTCGGTATTGGTCACACTCTCAAGCGCATCCAATGGCGCAACGGCTTGATTGATTTGTCCGGCTAAGAAGCCATTCCCCTGAAGACCAGCGTCGATGCACTCGACGTTGGCATTGATGCTTTGCGTGCCAGCACTGACCACCACCTCTTCCAATGTTTCAAACAGGGTTTGGTTATCCACGGCAATCACTTGATAGCCTTTCGCAATGACAAAGCCAGTATGAGGGGTAAAGGTAAAGACCATTACCGTACGGGCCTTTGACGCGGGCAGGCGCCCGGTTTCGGTCAGTAGACCGATGTTGTCTAAGCGCTCCTTGTCAGCGAACGAGAGAAGGTTTTGCTTACTTTCGTAGTTAATCAGCGCTTTGAGTTCGTTCTTCTCGTAGGCAATCTGCTCAAGGTGGAAGGTTTCTGGATCGTTGATGCCAGGATAGTGTCCTGTGCCGACTTGGTAACGCTGCTTGAGGCTGACAAGGTCGGCATCATAATTCACCTCGACCAGCTTCGGCTCTGGAATGTTCGGAAATCGGTTTGTCATATCAGCTTGCTCTTGATAGTTGTGCGCTGGCCGTCCATGAACGACCACTGATGGAAGTGGTGACCGTGGTCGGTTTCCAACGGTTTGGCACTTTGCCAAGGTTTAAAAATTCAATCAGGTGCGCAGTGGTCAGCATGGTATTCACCACCGACATGCGCCCCTTCGCGCCTTGCTTACCGTCTTCACCGTTCTGTAAATAGGACTCGGCATACGCTCTGGCATCGGCCATGGATTTCACGTTGTCGATATTGCGAAGTCTCTTCACTCTGTCACCTTTAGCGGTGGCATCACCAGCTCGGTAGCTGAAGAGTTTGTTTGACTGTTGATCGTATCCTTCGACTTCCACTGCTACATATTTAGAACGGGCGCTGTCAGGCAGTTTAAGAGAGGTCAGAATGCTGCGGTTGAAGGTGTCGATTTGAATTACATCGGATTCAAAACTGCCCATAACAAGGTTTTTGCCCTTGATGGCCATCGGCACACTGGTTTGCTCTGACAGTCTGGTTAAGAACGCGGGCGTACTTTCATCACGCTGTTCAATGCGGTAAAAACGAAAGTCCGGCGTATTTGGCGCTTTGATAAACGACAAGCCACTGTCTTTTGCCCAGGACTGAGCGACGCGCTCGAAGGTCACGTTCTCTTGTACCAGACATTGCTGGTTATCAATAAAGCCACGCTCAGCAGTTGGCGGCTTGGCGTTCGCACCGACCATCACATCATCAGGGCCAATCTTGAACGACACTTCATCAATACTGAACTCGCCCCACAGCCATTCATGACGCTGACCTTGCTCATCTAGCCAACCGATACCAGGCTTTAAGGTGTTGCCTTTGGTTGGATACCACGCATCACAAAAGCGTCGGTCTTTGTTAAACAGCGTCAAAGACAAAGTATCGGTGCCCGTTTGCTTACTCTCCATCACATCGGTATAGGTCATTGACTTCACATAGCGGCTAAGCTCTGCGGTCACATCCTTTCCCGCCCAATGCAAAATAGCGAATGGACGAATAAGCCCTGTTGCGGTTATGTCCATGGCGCTTTCTCCACGTTGACGGTGTTCACCACTTTCACCGCAGGGATGTTGACAGTTTCTCCTCCGCTGAAAGTAAAGGTGGTCATGGCTCGGGTCAGTTCACGGTTAGCATCAAAAAGCGCACCGACGAGTGCTTGATTGGTGGCGCTATAGGCGCGATAACAAAGCTGCTCCCAGCGCTCGCCTTGACGAGCAATTAAGGTGTTCATGCACGTACTTCCACAATATCCAGTTGATAGTCCACGCTGGTCACCACGCCACTTGGCAGTGTTTGGATATTTGTGCGGCTAATCTTGCGAATGCTGAACTGACCGTGCACGGTTGAACCCACCACCAAAGCGCGTGGCACTCCGTTTTCACCCATCTGCTCGAGTTGCTTGGTCATCTTGGTAATGTCCACAAAGTGGTTGTTGAAGGTCAGCTCCAATGATGCGGTGTGCTCATCTTCGCCCATGTTCTGGTGCATGGGATAACCGTTAACCAGATCTTGTTTGTTGATCTTAAAGGTGCGCGAGTCACTGATTTTGTTGGGTGTGAAGCGACCTTTAAACACCAAGTCACCAAAGCCGCCCCACTGGGCATAGTTTGCCGATTGTTCTGCCATGTTATTGTTCCTCGTCGCTGATGGTGTGGCTTTCGCCGGTTAATTCACTGTGGGCGGTAATTTCGGTCACATCGGGGTTGGTAAACTGCTTGTGTACGGTCAGCTCTAATGTGGCTTGCCAATCTTCACGCCAGACAAACAGCTCGTCTTTGTGTTCAAAGTCATCATCACGTTTTGGCTCGCTCCAGCCCGATCCGATTTTTCGAGCGTCGGAAATCTCTGCGTCGCCCACAACAGTCAGGCGCCCACTGAGTTCTCCAAAGCCAACAGGCAGCGCCTCGCCAATGTCTTTCAATACAATTAAGTCGTTGGTTAGAAAGTCCGTCATACACAAATTGAGTTGCATCTGCTGACTGGATAAGAAGCACTGCGTGTTACCACCACTGACGCGGGCGGATATCACTACATCCACCAATATTTCATAAGGGACGTAGGAACCTTGAGCCGCAAGGGGTAAGCGGTTCAAACCGCGAATGCCGTTAAACATCACGCGCACTTCTTTTCGGGCGATGGCATTGGACGGTTCAACCACCGCCTGCATGCCAAGCGCCTCTTCTAATGCTTTCTCTAATGCTCGTATCACCTTCATTTGATTACTGCCTTTAACTGCTCTAATGCCATCTCTCTTTGCGCTTGCTGCTGCTCAGGGCTTAAATACATGAACTCGCGGCTGGAGACTTTGACCTGTGGCGTTCGGATATACAGCACATAGAACACGCCTTTATCCGCGCCTTTGTTATTTCGGTTCGCTTTGGTTTTGACACGCTGACCAAAGGCTTTCGCACCGAGTGGCGCTCGCCCCATAATCGAATGAGGGCGGTAGAAAATTTTCCACCCTTGACGCTCTAAGCCTTCAAGCGTTTTACGCACCCCATACACCTCAGTGCGTTTCTTTACTTGCTTGTTCACTGGAATGGCGAGCTGTCTGGCTTTCTTAGCCTTAATCACGCCGCCATCGTTAATCAGCGGTGCGTGAGCTTTGTTTGTTCCCACACGGTATTCGTCTTTGCCTGCAAGGTAGGTCAGTGACGCGTAGGTCTCACCCGTATCAAACAGCGGTTTTGCGCCTGCGTTCTTGGTCTTTTTGGTCAGCGGAGAGTTGGCTTTAAAGGTGCCGTTCTTCATGTTGTCGCGCACACACTGCAACCCAAATGGAGCCAGTGTTTCTGGCAGTCCATCAATCGCTTTGGTGGTGTTGTGCAGTGCATCGAGAAACCCTTTCATCACTGATACGCTCCATTGAACGGTGTTTGAACCAGGCTTAAATTCTGCCTTTTATTTAGCGGCCATCTGCCGAACGGAAGTTAATCAACGCTTCGGGGGATAAGCTTCACACTCACTAGAACAATAAGAAGGAAACCCCATGGCCCCACGCTCAAAGGTGGAATTGCACGGGCTGCTTGAGCGCGTCATTGAGATGTACACCGTGGACAAGATGAAGCTGGACGATATCGCGGAGGCGCTCAAAGAAGACGGCTTTGATATTTCACGTTCGTCAGTGCACCGTGTGCTTCGCAGTAATCAGGAATTGATTGAAGAGCAGCGTCTGGTTCAAGAGCAGGCAGAGGTCTTTCTAAAGGAATTCAAAGACAGCCCCAACACCGATATCTCAGAGCTGAACTTACAAATCATGCAGCGCTATATGTTCAAAGTATTGCGTGAATTGGAGTTTGGCCCTGAGTCATTTAAAGATCCGAACAAGCTGGCCAACTTATTAGCGCGACTATCGGATGCACAGGTGAACCTTGACCGATTGAAAGTTGAATTTCGTAAAGGGGTCGATGCGGCAAAGGCCGAGTTTGAAAGTCAGCTTACCGATATGCTCAAAGAGACGCGCCCCGAGCTCTTGCTTGAGTTGGTTAGCATCATTCAGAAAATTCGCATTGATCAAAAACCGAAACGAGGCCGTCGATGAGCGGCCTCTTTGGTGGATTATCCGATGCGGATTTAGAGAATATTCGAGACAGTGCACATATCGCCGCTGAAGATAAACGCATCACGAAGAACACCAAAGCCCAAGAACGGCGTGATTTAGCACGAAAACAAAAAGAAGAAAAGGCGCGCCAAAAGCGCCGCGCCAAATCTAAACGTGACTTTGCGTACTTCTGTCAAACCTATATGCCGGATGCGTTCACGCTTGAGTTCAGTGAATACCAGCTTGCACTGACTCGCCTGGCCGCCAATCGACATTTGAATCATCAAGACGAAGCGCTGTTCAAAGCGCTCATTGACCCGCGTGACCACGGCTTTATCAAACAGCCCCTTACGCTTGAAAATGGCAAGCGTGGTGAGTATGAAGGCATTCTCGATATCGAGCCGCGTGACCACGGTAAAACCACCCGTAATACTCAGGCCATGCCCTTATGGCTGGCGCTTAATCATCCTAGCTCTTTTATTGTCATTTGTGGTGCGTCCGCCGATAGCGCCAAAGAAATGATGGATGCCATCAAAGATGACTTAGAAGATAACGAACTTATCCTGGACGATTACGGAGAGCAGCGAGGTAATACCTGGACGAAACGTAAAATCAAACTGGCCAATGGCTCTTCCATCGTGGCGGTCGGTCGTGGGCAACGGCTGCGTGGTATCAAAAACAAGTACCAACGTCCGACTCACATTATCTGTGATGATTTGCTCGATGACAAAGAGGTGGAATCGCCGACACTGCGTCGTCAGGCAGAGCGCTGGTTTAAACGCGTTATTATGAACCTGGGTAAAGGGGCGCTGACTATCATCGCCAACACCATCATGCACCCAGATGATTTACCGTCACGTCTGCTTAAACAAATTGAAGATGGTCGTTTGCCTAACTGGTTGGGGCTGCGCTTTAGTGCCATTACCCCGTTGGGGCATTCCTTATTTCCATCACGTTGGAGCTTGCAAGAGTTAGACAATAAACGCATTGCGTCAGGCAGTGCGTGGTGGACAGAGTGGATGAACCGTCCCATTGCCGATGAAGATGCCGACTTTAAGGAAGAGTGGTTTGTCTACTTCAAACCTTATGAACTAGACCTTCGAGATTGCACCATAGGTATGGCGATTGACCCAGCTACGGGCCTTAAAAAAGGCGACTGGTCCTTTATTGCCGTGGTGGCTCGACACAAAATTACCATGGTGGATCATGTGCTGTTTGCTAAAGGTTGGAAAGAGTCGGATCTTAAGTTTGCCCAGCGCATTGTGGATGTCTTCCGGCAACACAGGCCGTCCTTTGTAATGTTCGAAACCGTTGCGTTCCAGAAGATTTACAAAAAAGAAGTGATGCGTTACGCCAAGAAGAAAGGCGTGCGCCTTCCAGTTCGTGAGTTCAAAGGAGGCAATAAGCAAGTGCGTATTAAGTCACTTTCTTCGCAAGTGGAGAACGGACTTATCCAATTCTTAGAGACTCAGACGTTGCTTCGTCAAATGTTTTTAGAGTTCCCTCGTGGCCATGATGACGGACCCGATGCAGTGGAGATGGCCATCAGTGGGTTCGAGTCTGGCTTTGTGGGCGGCGCAACACCACAAACGCCCAAATCAATCAGTAGCGCCGCCAAAGCGCTCTCACGCTTTGGTGGTGGTGCTTTGCGACGAATGATGCGTTAGGAGTCACTATGTTCAATAAACTTGCAGAAATTAAAACCAAACTCAGCGATGTGCTCTCCATGCTGCGCAAGCTGGTGTGCATTGGCAAGGTGAGTAAGGTGGATGCCGAGCTAAGGCGCGTCAAAGTGACCTTCCCAGGGCTGCGTTACCCTGAGTCAGATTGGCTGCCTGTGCTGGGGCTACGAAATAAGAGCGTCAGTATTTCGTGCAACCTTGAGCCAGGTGAACAGGTGCTGTGCCTGTTCATCCCCAGCGGTTCAATGATGTCTGGTTTTGTGCTTGGCTCGATGGCAAACAAATCAGCAAAGCCCTATATCGCGAATGTCGATAAGTTTGGGGTTCAATTTAAAGACGGCACATTGCTTGAGTACGACCAGTCCACCCAAACGGGCGTGTTAAAGATTGGGGGCGGAACCCCTGCCATTACCGTCAATACAGAAAAGGTATTGATTGACGCTAAGCTGGAAGTCACAGGTGCGACCTCGCTCAATGACACCCTCAAGGTCGTAAAAGCGACGACCATGATGGATACGTTAACAGGAATGAAAACCGCCACCTTTACCGGACTCGTCGGGGCTGCTGGATATGGCAGTACAACGGGGGGCGCAGCCGTGATGAGCAGCGGTGCCACCATGCAAGGTTCAGTAACCATCAACGGTGTTACGGTCGCCGTGATTAGCCATAAGCACAATGACGCAGAAGGTAGACCAACGTCCACCGCAAACCAATAAATGACAAAACGCCCTCAGAGCGATTCTGAGGGCGCTTAATTTCTATCTGGTGTGAATATTCAAATAATTTTATTCAAAACGAATTCAAACGGGGTACGCATGACCTACTCACTTAAATTTGCAGGAAGCGGACGAAACACCGATTTGGTGGCCGATATCAAGCAGTCACTTTTTATGATTGTGTACACCGGCAAAGGTGAACGTATTTATATGCCGGATTACGCCGCGGATGCCTTAGAATATATTGATAAGCCTCAATGGGAAGTGCAAGGGTTAAAAGTGTCCATTGCTGAATCGGTGGCCAAGTATGAGCCTCGAGTCAAACTCGACAGTATAGTGGTCACTCAAACCGATTTGCCACAAGGCATTATTGGCATTAAGCTTTCTTGCCAAATCCTCGCCACGGGGCAAAGTGATGTGTTCGATTTTACTAACGCTTAAGCCTGCCGAACGGAAATTATCCCTCCAATAATCTCAGATACTGACTCCACTGATTAACAGGAGACAGTATCCATGGCCGAATTACTTCACGGCATCCGAACCATCGAATCGCTCACAGGTCCCATTTCGGTCATCGAAGTGTCGTCCAGTGTGATTGGTGTGTTTGGCACCTCTGAGTTGGCAGAGCCATTAAAGCTCTACCACACCACCAATTACGATGACGCGAAAAAGACCTTCGGTGAGGGCACGCTCGCCAACGCCATTCGCCGTGTTCACCACTATGTACCAAGCAACTCCATCTTATCAATCCCTTTAGGTAAGGACGGCGACTTCCCTGAGGTTGAAACACCTGCGACCTCTGGCGTCACGATGAGCACATCCAGCGTCTCTATTTATATTGATGATGGCGCAAGCTTGCCTGTCACGATTTCAAACCCTCACGCTTGTCACATTGCGTACAGCTCGGACAATGACCTCATTGCTACCGTGGATGCTGATACGGGGGTAGTAACGCCGGTGAAAGCGGGTGTTGCTAACATCACCGCTTTGGTCACCTTTAATGATGGTGAGAATGACGTAGATGAAGCCCATGTCTATGGGATAGCGGTGGCGCAAACCAATCCAAACGCAGGCAAGACCATGAGTCCAGCGACGCTGGGCGATTCTGTTGCGACAGCGTTCCTAGGCGCAGACTCTCAGCCCAACGCGTTAATCAATCCGTACGAACAAACCGCTGTTTGGTCCATTGATGATGAAGCCCTTGCCTTGGTTGATAGTAGTGACGGCACGATCACACCACTTTCAGAAGGTCAAACGGTGGTCACCGTGACGCTCGCACCCAAGAGCAACGTCAGCTACACCAATGACAACGATGTGACCATTAATGTGGGTGACGTTGCTGGCGTAGCGCTGACTTATGTTCTGACTGTGGCTCGCGTCACGGATGCGCTGTTAGCAAAATTCATGGAAGCGCTACCGTTATTGCGTAAAGCGAAACAGAGCTACGGCTTTTCATCCAAAATCAACATGGCTCCAGGCATTTTACATAAGGATGGCGCAATGGGGCTCGCAGTGGCAGCGGTCAGCACTATCCGCGGCATTTGGGTGGGAGATATGCCGGAGCATATTTCAACACCCACTGAGGCGTACGCTTGGAAGCAAAAGTACACCTCACAACGAGCGTATGTCGGCTGGCCACGTCCCAAAGTTTTAGACGAAGACGGAGCAACGGTGGTCGATTGGTACGCGCCAAGCTTGTGCGGCTTAATTGCTCAAGTTGACCGCAATCAAACCGAACAGAACATTGTGCCGGAAACCGGTTACTGGTGCTCCCCATCCAACTATGTCATGGCCGATGTGATAGGCCCTTCCATTGAGCTCGATTACATCCCAAGCGATCCATCGTGTGATGTGAACTACTTAAACGTGAACGGTATTACCACGCTGATGAACCATGGCGGTTGGAAGAACTTTGGTAACTACTCCACCGCATTTCCAGCCAAGAGCGATTACCTGTCGTTTTTATCGGTGCGCCGAACGGCAGACATCATAGAGGAAAGCATTGAGGACGCTACACGTCAGTTCTTAGACTTTCCGATGTTCACCAGCCCAACGGATATTGCCAATACGACCTGTGGCCGAGTGAAAGATACGGTGAACGATTATCTTCGCTCGAAAGAAGGCACCGCATTGGTGTACAGCAATGTGTCAATTGATGCCGGTGACAACCCGCTCACCAATCTGATGCAAGGCAAAATTAAGTACCGCTATCGAATGACACCGCCCGTGCCTATGCAGAGTGTGGAGTTTGAAGCTGAAATTTACGTTGAAGGGTTAGAAAGCGCCTTTAACAAACTGATTGCATGAGGTAAGTCATGGCAGAGAAAAGTGTGGTCTGGCGTGACCAGATGGCGTTCATTAATGAAACCCAATACGTCGGACGCGTAAAAAGCGCAAGCAGCGACCTACAGCGCAAAATGGCCACGGTGGGCGGCTTAGGTGGTCTGGGTGATGTCGAAGTGCCAACCGGCAAGTACGAAGCCCCAACGGCAACGGTGGAGTTTCAATCGGTGGCGCTTGGCGACGTGGCTCAACTCACCAATAACGATGGGTGGATAAAACTGCGTCTCACCGGACAAGTACGCATGCTGGATTCCGAAACAGGGACCAAGATCATTGATGCGGGAATCACCCGTATTCATGGGTTTGTGAAAAATCCTCCGGTGCCTGGTTATAACGATGATGGCTCACCGTACACCGCCAACATTGCTGTGCATTTTATTGAGATCAGCAATACTTCTGGACGCGTATTCATGCTCGACATGCAAACTGGTGCGAAATACCCGCCGGATGCACCAGGGCAATTTGGTATCACCGTGACCTTGTAAGGAGTCGATATGCGAATTCGTAAGTTGGAAATTGTGGCAGATGGCATTCAAAAAAATGGTCAGCCAGTCACTAAAGCGCAGTTGGAATCGGTGGTTCGCAACTACAAACCGGACGCTCGTCCACCCGTGACCCCTGGTCACCCAACCAAAGGCAGCGATCAGATTGCCGCGTTGGGGCGAGTGTCCAACCTTCGAACCGAAGCAGGCAGCGGCGATAAAGCCGGAAAGACCGTGCTGGTTGGGGAAATCATTTACACCCCTGAAATGGAGGCTCTGGAAGATTCGGGCAAGTTTGAAGGCTTCAGTGCTGGCATCCATCCGGTGCCGGACAAAGACGGTGAATGGTACATGCATCACACCGCGTTCTTGGGTCAGCTTCCTCCAGCGGCTGAAACCAAAACCCGTGATGTGGTGGATCTAAGCGATAGCGACTTTTGTGATGACGCTATCTATCTCAGTGCAGATGTCGGTACTCAACCTGGCTCTGATGACAATGAAACAGGAATAACCATGAAAAAAGACGAATTAAAAACGCTGCTTGGCGATGTCGTCAAAGAGCAGCTTGACGGTATGGGGATTAAACCCAATACACCGCCAGTTAAAAAAGAAGGTGATCAAAGCAAAGATGGAGGCCCGACTACGACCGATGGCGATAAATCAAACGGTGCGGTTACTGCGATGCAAGAAACGTTGGCAGGCGATCGTAAAGAAACACTGACTGAACTTGCGGACTCGCGTGAAATGAGCGACGAGCTTCGCAAGAGTGTGAAAGTCATGATTGAAGGTGCTTCGTCGATTGAACTTTGTGCATCCGGCGATGGTAATCGTTACAGCCAGCTCAAAGGTATGCTGACCGCGATGCCTGAAAAGAGCGCGACCCCACCTAAAAAGTCGGCGTGGGATGCATTGACTCAAAATCTAGAGCTTGCCGATGGAGGCAATGCTCAAAAAGATAACTTTGATCCGGAGGGTTGGTAATGGAATTTGGAATGAAAACCACCCTCAAGGGCGCGCCCGCCATTGTCGGCAGTTATACCGGTGGCAACGTCATCCAACAAATGATGGTCGCCAATGGCTTAGAAGGTTTAGAACCTGGTCATGCGGTGCTGATTACCGATGGCGTTGTTACCGAACGTTGGGATGGCGTTAGCAATACCACTCGTTGGGCGGGTAGCTCGCTGGGTATTGTCACCGCTAAACAATTTGAAGGTGACAGTTCTGTGTCCGTAATTCGCTTTGGGGTGTACCTGCGTGACCGTATTGTGCTGGCTGATGATTCAGCGCTCACTGCGGCCAATGAATTTACGCTTTCTTACTTTCAACTCTTTGCAGAAGGAGCCTGGTTATGAGTCCCCTAGAGCAACAAAAAGCCAAACAAGATGGTGTCTTTTCTAAAGCGCTGCGTGACGCGTCGAATGCCTTTGTTCAAATGGGCGCTCACCCCCGCACACTGCTGCACCATTCACGTCGTAACGATTTGATTGAGCAAGCCATCGCAAAGCTTCACCTCTTAAAACGTGAAGGGGATGCTTATCATCAATTAGGTCAACCTATTGTGGAAGCAAACTCAAAAGCGGATGTAGAAAATAATTCAGACGATAACGTAAAGCTTGAGCCTGTCGGTTTTCGTAAAGTGGATGATTCACCGGTTGTGTACTCAGAGCTTGGCGTTGATGTACTAAGCGGCGGTTTGAATTTTGTTCTCAATAACCCTTATGAGCAAATCGTAAAGTACACCTCGAGTGATGAAGCCGTGGCCACCGTCGATGAGAAATCAGGACTTATCACCCCTGTTAGTAATGGTGAAGTGACGATTCATGTCGCCCTAACGAAAAAAGGGGAATACCCACGCGTCGAAGATAGCGTTGACTTGGTGATTGCGGATGAGCCAAAAGAAGACTCAGAGCCATCCCCCGATGATGAAGCGCAATCAGACAACAACGCTTCTGAGTCAGGCTTAGACAAATAACCCCACCCATTAATGCATGCCGCTGTTTGATAAGCGGCTATAAAGAGAACAAAGCATGGATATTATTGATATTTTACGCGGTCTGTTAGCCCCTCAAGAGTGGGCAGAGCTGCTGAACAACTACAAAAAGCGCAAGCCAGTGCCTATGCGTATTCGCAAGAAGGTGTTTGGGGATGCGGTGTTTTACCCAAGTGTGCGCATCCCTTGGAATGTGCTCAAAGAGACCCTTTCTAACATTCCGGTGGTACGTCGCGGCACCAAAGCGTATCAGCTTGGTGGTAATGACTTAGAAACTCAATCCATTGAGCCACAGGGTTTTTCGACGGTATCGCATGTGTCAGCAGCGGAGCTCAACAACCTCAAGGCATTAGGTTTAAAGAACATTCAAAAGTTTTTTGAAATGCTTCAGTTTGGTGTGATGCGCAAGATTGAAGTCTCAACTGAAGCGCTGTGCGCTCAATCGCTGACAGGCAAGATTGCCTACCCAATGAAAACCGCAGACGGCGCAATGGAATTGTTTGAAGTGGACTTTGGGGAAACCCTTCGCTACAACTTTGACAGCTCACTGAAAGCCACAGACGCCACCATCGAACACGTGTACACCGCCTTGCAAGAAATGGATGAAACCATTCAAGCGAAAGGTTATGGCGCAAACTTGGAAGTATTGAGTGGTAAAACGTTGTTTGCTCGCATTGTCACCTTAGCAGGGCAAAATAAATCCAACGTGCTCGATGTGAAAGTCAGCAAGGGTCAAGTCAATGTCGGCGGCTACCTCATCAACCTTGAAAATGGTTCATACGAAACCATGGTAGGCGGTACGAAAACCCGCGTAAAAACCGTTGATGATGACAAAATGGTGATGATTGACCTTGATGCAGGGCACACACCGTATTATGCCGCGCTCGATGATTTGGACGCAGGTCTTCAGGCCTTACCTTTCTTCTCGAAGGTGAAGAAAGTCGATGACCCAAGTGGAGCGGATGTGTACACCATGTCAAAACCTTTGCCTGCGGTTGTCGTCGATGCCATCTGCTGGGCCGATGACGCACTGAAGTAAGGAATGATAATGGCTATTACCCTTACTGAGTTAAGAGCGATGGTCACCATCCAGGGCGTATCGAGCTCCCTGGATGAACAAATCTACCACTCCTTAACTTACAACGATGAGAACAACGCTCAAACCGCTTGTCAATCCGCCGCGCGTTGGTGCTATGCCTATCTTGGTCAAAAGAATGCCTTGTCTCGCCTTTATAACGAGGATGACAAAGAAGTGCTGGCTGAAGGCATGACTCAAAGGGCGATTTACGAGTTAGGTGAAATCAGCGAGTTTGATTTTGATGAACGCAAAGACGAAGCGCTCGCATTAATCAACGCCTTGCTTGGCCTTAATAATGGCACTGAAAGCGGTGCTCAATACACAGGAGCTGCGATTGCCCGTGATAAAGAATCTCACATTATCGTCCCTTATCGCTCGGCTTCCCACCGACGTTATCGTTAATCACTACCCATTACCTGCAGAGCTCGGCAACGCTCGCTACCAAAGCAGCAACTACTATTTTGGGGCCATTCGCGCCATGCTGCTCGATGAAGAGGTCGCCTCCGATATTGAAATGCGTCATGCCACGGCCATGACGGTGCCCTACGTGATGGAAGGATCAGCCAATGACATCGCATTTTACAACGAGGTGATGGCAGACTTTGATTTAGAAATGTTAATGGAGCAGATGTTAAGTGCGACGGAATTTGGTTTTATGCCCGTGGAGCTTATTTGGGAGAAAGTCGGCTCACAGCTTTACCTCACTCACTCAGAGCCCAAACGGCCTGAAGACTTTCGCCTATTAAAAGATGGCACCTTGGTGTACAGCGCCGTGGACTACACAGCGAAAACGCCTGTGGCAGGGAAAGTCATTCCGGTGCTGCGCAATGCAACCACCGAGCGTCCATACGGCGAAACCATCTTAGAGTCAGTGTGGCCCATTTGGCAAAGTAAGTGGATAAGCTGGGCCAACATCGAGCGACTGGGCGAGAAGTACGCGATCCCAACCGCGATTGCTCTGGCTGAAAATGCCAATGGCGGGGATGAGGTACAAGCGATAGCCAACTCGTTGGCTCCTGTGATGAACGGAGATGCGGTGGCACTCTCTGGTGTAAAAGAAATCGTCACCCTTGATGCAAACGGTAAGGTGGATGAACTGCTTCGAACCATTGAATACATCGACAATAAAATCTCCAAGCGCATCACAGGGCAGACCCTTACAGGCGGTAACCAAAAGTACGGTTCTCGCTCTTTGGGTGAAGTTCACGAGCGCGCAGCCATGCGCGTTTCCAAGCGTGATGCTCGAATGGTGCATAAGACGCTTAACGATACGCTGTTTAAATGGATATTCTTAGCCAACGGTCGTGAAGGCAGTCTCAAAATCCGAGTGGATGAGGATGCCTACAAAGCCATGTTGGAATCGGCATTGGCGAATGGCTCAGGGGTTGACCCTGTACAAGGTTTTAATCAACGTCCAAGTCTGGAGTTTTCAGACGTACCAGGAAAGCATCTATGTCTGCTTTAAAGAGTATCGACAAGAAAGAGACCAGTAACCTCACCAAATTACAGCGCCTCGAAGATGAGGCGCTTTCATTAACCGTCAAAAGCCTTTCAAGCGAACTGGAAGCGGCGTTCAAAGCGCATTCAAACCCAGACGATATTGATATCACCCAAGTGACAATGCAATACACCAACATCTATGCCGCTTCGATGATGGTGAGTTGGCTGCTGGGCCAAGCGCATATCCATAATGCGATCAATGATGCCAGCGAGAAACCTCTCGAACTCACTTATGCGCCGATTTATCTTGCCGTGGATGAGGTGCCTTTTCAGGAAGCGATTGATTCACTCAAAGCCATGATACCGACCGATACCAAAGCGTATCGGCAGATGGAAGCGGCAATGAAGCTGCGTGCCTTTACCGTAGCAAATGTCTCCAGTATTGATGCGGTCAATCGCGTTAAAAAACGTTATGAAGAGGCATTAGAAAGCGGCGCATCACGCTCTGAAACGTTAGGGAACCTCCGTCAACTTCTTGAGCAAGAAGGACTCTCTCAGGTCAATCCTTATTGGTTAGAGTTGCATTATCGCAATAATATGATGACCGCATACAATTCAGGTCGTTGGACTCAAATTGCTCATAATGATTTAGTCGAGTTTTTGGTCTATTCGTCGGTGCTCGATTCGGGCACCACAGAGCTGTGCAGAAAGCTTGATGGCGTTATTAAACCTAAAGACGACCCATTTTGGGAAAGTTTTTACCCGCCCAATCACCATAAATGCCGCGCGACCGTTTCAGTGCTATCACGCAAGCAATATGAAGCACTACCCGCATCGATACAGCAGGCTTCTGCTGAGGTCAGTGGCACAGCCTTGGATAAGGATGCGACAACAGATAAAGAGCATCAGTTTACTAGCTCACCATTAGTATCAATGAAAACGCTGCCAGTATCGATGATGGAGCGGGCGCAAGAATATGGACTGACCCAAAGCATTCTCAACTACTCTCACGCACAAAGTAAACGCGTCTTGAAAGAGCAAGCCGAAGTTGTCGCGAAACAAGGCTTATCGACTACTACACTCGATAACGCGATAAAGCAAGCGCCAGAGCTAGAGCCATTTCGGGAAATGATACAAGAGAAGTTGATGGTCTCGCCTGATGAGGTGTTGTTCGCTTTTGATGAGTTGGAAAGTGGGGACTTTTTACCTAGCGTGCAGTTTGTGCTTGAGTTAGACGATTCGCTCAGGGCGGTGGCGTTTGCGAGTGCGTATGATGAACGGACCATTTACAAACTTACCAGTATCAATACATCGACACTGGACAAGCAGAGTTCGAGTACGATTACGCCATAATCGAAAAAAACACTGGCTATGTTTTACACACCATAATAGTGTCGTGACCACTGTTAATTGTCATGGTATTTCAGCATGTTAGATGTAAAACCCGAAGCCAAGCCCCTTGTCAATCTCATCATCGAACATTCCCGTAAAGGCGACGTTGACCCAGAAGCGATCGCTTTAGCCCTACCAAAATACTCGGCTCATCATGTCGCCTTAGTGATCGAGCAACTCGCGCAGCTTCCCTATCCAGATTTAACGCAATTGATTCGAAACAATTAACTGTATAAATACACAGTTACGCGTGATAAGGTTGATCGGTGTTTTGATGCCTTGAGTACCTGAGACCCAAGATCTTTTTGATAAAGGAATTGGAGAGGAAGCAGCAAAACGCCGCCAGCTTTAATTCGTTATTGCTGGCGGCTTTCAATCGCTATTTGTGTTCAAGGCTCTTGCTAACAGGAGATAAGAATGCACCAACACACATTGCACGATGACCGTGCCACCCTCATCCATGCCGATTGTTTAACCTACCTTAAAACGCTTGAAGACAACTCCGTTGATCTGATTTTAACCGACCCACCATACTTCCAAGTCAAACGTAATGCCTGGGACAATCAGTGGCCAGATGTCGCTTCATTTCTGGCCTGGCTCGATGAAGTGCTTCTCGAGTTCTGGCGAATCCTTAAACCCTCAGGCGGTCTTTATCTGTTCTGTGGTTCAAAGCTGGCCAGTGACACTGAAATTCTCATCAGAAGCCGCTTTGAAGTGTTTAACCACATCATTTGGGCTAAACCGTCAGGCCCATGGCGAAGAATGCACAAGCCGGACTTGCGGATGTTCTTTCCGTCCACCGAGCGTATTTTATTTGCTGGCCACTATAATGCTGAAGGCTATGCCAAAGGTTGCTCTGGTTACGCTTCTCAATGCAATGAGCTCAAGAAACACGTATTCAGACCTTTGATGGATTACTTCATCAATGCTCGTAAACAGCTTGGTGTGACAGCAAAAGAAATCAATGCGGCAACGGGGACACAAATGTGCTCTCATTGGTTTAGTGAAAGCCAATGGAAACTCCCCAACAAAGCGCAATACCAAAAGCTTCAACAGCTTTTCGCAAGCAAAAAAGGAGAGTTAACGAAGACGCATGGCGACCTAGTGGAGGAGTATGACGCTTTAAAAAATAACTACCAAAACTTGGTATTGGAATACGATGATCTAAAAGCGCAATACGAACATTTACGTCGACCGTTCTCCGTCACCAGTGAGGTGCCTTATACCGATGTCTGGCAGTTTGCACCGGTGCAATATTATCCTGGTAAGCATCCTTGCGAAAAACCACAAGACTTACTGCAACATATCATCACCGCCAGCAGCCGTGAACATGATGTGGTGCTCGATGCGTTTATGGGCAGTGGCTCTACAGGTAAGGCGTGTTTGAGTTTGAATCGACGTTTTATCGGCATTGAAATGGAAGAGGAAACGTTTGAACAAACGCTGGAGTCGATGAGAAATATTCAATATTAGTCTGCAACTTAAAAAGAAAAGGCGCTTAATTGCGCCTTTGTTATATTTAGTTGTACAGCCACTCGTCCGCTTCATTGAACATCTCTTCCAAAAGCGCATGGGCTTTTTCTTTTTTGGTTTTATCCCTTTCCATGATATCCAGATGATTGTTTTCACCCTTGCGAATACGGACACAAACATCGGGATCGAGTACCGACAAACGCTTTTGAATTTCAGGCTCAATCAAAGAGAATGTCCCTTTGGGTAAACCAGAAGCTTTGACGATCATATCAACGCGCATAATAAACTCTCCTCTCAAATATACTGTATAAAAATACAGTATATTTATTTTTAGTTGAGGTCAACATGATCCATATCTTTCCAAAGTTCATCCATCACATCATGCAATGTCTGTTTGAGCTGAGGCGTCATATCACGCAGGGCTGCCACTAAAGTTTGAGCCATCACATCCGATTCGGTACTGGCGGCTTCAATCTGAATGACGGGAGCAAAACTGACCTCCACGGTCGCTGGTGGTTGAGTGATGATGGCTCTTGATTGTGCGCTTGCTGACTGTACAGTTTGTTCAACCTGGGCAACGGCTTGCTGGTTAACTTTATCGTCTCCACCATTGAAAACGTCATACAGCCAGCCTGCAATTTTATCACCTGCAATTGAGCCACCTATTGTCCCTGGGAGTGCGCCCACACCACCAAACAAGGCTCCAGCCAATCCACCAAGTCCACCGCCTACGGTAGAGCCGATACTACGCCAAACGTCTTCGGTATCACCATCCATTGCACTCATTCCGATGGATGCAGCGTTGAGCGCTGTACCAATAACAGGAAGCTTTTTGAGAACACCTTTACCACCACCTAATGCCTTTTGGCCTGCCGTAGACCAAAAGCTAGGACCTTTAGCAACGTTTGCCACAGGTTCAGCAGCGGATTTGGTAAACAAGCCGCTGAACATACTGGCAGGTTTGAAACTACCTTGAGATCCCATTGCGGTTCCGAGCACTTTATTGAAAGCGCCTTTACCTAAACGCGTAGCAAGTAAACCAGCAAAAGCCGTTAAGCCAATAGAGCCAACCAGACCTGCATAACCTAATCCAGCATTGTTGTTCATCCCACTATTCATAGTTCCGGTAACGCTCGATAGCGCATCACCAAAACCGAATAAATCACCAACGATATCTCCCATACGGTTAGAGAGAGTATCGGTTACTGAGTTGAATGCATTTATTGATTTGTCCACGCCAGTATTAATGCTCAAGCTTGCTTGTTCTAAAGTCTGAACGCCTTTAAAGACGCTCTCCGGATCTTGTAATGCTTCAGTGATTCCTTTTAGAACTTTAGGCCCAAGGTCTTCAGATAAGATGGTTCCACCCATTCCCTCTAAAATGGGTTTAATCGCTCCAGCATCTGTTGTCTTTGCTTTTTCAAGTAAAGCCATCATAGCTGCGAAGCTATTGGTTGGAGCTACGTTGTTGGACACATCAGCACGAATACGATAGGCCGCCGCTTTTAGTTGGTCTCTCAACTCGGTATTTTGAATGGAGTCAATGACCCCAGCTTTGTCACCTTCACCTACGAGCTTGGCAAATTCGCCTTCATCGGTAAAACGGGCGGTATAAGCTTCTTTGAATGAATCACCAACTTTGTCGGTGTTCCATACGCCAGCTTGGCGAGCCTTTACGATTGAAGCCGAAAACTGCTCAAACGAAATACTGTCACCCAATAATGGTGAATACTCCGCGAAGGTATCGAGAACGTCACCATTGGCATCACCAACAAGCTTACTGATAGCGTAGATTTTATTACTGGCTTCTTCAATTGTCACATCAAAGGCTTTAGATATATTCCCTAATGCACGAACGGATTCCTGAGAAGAGTAATCCGGGAATATTTGCTGTAGTTGAATAGCGGCTTTTGTTAGCTTTTGAGTTTCATCTTCAGTCAGGTTCTGTTGCTTGGCCATTGCTTGAGTAGCGAAGATAGTATCTGTGTCAGCCCCATATAAACGGATTAGATCGTTCCTAAATTGACGCTGTTGTGAAGACTGCACTTCTTCAAGTGAATAATTGGCTCTGGCCGCTAATAGACGTTCATTCTTGGCTTTATCGTTACCTGCCCAAGCAAGTCCGGCAGATGCCATCGCACCTCCTGCAATCGCTCCAAGCTTTTCAAAGTTCTGCAACTTACTAAACCCACGTCCTTGCTCTGAGATTTCTCTATTGGTTTTGTTTAGTTGATCTTGAAGGCGCTTCTCTTCCTGGATAATATCTTTGACATCTAAGCCTGCATCTTTCAATGACATGCCCAAACGAGAAACTAAGCGCTCATGCTCTTTAATCTCAGTCGTGTTCTTCTGGTGAGCCTTGGCTAAATCACCAAGTTCACGTTCTGTTGCTGAGATGGAGGTGCGAATACGGTTCTCATTCTGGGTCGCTTTCTGAAGCTTAGACTGATATTCCTGCAATCTCCGTTCGGCTTCAACGACTGCACCTGCCTTTTTCTTGAATGCTTTTGTATTGGTGTTTCCTGCCTCACTCAGGCCAGCCATATCCGTTCGGAGTTTGTTAATAACAACTCTAAGCTTCGATTCTTCACTGGCCAGTGTGCGCGACTGTTGTGTCGCTTTGGCAAGCTCTGCCTTCAGCTTCGGCAATTCACCTCTTTTTTGACCTAATATTTTGGTGTACTGCTTTTCCGCTTCGGTTAACTGTTCAATGGCAGACTCAGCCTTTTTAAACGCATCAACATCAGCAGTGGTTTTCTGTAGCTGCTTAAACTCTCGCTCCAGCTTATTCGATTCTTTTTCAATCTTTTTCGACTGCTGAGTAAACGCGTCTTTAACCCCAACAATGAGCTCTAACGCGTAACCACTGTCCTTATTTATTGTCATGATTAAAGACCTCTATGAGATACGTATATTGTGCCCAGTCGGCATTGAGTAATTCACCAACGGAGACAAGACCGATTTTCTTATGGGTGAGCAGTCGAAAAGAGTGATCAAAAATATTCTGTTTGATTCGAGCGAGGTTTAGCTCTTTCCCATCAGGTGAGCCAAGTTGATGTGCTCTTCATAGGGCAGGTTAATCAGCATATCGACAGGAATGACCACTTCGCCTTTCATACCCAAGTTCGTGAGCTTGCCATGCTCATCTCGCCTCTCTTCAATGCGTTCACCAAACACTAAAATGCTCGAGGCGATATGCGCGGTGATGGCATCGTTAGATTCAAAACCGTATTGCTCTTTGGTGAAACGCACGGCTTCAATTCGGTCTTTAACCAGTGCTTTGCGTACTCGCTTAGCACAGTTGAGTTCCATCCCACCAAATTGAACCGGAGTGTTCAACATGCAGATATCAAACTCCATCATTGCACGGGCAATATCTTCCAAAGTGAAGGTTCGAACTTCTGATTCTAATTCGGTTTCTACGGGGTTTTTAGTTTGATTGTCAGTGCTCATATCTTGTCTCGTTGTGAGTAATTTAGAGCCTGCATTGTGTCTTTATATATAGCATCCAGCTGCCGAACGGAAATTATGTTGTCAGGTTTGAATATCCTATAAATACTGGATAAACGAGACGAAATAATGCTTCCCAAAATCTTAAAGCAAGACGTTCGACTCCGAACGCTGAGTTTCCTGACAACGGAAGAGATGGACGAGCTTCGCTTAGCCATTCATGGTCTTCAGGTTCTCGATATTGATAACGTCCACGAATCTTACTTACCCTGGCTTTCTTGGTGGTTTCGTGTCGATACCTGGGATGACGCTTGGACAGTTGAGAGAAAGCGTGAAGTCGTCAAAGAAGGCTTAGTGCTTTATCGATACAAAGGCACGGTCTGGGCTGTAAAACGAGCGTTGGACCTAACAGGTTTCAACCCAACGCTGACCGTTTGGCATCAAATGAATCCAATGGGTGCTAAAGGCACCTTTTTGGTCGAAGTGATTCAAGACAAAGGTGGGTTGACTCAAAAAGACTATGAGAACGTCGTCACGGTCGTTGAGAGCAACAAACAAGGCTCTCAACATTGGCAAATGACGATAAAAAACAAGCCATCGACAGGAGGGATATTCAGCGTTGCAGTTTCAACAGGACGCAACCGAATTACCTCTAAAAACTTCCCAACCAATCCAACGTTAATTGGCGGACTATATTCAGCGGTCACCCTAAAGAGTCGACATCGCATGACTATCCGAAATAAGAGTAATGAAATATGAGTTTAGGATCTGCACAAAAGCACACGGCGGTGCTTACCGATAAGGGTAAAGAGCTGCTGGAAGCGGCCTACCAAAGTGGGCAAAAGTTATTAATTGACCAAATGTCTCTAGGCGATGCGAATGGATCAAGTGTCACGCCAACACCGGACGTCACGCACTTAGTGAATGAGTTCGGTCGACAAGATATTAATGAGGGCAACACGCAAGAGCACTGGTTCAATGCCATTGTCTATGTCGACGCGTCACGCTTTGCTGGGCGCTTTATTAATGAGTTTGGTCTGCATGATTCTGATGGCAATCTTATTGTTTATAGCTCGTACCCTTCAACACTCATTCCTTCTGTTGATAATCAATACGTTCAAATCGAAATTGAGTGCTCAATGGATTTGTACCAAGCCTCAGCGGTGACCATCAACATCACGCCAATTATCCCTCATGCTACCGAGTTAGAGTCAGGGATTGCGCGTATTGCCACTAATGCTCAGGTTGATGATGGAACCGATGACTCGGCATTCATGACTATCAAGAAGCTGCTGCGCAGAACCGCAACTACCTTGCGCTCTGGCGTTGTGCAATTATCGAACTCCTACCAAGGTCAGAGTGAATCAAAAGCGGTGACAGAAAAAGCGCTCAAAGAAGGCTTAGGGTCCGTTTATAGTCCAGATAATTTGCCACCATTAATCCTGAAAAAAGCTCGTTTATATCCTGATGATCTAACGATATCACTTTTACCTGTTGGGCAAACGCCAAAACCAGAATGGGTTCTGCCCGCTTCCGCATCAAAAGTGAAGTTCATTAATATCCAAACCAGAGTGATAACGAGTGAGCCGATCAACTTGTATGTCATTATGTATTGTCATGATAGCGAAAGTGGAGGGCCAACATATCCAATTGAAAACACTAGTATTTATTTTTCGGTACCAAACTTTACTACCACATACGGTGTATATAACGAATTTATTGTTCCAATCACTTTAGCTGATGGAGGGACACCGAAACGATTAAGTTTTATGACCGGTAATTATGGGCCTAATTCAAATGTCGTCTCGAAGTTTGAGGTAAATATTGATGCGGTATGGGAGAGCGAATGATGAGCACAGTGACTGTAAATACCGACGAGATGGGTGTTGTTATTGCTATTGGTAATGTAAGCCATAGCAACATCGCCCATAAGCACTCGGTTAACGCCAATGAGTTACCTGATGACATTAGAGAACATCTAGGTATCTATCATTATGTTGATGGCGTGTTTGAAAAAGTTACGATTATAAACGAGGTAGAAGAGCGCCACTGGCAGCAAACTGAACTTACTCATGTCAACGCAGCAATTACGGAGTATCAAGCGGATATGGCAATAGAGGAGCCGTATTCAGAGCTTAGAGCTGGAACTTATACAGAAGAAGACTACTTTAAATTGCTTGGTGATAGAAAAATGCTAATTGAGTATGTTCAACAAGCTGATTTTCCTGAATGTGGTCGTCCGAAGTTATCTGCTTCAGTGCGTTGATTGAGTAACGGCATATGCACAAAAGTGAATCGAAACATCACCTCAAATCAGGGCGCAATTATGCGCCTTTATAGATTTTGTTACGCACTAACATTAAATAATTCACGACAAAAATCACCTCGCTCGTTTCGCTATATCCCGCTTTATTTCGGGTAGTTTCGGATCAATTAACGTTTTAAGTTAAAAATACATGGTGTTTTAAGTTCCGCTCGGCGCTGTCAACATAAACGTTTACGTCCATCCATTTGCCCTTTTAAACTGACAGTAGCTTTGAGACTGCTTGTAACATCTGGTCAGGCTTAAATGGCTTGACCATCCAAGCTTTTGCCCCCGCCTTTCTACTTTCTTCTTTGAGATACTCTTGATTTTCCGTCGTTAACATTATGATTGGTGTGAACTTGTACTTATCTAAGGTTTTGACCTGTTTGACGAAATCAATCCCATCCATGTTAGGCATATTCACATCGCTAATAATCAGATGTACTCTTACGCCATTCAGTTTCTTTAAACCATCAACCCCATCTTTCGCCTCCAAGATTTCATAACCCGCTCCCCCAAGCGCGATGCTTACTACTTGTCGAAGCGATTCAGAATCATCAACAATCAGTATTGTTTTTTTCATTGCTTAATTTCTCCCATTAAAATTGGCTTCTCCACTAGAAATAGGTCACGCCTTCATCGGATTCGCTCTCGCTACGCTTTTTTATCATCGCGAGCTCGGTTCGATTAATGATTCTATTAAATTCACTATCCAGTAATGCTTCATCCCACCCTTCTCCCTTAAAATCGAGTGCTCGTAATTCTTTAATGAGCAATCCAAATAACTCCATGACACCCGCTTGCCGTTGCAAGTTTCTATCGCCGTGCTGGAGCAGCTCCATCAATTCGTTGTAAGCTCGGTTCATGTCTTTTTCTAAAAGCTGTTTCTCTTCTGTCAATTCATTGCAGTCCGTCGCCTTGGAGTCCGTGTCCATGAAAGAGGAGTCAATTTCGTTTCTGTTTTTGACCAGTTGGCTCAACTTGACGAACCGATGGGTTATTTGATTGATCGATTCATGGGAGTCTTGGTATGAAATTTCTAATTGTTTATTGAGCTTCGGAAGTAGGTGATTTTGCATGGAAGCTACCGCTTCTTGGTAGCTGTGATTTTGATGATTATCGCTCTTATGGCCCTGACTGGTGTTGTCTTGACTTCTGTTTTCTTGACTGCTGTGACTGGAGTTGTTGTGCTCGGGGCTCTTGGAAACGGGGCTTGTGTCGTTGGGGGTTTGACGCTGATGACACCAAATAAAGAATACACTAACGAGCAAGGTTGCAAGTATGGTCTTCCACGCCAAACCAAACAGCAGTAGCAGCGTGATAAAGACTCCAGTGATGACTTGCAAGATAACTCGAATACTGCCCACTCACTCTTTCCCTTTTATTTACAATCTAGTAAATAGCCTAGTTCAAATTCAGCAGCTTGCAGTAAAAAACGGTGAAATTACCCTCGGACAAAGACAGGGAACAACAAAAAGGCCTAGTCATTAATTATGACTAGGCCTTAAATATTACATCGTACTGTATCGTTGATGCGCTGCTTGTTAATGTGCTGCTTATAGCGGAAGAAGTGAAAGCTATCGAGTCACTCCTCGCCAGACACCACTTACCGCGATTAAAATTGCGTGGAAATGCCGCCTAATGCTGTTAAGCGAATTCTGCTTCAAACTCTTTCATCAGCTCGACTAGTGCTTGAACACCTTCTATCGGCATTGCGTTATACAGCGATGCTCTCATGCCACCCACAGCTCGGTGCCCTTTTAGCGCCACTAAACCGCGTTGCTCAGCACGCTCTAGAAACACGCTATCTAAATCTGGCTTACTCAGTTGAAAAGGAATATTCATCAACGAGCGATTATCAGGATGAACGTTATTTTGATAGAAGTTAGAATCATCGATGCAGTGATACAATAACGCCGCTTTTTCTCGGTTAACGCTCTCAAGCGCTTTAACGCCACCTTGCTGTTTTAACCATTTAAAAACGAGACCCGACAGATACCAAGCAAATGTTGGCGGTGTATTAAACATTGACTCTTTTTCTGCCAGTACTTTGTAATTCAATACACTCGGTAATACGCTGGTTGCAAGATCTAATAAATCGTCTCTAACGATCACAATGCAAAGACCAGCGGGACCAATATTCTTCTGAGCACCTGCGTAAATCACACCGTATTTTGAAACGTCAATCTCACGCGATAGTATCGTTGATGACATATCCGCAACGATGGGTTTATCCGTCACGGGTAGATCATTGATTTCTATACCATCGATGGTTTCGTTAGGGCAGAAGTGAACATACGCTGCTGCTTCGCTAATCTTCCAATCTCGAGCATCCACAACCGCCACTTGGTCATCTTTCAACGTTTTAGCCACAAAGACATCAGGTTGACAATATTTCTTGGCTTCAGTTATGGCGCTCTCTGCCCAGTAACCCGCATCAATGTACGTTGCTGTTGTTTTACTGCCTAACAAGTTCATAGGGATAGCGGCAAACTGAGCTCTTGCGCCACCTTGGCAAAACAGCACTTTATAATTGGAAGGAATCGCTAGCAGATCTCTTAAATCTTGCTCGGCTTCTTCCGCAACTTTGATAAATGCTTTACTGCGATGGCTGATTTCCATCACCGAGGTGCCTAAATTGTTCCAATCAATAAACTCGGCTTGAGCCTGTTTCATCACGGCCTTCGGTAAAGCCGCTGGGCCAGCACTAAAATTAAAAATGTTATCCGTGTTGGGCTGCATGAGTGTCCTTGCTCCTAATTTCAAAATGCTTTGTAGATACTAACTGTGATTAATAGCACGTTTTTTTAAGGATAAAAAGTGACAAAAGAGCTCTTTCAAGCTCTTTTATTATTCTATTGCTCGTTATCGACTCATTTATTGCATCAACATTGGCAGCAATAGCGACATTAAAGGAATTTCCTGCCCACTTTCAAATACTACATTGGCATCTTTTAGTTCTGCTTTAATCTGGTAACCCTGTTCGGTTTGTTCAATAATTTCCATCACAACCGCTTCATCAATGCCCTGCTTAATAAATGGGAAATCCATAACCAGTTGATTGGAAAAATAGGTGCTGATATCCCCCGTTAGAGCGGGTAATATTTTGGTTGGATCTTGTGAAACCTGGTCGGTTCCCTGTGGCACAGAGAGCTTCCACATCGACTCAAATTCACCTTCGCCCACTTTCAATGACATCTTATTCATTGCTAGATAAAAGCCTTGGGAGAAAAGAGAATCGACATAGGGAATCGCCTCTGCTATCTCTTCTTCTGTCATGATTGGATTACTTTGATACAGAGACATTAATCTTTCAAAAGCAACGCTATCAATGTCACCCATCGAAAAATCGAGGCTAAAATCATCTACCGAGCCATCGGGCGTAAATAGGCTCCCCATCGCAACTTTGTGGTTGCTGGTCAATCGACTTTGTTCATTATTAAACGCAGAGGTAAATTGATACTGGCCTTTCTCTATTTCAAATGATGTCTGCATCGCAGTGGTATCAGAAATCGTAAACTTCTCAATCGACATCGATTGATTGCCTAACCAAAATCCACTTTCATTTTTGCCCTCGCCTTGCCCCACGACATCCGTCAATATCAACTTTTCACCGGTTGAAAAATCCAGTTCGATTGAAGGCATATCGAGTTGGTAAGCAACCTGCCCCAACACGGTAATATTGCCAGTGATGGTAGAAGGAGATACCGAGATGGCCAATTCATCTGCACCTTGAGTTCGATAATACCAGTTTGCCAAATTCACCGTATAATCGGTATTCCCGTTTAACTGAGTAACGGTATCCACCGTCAACGGAAATTCACTTCCCGTTAGTGACGAATGCGCATCCAAACTTAGTAAGCCATGCTTGACCGCACTGTTGACCACAAACTCTGTCGGCAGACCATCGGCTTCAAACTGAGCAATCATATCAGCATCATTCAGCACATATCGAGTTTGAACGGTTGAATTTAAATAACCACGATCATACTCGATGATTTCTGCGCTAACCAAATCGTTACCTAAATGTGCAACCCCATCAGTAATAACCCTTTGGCCTATTTGACCAACAGCAAGTGGCCAGCACAATACAAGGAGTACAGCACCACTAATCGCGCCGATTTTTTTTAATTGTTTCATAGATTGTTGGGATTCCATTGGTTATTTGGCCCGTTTTTATACAGTAGAAAGTTTGAGTTAAATCAGAGTATTGCTTTTATTTTTGTTAAGAGCAAATTTCTAAAACCTAGCTCTCAAACCGATAGATTGATAATTGATACAGTTTTCATAGTTCCGTTTACCTGTGAGAAATTCGTGAATTCATTTGCGCTCTTGTATCTTGACAACAACCCTATAAGCGTAGAACAACTGCGTACTGAGCTTAGCCACTTTGCAACACGATTCGATATCCATGCAGTAGATAGTATTGAAGACGCACACTGCACCTTAGAGTTTTGTAAGCAGCAAGACCAAACGGTCGCGCTTGTCATCGCTAGTCACCATTCTGAATTTAATGGCGCTGAATTTTTAATTCAACTGGATAAATCTGCCCATACCAAAAGCGCGAGAAAAATCCTCTTAAGTTGTGGGCAAGACATACAGGCGATTTTGTCTGCGGTTAATGAAGGTCGTTTGGATCACTGTTTAACCAAACCGCTGCAAGACAACTTAGTCTATAAAACCGTCAAAAAAGAACTCACGACTTTTGTCATCGAACAAGATACCGATAACCTCCTCTCCTATAGTCTTATTTTAGATCAACAGCACTTACTTCGCGCTCATATCGACGCGAAGATGAAAAGCTACCAAGAAGGCTTTATTTCGGACCATCACAGGTTGTCCGATACCGAGCTAGCAGAACAGGTGATCTCAGCATTAGAAGCGTTCTTTCTTCAAGAAGACGACAGTAATGCCTGTCGGACCTATTCCGCCGATCACCTATTAACCAAAGAAGGGGAAGAAAATCGATTCTTATGGTTTATCACTGAAGGGAAAGTCGCCCTGTATAAAAAAGATGAACTCGGCCAACAGCGAGAAGTGGTTCGTCACGATAAGGGGAATATTGTTGGGGGAATGTCATTTGTCACCGGTGAGTTGTCCTTTTCCACGGCAATTACCCTGACCAAAACAAAAGTGATCAAGTTGGACCGCGATATTTTCACCAAGGTGATGCATTCCAACACACATCTTTTACCACTGTTTACCAACTTATTACTGCGCCACTTTAATCGCCGATTGCAACGCAGTATCAACACAAAACTTGAACTGCAAAAAACCTTAGAATCACTCGAAACGGCACACCAGCAACTGATCGAAAAAGAGAAGATGGCGATGTTAGGTCAACTCGTTGCTGGGGTTGCCCATGAACTCAATAACCCAATTGCAGCAATTTTGCGAGGAACAGAAACACTGACGAGTAAACTTGATCAATTATTGGAACTGGGGTCAATACGTACGTCTAACGAGATAACGACGCCTAACAAAAAAGGCAAGGCAATTTTGGACCAAGCATTGATATCAACCCCCACCTCGACGTCTGAAGAACGAGCTAAATCTAAGTTGCTGGAGAGTGAGATAAAACACCGCTTACTGGCCAAAAAATTGGTTAAACTCCGTCTCGACAATGATCAGGAACTCATCTCGCTCGCCAAACATAACCCTGAGCATGCGCTTGAGCTGGTGAATCAATACGACCTTTACCATTTAACCGGCAGCACGCTTCGCTCTATCGGGGTTTGTGCGCATAGAATTGCAGATATGGTCAAAAGCCTCAAAGGGTACGCTCGACCTGATGATGAATGTTTTCATTCGGCGAACATCTATGAAGGGATAGAAGATACGCTGGTGATCTTTGAAAATAAGCTAAAACGCCATACGGTTATCAAAGAGTATTGTGAGCTTCCAAAACTTTATTGCCAGCCGATTGCTTTACAACAAGTCTGGACAAATCTCATATCCAATGCCATTGATGCTCTCCCAATGCCTGGAGAACTCAAAATTCACACATCTATAGAGTCAATCGAAGACCAACACTGGGTTGTTATCTGTTTTGAAGACAACGGGGCGGGCATTAGCCCTGAGCTACAAGAACAAATCTTTACTTTAAATTTTACCACTAAGAAAGAAGGCAACTTTGGACTAGGGATTGGATTATCTGTTTGCCAGCAGATAGTAAATCAACACAATGGCAGAATTGAGGTTGAATCCGTTCCAAATGAATTTACTCGAATGGCGGTCTGGCTTCCTATTCACTGCCCACTACACGGCGACAAGGAGTAACCATGAACAAATATCTCATTCTATGTGTTGATGATGAACGCGATGTTTTAGACAGCGTCATGCAAGATTTGGACTGTTTTGAGGCGCACTTTATTGTTGAAGCGGCAGAGTCCGTCGCGGAAGCGAAGAACATTCTGTCAGAGTGTGCAACGGAACAGACAACACTCGCGCTGATACTTTGTGATCACATCATGCCAGAACAAACCGGCATTAATTTTTTGATTGAACTGAACGGTGATGAGCAAACCAGTGCCAGTAAAAAAGTATTGCTCACTGGCCAAGCAGGGCTCGATGACACGGTGGAAGCCGTTAATCACTCTAGCCTTGATTACTTTGTTGCCAAGCCATGGAATGGAGACGAACTGAGAAAAGTTCTGATCGCTCAACTCACTGCATTTATGATAGAGAATGAACCCGATCTCATGCCATGGGCCTCGGTTTTAGATACAGAGAAAATCTTCAATGCTATCGCTAAGAATCGCATTAGCTTTGGAGAATAGTGCGTTTTTAGGCACTTAAATTGCTTAGTTTTTGGTTAAACGACAAAAGAATGACATTTTTTGTTAGTGCCAATAAGCAAGGATGCATTATCATGTCGTGATATATCATAGTCATAGCGGTTACACTGCTTAGGACAACGGAAATAACTAGGAATAGGTTCATCGTAACTATGCATAAAAAAATCATTGCAACAGCTTTATTGCTCGCATCAGGTCAGGCCTTTGCAGAGACTGACCCTAATAGCCCTTCAGTAATGAGTAACTTCAGTTACGATTATTTTGAAGCTCGTATTGGCGCAAGCCCCGTGACTTTCGGCGCTGCCGTCAGCAAAACCATTCATCCAAACGCCCACTTTATCGGACGTATCGACTCGGAATTTGAGGGTGACTATGACGCTGCTGCTGGTTTTGGATTTCACGCACCAGTCAACAATTGGGCTGATTTTACCGGTGAGATGCTGTTTCGTATGCAAGATTTAGGTAGCACAGATACTGGAATCGAAGTTAACCTGGGTATTCGCCAATGGTTAGGTCCTCAACTTGAAGTCGGTGGTAAAGCGGGTTACGTTTCAATCGACAAAAAAGAAGACTGGCTAGGCTCTGCTCACATTCGTTTCCATTCAACAGAGCTTTTTTCTGTGGGAGCAGAGATCCGTATCAACGACGCATATGGCGATCAAGCGATTCTGACCGCAAGATTCAAGTATTAAACTCTTTAATTGAGTGCTGAACCGTCTAGTCTGATCGCTGTAATAGAAATGAACGGTTACCACTTAAAGAGTATCAACACTTTATTCACTGCTACTCGATTATAAAAAAGCCGCCCTGGAGTACCACGGCGGCTTTCTTTTTAATTGATAGAAAATAACTACTGGCAGCTTTCCAACAATTGACGTTTACGAGGCTCTTGAATTAATTTCCAATGAATACCTTCAACTGCACCTGCAAATTTCCATAACAATTTAACGTCAACATCGGTTCCGTACGCGGTTCTCACTTTAGAAAACACCGCCGAAGCGCCTAATTGCATGAATGTTTCTACGTCCTCGATGCCTGCCTTTTTAACCATGCGTTCTAGTGTCAACTGCATGTTAGGTAAGTCTCTCAGGCGTCGACTCGCAGACGATTTTTGGAACTTACGCTGATCCACAGACAATTTAATAGACTCACTTACGATCTCGTAAATAGCGTCACCTTTGTCGGCGAAAATTTGAGTTATATCGTAGTAGTTTACTGTTGCTGTCGTTTGCTTTTTCACATGACGGTATTTTTCACAACCGAGTTCGTTAAGCCTTGAATCGAGTTGATCTCCGCCACGAATGAAAATTCTACCGTTACTGAGTAGAGCAAACATCGCTTCATTTTTAAATAAGCCGATGCCACCAAACATTGAACGTTTCTGAAAAGAACCGAAATCGCCCACATAATCCATAAATAATTGTTCTGTCATATCCATTGATCCTTCTAATCATGTGTTACCCCGATTATTTGTGATCACCAGATAGCAGCTTTTTAGCGAAATATTTTTTGCTCTAAGGCTGATATTATAATTAAATTTGAGTTCGCCTTAGTTAGTAGGGAAATGATAGTTAACGACGAAAAATAAGTCTGTTCAAACTTCACATCATTTCAATAAAAAAGTCGATTTTGTGAGAGGGAAATCACACTTACAGTCTTTTATATTCAACATGATACACATTGCTCATACCAGCGCTAATGCAGACAGATTCTAATTATGTAAGTTGTTGCTAATCTACTCAGCATTTAGTTACACTGTAAGCCATATTTCTTTGGTGACTGGCTATGAATCATTTATCTTTTTATTGGCTTCCTGACAATAAGGAGGCTCTCGTTAAAAGTATAGAGAGCGAATTTTCCGAACTTATTGCTCATTCAGTGAGCACTGGCAAAATAACCTTACCCCCTATTCCAGAAGTCGTTTTACGCATTCAGTCCCTTTGTACTCAAGAAACAACTGAGATTATTGATATTGCAGACTGTCTTCTCGAAGACCCAGGGCTTGCTGCTGTAGTAATTCGTGTTGCAAATTCAGTTATTTTTAACCGACGAAACATTACCTGTACCGATCTTTTTACTGCGGTATCTCGTTTAGGTATCTTGCGTGTGCGAGACATTGTCACAGCGCAAGCGATTGAGCAATTAAAGCATACCGTCAGCTTAAGTAAGCGATGCAATAAAATTCTAGTGAAGAGCGCAGCAACTTCACGGGAACTCGCGGCGACCATGGTTATGGTTGCTAAAGCGTTTAAAGAAGCTCAACCCAAAGTTTATAATTACGTTGAAGTAGAAAAAGCGCTGTTATCCGGGTTACTTGCTGACATAGGCCTGTTTTGTATGGTTAATGAGTACCATCAGTACCTAGAGAATGGCAACTACCTTGATATAGATATCGCACTACGAATCTTTGATTCACAATGTGCGGCTTCAAGTCAACTGGTGCTATCAAGCTGGGGATTTGACCACGACTTTATCAGTGTTTCTAGCAACCAAAATCACACCCCTAATGTAGAAAGTCCATTGAGCTATCTAGACATCGCCCGAATTGCTCACCATACTCTCCTGTTCCGTAGAAAAGATGACGAACTGGATGAGCATTTTGTTGAAATTGATACAACAGGCGCCGATGTATTGTACAAATTAACCAACCTAAGCGATTTTGACTTTAATAATCAGATAAGCGAAGTCATTGTAGCAAGTGGTCTGTAGCCTTATCACCGCATAGCATTTAACGATACATTCGCTATACAACCGAGTCACAACAGGATTTTTAATGTTCTCAGGGATGATCTTTATCTTTGCCCCACTGGTGGTGGGGTATCTAATTTCGATATCGAAAGAAAAAACCTTACACCTATTAAACAAAATGACCTCGTATCTTATCTACGTCATTTTATTCTTAATGGGGCTGAGCTTGGCTGCTCTTGATAACCTAGGCGAAAACCTACAGCTCATCATCAAGTTCACCGCGACGTTTTTTCTCTGCATTGGTTTGTGTAACCTAGCCACATTGCCAGTTATCGATCGGCTATTTCCAATTAATGCCAGCAACACTTCTTCAAATTTACCGCTGGCTCTTATGGCTCTCGAATCAGCCAAGTTGATCCTTGTGGTTGGTGGTGGACTATTTATAGGTTTATTGGGTGTAATGAGTCTTCATTGGGTTGATACCGCAAGTGAATGGATACTATTTTTATTACTCTTTTTCATTGGAATTCAGCTTAGAAACAGCGGTTTAACCCTTAGACAAATCCTAATCAATAAACAGGGGATGCTCATCGCACTCATTATTGTGATCAGCTCGCTCATTGGCGGTTTGTTATCAGCGTATATTTTGGATATCGATGTTTACAAAGGATTAGCCATGGCTTCAGGATTTGGTTGGTACTCTTTGGCCGGCATTCTCATGGGCGACGCATTCGGCCCAGTCTACGGTGGTGCATCGTTTATGCTAGAACTATTAAGAGAACTAGTCGCATTGATCATGATCCCTGTATTGATCAGAGTAAAACCTTGTACCGCCATCGGCTATGCGGGTGCAACGGCGATGGATTTTACGTTACCTGTCATTCAAGCCACGGGTGGTGTAAAGTGTGTGCCTATCGCCATCGTCAGCGGATTTATTCTTAGCTTACTGGTTCCAATACTCATGCTGTTCTTTGTGTCATTAGCTGCGTAAAATCAAACTGATAATTCATCAACGCCAACTAACGACAACGATAAAGAAAGCCCAATAAGAACAAAAAAGTGTGTAAAAAAGGACGTATTATGAAACACATAGTGATTGCTGCATTATTAACTCTTTCATCAAGCTCAGTCTTTGCTAACAACACCCAGTGTTTAAGCGACAAGTACGATGCCTATATCGACGCGTCTCTAGCTTGGTACCAAGACCTTTCAGATCTCACCTCTGAGCGCTACCCTGATCTAAAGGAAGCGAGTCAATGGTTCTTAGAAGGTCGAAAAAACCATTTTGAGCTCAACCGAGCGGCTGTCCATTACTATTTAGGCAATGATGCGGCTAAACTTTCAACGGCACAGTCTATTGAAAGCTGGCTTCAGCTTGATCAAGCGGACATTAAAGCGCTTACACAGCGAGATGATGCGTTAGGCGAAGCCGCTCAGTTAACATTTTCCGACCGTCAAAATGCACCTCATGAGAAAAATTATCAACTTCGTTCCGCGTTCGCTGACCTATTGAGTCACCCAAAGCAAATAGATAATGTTTTACAGAAATACAATCGTTCTATAGCAAAACTTGAAGAAATGGATTGTAAATAACCGTTATTAGACGTCATTCCAGCCATTTATGATGGAAAAATACGCACTCTAAATTAAGACGGGACATTGGTTTCGTTTTGGTTTAGATTGTGCCGTTCGCAATGTAAACTAGATTGAATAAACGAAGTTGTATGGGATCAGAACAGAAAACTGTTGATGTAAACTTTGATAGTTTACTTCGTATTTTTACTGTGCCAGAAGGGCCAGATTCAACGCTAACAAAAATCGAAGAGGGCCTTTCTAGGAACCTCAACCAATTTTTGCGAGAGCATATCGTTGCCGAAGAGAAACCTTTAAGAGACATTGAAAAGGACTTTTCTAATCCTGCCATTCCTGAACAACCGGAATTCGTTTCCGATCATACCCAACACTTGCTCGATACGTTAGTGGCGCAATCGGTTCATACTTCTGCACCCAGCTTCATCGGACACATGACATCAGCGCTTCCCTACTTTCTGATGCCTCTGTCGAAAATCATGATCGCGCTTAATCAAAATCTGGTTAAAATTGAAACCTCTAAAGCATTTACCCCTCTTGAGCGTCAAGTGTTGGGCATGCTGCATCGCCTCATATACAACCAAGATGACACTTTTTACTCTCGTTGGATGCACAGTGCAGGTCACTCTCTTGGGGCATTTTGCTCAGGTGGGACTATAGCCAATATTACTGCACTTTGGGTGGCTCGAAATAATGCCTTAAAAGCGCAAGGTGACTTTGAAGGGGTCGAAAAAGAGGGCTTGTTTAACGCAATGAAACACTATGGCTACGAAGGGCTCGCAATCCTAGTTTCTGACCGTGGTCATTACTCTCTTAAAAAAGCAGCCGACACACTGGGTGTGGGCCGCCAAAGTATCGTTTCAGTAAAAACAGACGAAAATAATCGCTTGTGCACCCGCGATTTAAAAGACAAATTTGCTCAACTTAAACAACAGAATATTAAGCCTTTCGCGGTCGTCGGTGTCGCAGGCACGACAGAAACAGGCAATGTCGATCCTCTCAAAGCGATTGCCGAAATTTGTCAGCAAGAGCAGTGCCATTTTCACGTTGATGCGGCATGGGGTGGCGCAACGTTAATGTCGAACAATTACCGCCAATTGCTCGACGGTATTGAACTCGCCGACTCAGTGACCATTGATGCTCACAAGCAACTGTATATTCCAATGGGCGCAGGTATGGTTCTGTTTAAAAATCCAGATGCAATGCGCTCGATTGAACATCACGCGCAGTATATTCTACGAAAAGGCTCGAAAGATTTAGGGACACATACACTGGAGGGATCTCGCTCTGGTATGGCTATGCTGGTTTATGCCAGTATGCACATCATCAGCAGACCAGGGTACGAACTGCTTATCGACCAAAGCATCGAAAAAGCCCAGTATTTTGCCGACCTTATTGATGCTCAGCCTGATTTTCAACTTATTTCAAAACCAGAGCTGTGTCTTCTTACCTATCGCTACGTACCTGAGTTCGTAAAACAGGCATTAGAAATTGCAAACCAAGAACCGACTAATCATGAACAGGCAGAGCAGCTTAATTCACTGCTGAATGAGTTAACCAAGTTCATTCAGAAAAGGCAGCGGGAAACCGGTAAGTCGTTCGTATCTCGAACTCAGTTAAACCCAAAAGAGCTCAATCACCTAGACACTATTGTTTTTCGTGTTGTGCTCGCTAATCCATTAACAACGTATGACATTTTGAACGCTATTCTCTTCGAGCAAAGAGAAATCGCGAACAAAGCGCCTTTTTTAATGAATGAAATCAAACTATTGACCGAGCAAATATGTCAAACTACCTAGTGCTAGTTTGAAAAGTGAAAATTTCTTTCTACTTAATGTAACTACAGTGTCAGAATTGATTGTGTTAAAGCACAAAATTTCAATTTTCGTTCAAATTTCCTTTAAAAATTGAAATTTAGTTTGAGGTTTGTCATATTCTCACCAATTGCCCGCAGGTAAACCTTTTGCTTAGGTTTATACTCGTCCTATGGCGCTGATCTATTATTTTGGTTGTGACCGTTACAATTCGACCCTTAATAGCAAGATGATCAGCGAGTTGTTCTCTAGCCCTCGTGAACACTATGAACACATTAGAAAAAATTCAAAAGAACCTAGAAAATTTTAGCAAATCTGAGCGTAAAGTGGCCGAAGTGATTATGGCTTCCCCACAAATAGCGATCCACTCTAGTATTGCTACGCTTGCAAAAATGGCGGACGTAAGTGAGCCAACAGTTAACCGCTTCTGTCGTCGACTAGACACGAAAGGTTTTCCTGACTTTAAGCTGCATTTAGCTCAAAGCCTCGCTAACGGTACACCTTACGTCAATCGTAACGTCGAAGAAGATGATGGCCCAGATGCTTATACCCATAAGATTTTCGAGTCTACGATGGCTTGCCTTGACGTTGCAAAGAATAGCCTTGATGCGATGCAAATTAATCGCGCGGTTGACCTTTTAACTCAAGCTAAACGTATCTCTTTCTTTGGTTTAGGCGCTTCTTCAGCCGTTGCAAAAGACGCGCAAAACAAGTTCATTCGTTTTAATATCCCGATTACGTGTTTTGAAGATATCGTTATGCAACGTATGAGTTGCATCAATAGCTCGGACAATGACGTGATTGTCCTGATTTCACATACTGGGCGTACTAAAAGTCAGGTTGAGATTGCTCACTTGGCGCGTGAGAACGGTGCTACCGTCATCTCAATTACGGCGAAAGACTCCCCTCTTGATAAAGCTAGCTCTCTATCAATTACATTGGATGTACCTGAAGACACTGATGTGTACATGCCAATGGCAAGCCGAGTGGTACAAATGACGGTGATTGATGTGCTCGCAACCGGATTCACGCTACGTCGTGGGACAGGATTTAGAGAAAACCTCAAGCGCGTAAAAGACGCGTTAAAAGATTCTCGATTTGATAAGATGAATCAGTATTAAAATAAACGGAGCTTTCTTTAAGCTCCGTTTTTTCTTTTCTATACCCCTCCCATTTCAAGAGCGATAAGTTTTCTTTTCTATACCCCTCCCATTTCAAGAGCGATAAGAAGGTCAACTAAATAAAGGTTTCGATTCAATTAGGTTAGCTTTTCTTCCACAGAATTCGTTAAGATTTCGACCTTACTGGTTCGCTCTGTTTGCTCACCATGACAATCACCCGAACAATGGCACACTTGATCCAGTATATAGACTAGGCGTTCTTTCGTTAACGGTAACGGATTTCCTTTAATTGCAACCGACATCAGAGCATCCTCGGCAACCTTATCGAATGACGTTGAACAAACGCCATACTCACTCAGCACAGGCAACTCCAACTTATCAAGCATCATCTGCACCCACAGTACGCCATCTTCTACATGTACGTTTGTTCTCCCGGTGACCAATTGTGCTAGCCTGATATAGCGTTTCAAAACATCTTTTCGGCCCGCGTCTTTCGCCGCTTCAATATTCTCTTTCATCACATAAGGTGCAAGACGACTAGTGATCACACTGTGTGGCGCATTCAGTTTACCCCCCAATGCCGCAGCAAGCCCATGAGCAGCCCCCAGTTTCGCGTTAGTCATAGCCATGCCACCTAGCATCGCAGCAAACGACAGGTCAGCTCTGGCCGTATAATCATCCCGTCGGCACGCCGCGATAACCGAATGAGACAACTTGCGTAACCCTTCCTCACACACCATATCCGTTAACGGATTTGGGTCGCCACAGACATAAGCCTCCATTAAGTGAGTAAACGCGTCCATGGCGCCTCGAGCCGAAGTATGGACATCGGTTCCATAGGTAAGGGTCGGGTCAACAATGGCGACATCAGCGAGCATATCGGGGCTGCGTAAACTGACTTTGACTTTATCTTGTCCTGAGCGAAGCACCGCGTTACGGGTGACTTCCGAACCACTGCTCGCCGTAGTAGGGATGGCAATAAAAGGAAGAGGCTTGGTTTTCAAAGGGACACTCCGACCGACGACTTCAACGTAGTCGTACACATCTCCTTGGTTAGGGATAATCGCTGCTAGGGCTTTTCCCATGTCAATAACACTCCCTCCTCCTATGCTGACGACCATATCCGGTTTAAACTTTCGTCCAACCACTGACGTTTCTTCAACCATAGTGATATTCGGCTCCCCCAAGATACTCACATGCTGATAGCGCATGTTTTGTGCCTTTAGGTACGAGATCAGAATATCTGAACGAGACTGATCTTTTCCGGTCACCAATAGAACGCTATAACCGTATTGATTCAGTACTGATAGTGAGGACTGTAGAGCGCCTTCTCCGAAGATAATTCGAGTCGATGTCATGAACTGAAACATACTGCATCCCTCTTTCAAGATGAAATTTAATCTCTTTTTAGCTTGCACTCATCAACGAATAATTTGTTTGACCGAGTGCAACTTGCTGGATAATGCCCCGACCAAAAGTAGGTATTTTTGCGGCACATCACGCGGAATGCTCACCGACATCATTTCTTTCATCTCCTGAACGAGATCAATAGGTATTCCCTATCGTAGCAAGAGGCAATTGCTTCTTTATTTCCAGAAAAGATTGGGGCATAGTTGCACCTATCAGAATAAAGGAGAAAAAGTTATGTTCGTTGTTATTTTTGGTCGCCCAGCATGCCCATATTGTGTTCGTGCTAAAGAACACGCAGAGACGCTTAAAGCGAATCGTGATGACTTCAATTATCGCTATGTTGATATTCATGCTGAAGGCATCAGCAAAGCGGATCTAGAAAAGACGGTCGGTAAGCCCGTTGAAACGGTTCCACAAATCTTTGTAGACCAAGACCACATCGGTGGTTGTGATGACTTCGAAGCATACGCAAAAGAGCATTTAGGCCTATTTAGCTAAACCGCCTAACCCTTTGCAAAACGGCTTGCCCCCTTGCAAATGATAAACCTGCCCACAGTGGCAGGTTTTGTTTTACTTGCCCTATGTGAAGTAATTGCAAATTATAAAAAAACTCACTTATCTTTTGAGCATAATCCGCTACAATCCCCCCACTTAAACAACCCCAGTTCTTGCAACAAGAGCCAATCGTGAATATTGACGTTATACAATTACTAGAGCAAAACCCCATCCTACTTATCTTCGTCGCCTTAGCATCGGGCTTGGCGTTCGGAAAAATCCGTTTCGGCAGTTTTCAGCTTGGCAATTCAATCGGTGTCCTCATTACGTCATTGATCATGGGCCACTTAGGCTTTTCATTTAGCCCAGAAGCCCTAACTATCGGTTTTATGCTCTTTATCTACTGTGTTGGTATTGAAGCAGGACCGAATTTTTTTGGTATTTTCTTCCGCGATGGAAAGCATTATTTCATCCTGAGTTTAGTGGTATTGTCTACCGCTCTGTCAATTACTCACTTTGCCTCTCGTTTGTTCGGGCTTGATTATGGCATGGCCGCTGGAATGATGGCTGGAGCTCTAACAGCAACACCCGTGCTCGTCGGTGCGCAAGATGCCATAACCACCGGGTTAGCAACGATACCAAGAAATATGGATCTGACTCTGGTCATGGAGAACCTATCCGTGGGATACGCGATGGCCTACCTCGTGGGTTTGATCAGCATGATCACTTTTGCCAAGCTATTACCCAAATTACAGAAGCAAAACCTGTCTGACTCTGCGCAGCAAATCGCACAAGAACGAGGCATTGGAAGCTCTAGTCAGCGTAAGGTCTATTTACCGATCATTCGTGCTTACCGAGTCGGCTCTGAGCTCATTGCATGGACAGACGGCAAGAACCTACGTGAACTGGGTATCTATCGTCAGACAGGCTGTTATATCGAACGTATTCGTCGCAATGGCATTCTCGCCCACCCCGATGGTGACGCGATATTACAAGAAGGTGATGAAATCGCTCTGGTTGGTTTTCCAGACAGCCATGCGCGTCTGGATCCAAGCTTTCGCAACGGCAAAGAGGTATTCGACCGAGACTTACTTGACCTAAGAATTGTTGAGGAAGAGATTGTTGTAAAGAGTGACAGTATGGTTGGGAAAAGACTCTCAGAGCTCAACCTCTCTGAATTTGGCTGTTTCCTCAACCGAGTGGTGCGTGCTCAAATTGAAATGCCAATGGACTTAGACATCGTTCTTGCTAAAGGCGATGTATTACAGGTCAGTGGCGAAAAAAGCCGAGTTCTAGGTCTTGCTGAAAAAATCGGTTTTATCTCAATTCATAGCCAAATCGCCGATTTGCTGGCGTTCTGTAGCTTCTTCATTCTTGGTTTAATGTTCGGCTTGATCACCATGACATTTGGTCAGGTTTCCTTTGGGTTAGGTAACGCGGTAGGACTGCTTCTTTCAGGGATTACCCTTGGGTTTCTGCGTGCCAACCACCCGACTTTTGGTTATGTTCCACAAGGTGCATTGAATATGGTCAAAGACTTAGGGCTTATGATTTTCATGGTGGGTATTGGGTTAAGTGCTGGGGGCAAGATTTTCGAACACCTATCTCAAGTCGGTCCACAAATCATCGGTCTCGCGTTTCTAGTCAGCGTGGTTCCCGTTGCGATCGCTTACCTGGTTGGCGCTTATGTTCTTAAAATGAACCGCGCTTTACTATTTGGTGCCATTATCGGTGCTAGAACCTGTGCTCCGGCTATGGATATCGTGAATGATTATGCGAAATCAACCATCCCTGCGCTAGGCTATGCAGGTACCTATGCCATTGCCAATATTCTTATGACGCTTGCCGGAACCGTTCTGATTATCATTAGTTGATGGTCGCTTATTAAAAATAGAAAGATGAAAGTGAAGCGCTAGAAAGCTAGAAAGCTAGAAAGCTAGAAAGCTAGAAAGAAAAAATACCGAATAGAAACACAAAGAACAGCGAAATCATTACAGTAAGACCTAAAAAAGGCGCTCAGTGAGCGCCTTTTTAGTCTCTAAATAAACTCTATCAATCCTATTTGGGTAGATTGACGGTCACTTAGCTTTAACTAGATATTAAATAGCGATGATGTCTGATTCCACCGCTGGGTTAACATCCGCTTCGTAATCAACACCTTCAACACCAAAGCCGAATAGCTTTAAGAACTCTTCTTTGTATTCAACGTAATCGGTCAAATCTTTCAGATTCTCAGAGGTGACTTCAGGCCATAATTCACGACAATGCTTTTGAATGTCTTCACGCAGTTCCCAGTCGTCAAGACGTAGGCGGTTCGCTTCATCTACTTCTGGAGCGCTGCCATCTTCTTTATATAAACGCTGGCTAAACATGCGATAGATCTGTTCCATACAACCTTCATGAACACCTTCTTCACGCATTTTTTTGAATACCATAGCGATGTAAAGTGGCATCACAGGAATCGCCGAGCTTGCTTGCGTAACCACAGACTTCAGAACAGCCACATTCGCACTGCCACCGGTTGCTGAGAGCTTTTCATTAAGCTCATTCGCAGCACGGTCTAGGTCCATTTTCGCTTTACCTAACGCGCCTTCCCAATAGATAGGCCAAGTCAGTTCAGTTCCAATGTAGCTATAAGCGACCGTTTTACAACCGTCAGCAAGAACACCCGCTTCAGAAAGCGCATTGATCCAAAGTTCCCAGTCTTCGCCGCCCATCACGGTAACCGTGTCTTTAATTTCTTCTTCTGTTGCAGGCTCGACTGACGCTTCAATAATCAAATCTTTATTGGTATCAACAGCCGTTGCTGTATACGTTTCACCAATAGGTTTCAGTGCTGAACGGATCAGCTCACCGGTTTCTGGCAACTTACGTACTGGTGACGCTAGCGAGTAAACCACCATATCAATCTGACCTAGGTCTTCCTTGATAAGCTCAATCGCTTTTTGCTTCGCTTCGTTTGAAAACGCATCGCCGTTCAAGCTTTTAGAATACAAGCCTTCTTCACGAGCGAGCTTGTCAAATGCCGCTGCGTTGTAAAAACCAGCGGTACCGGTTTTACGCTCAGTCCCTTCTTTTTCAAAGAAAACACCGATAGTAGAAGCACCGCCGCCAAATGCAGCCGCAATGCGAGAAGATAGACCGTAGCCACTAGAAGAACCAACCACCAATACACGTTTTGGTGCATTTTGAATTGGACCTTGCGCTTTAGTGTAGGCAATTTGTTCTTTTACGTTTGCTTCACAGCCCACAGGGTGTGTTGTGGTACAGATAAATCCACGAATTCGAGGTTTGATGATCATATTCAACTTCCTTAAAAAATCATCGCTAGAATAAAAGGTTCACGACTAAATCGCATCAAGTTTCTGCAAAAACAGGGAAAATAGACAAGTGGTTGGATCACTCAAGCGTGACTCTGATTCAATTTGTGCTTTTATCATTACTTTAAAGATTAGATTTAACTGTTCGATCCCACTATTCGATCCCACTATTCGATTTCACTATCTCATACGAATGATTCCAGCCATGAAAAAGGACCTCTGATTCAGAGGCCCCTTGCGATTTAGTGATAATTTATGATAACAACCAAAAACTAGGCAACACTGTTGAGCTTAGGTTGATTGTTTTTGTGTGTTCTCACTTCACTGTAATCATGGCTAAAGTCATCGACTTGAATCGCTTTGTAGCGAAGTCTATCCGCCGCAACAATCGTATCGACTTCTTCCTGCGTAAGCACTTCAGCCGCCAACGCTTGTGCTAGTTTTTCCGTTAATGGCGCTTTGCGAACCACTTTGCCTGCCTTAACCGCTTTATTGAGCTTTCTCTCTAGGCTCTTAATGTCGTACATAGCTAGGAACGCTTTTTCCATTAGACCTACGCTGTCATCTTCACTGTCTCCGACATAACATAAGTGAGTCAATCGATCTCGGCATGCGCCCGGCGTCATGACACTTTCAGCAAGTTTGACCGCTAACTGGTCACTTGGTTTGTCGAAGTGATTCCCCAATGGAAATACAAGCAATTTGAGTAAACGCCCGACCATTTTTTGTGGGAAGTTTCGATACGCTTCTTGCAACGCCTCAGCACCTTTATGGAAACAGTGTTGAATGGCGTAATGCACGTAGTCTAAATCTTGCTGCTGACGGCCTTCGTCTTCGTACTTTTTCAATACAGCAGACGCCATGTAGAGATAGCTCAGGCCATCACCTAAACGCGCTGAAATCATCTCTTTACGTTTCAAATCGCCACCGAGTGTCAACATAGCAAAATCGGCACTGACCGCGAGTGCACGACTAAGGCGAGTCAAATCTTTGTAATAAACCTGAGTGGGTCCACTCATTTCGGCTTTAATAAAGCGCGATCCGGTTAACCCTGCACCAAAGGCGCCAAGGGTATTTTTGGTCGCATGCCCAATATGTTTAAACAGCAACTTATCAAACGCTTTTGCCCCTTCTTTTTCATCAGGGTTCGCCGCCGCTTCCATTTCTTTAAGTACGTAAGGGTGACAACGTGTCGCACCTTGACCAAAAATCATCAAGTTACGCGTAAGAATGTTCGCGCCCTCTACCGTTATCGCGACTGGCACACCCAGATAAGCCGACGTCAGATAGTTCATCGGGCCTTCTTGAATCGCACGACCAGAATGAATATCCATTGAGTCATTCATAATGGTTCTTGCGATTTCTGTCATATGGTATTTAGCAATGGCGGTAACAATGCCTGGCTTTTCTTTCATGTCTAAAGACGTGGTTGTTAACGTTCGTGTCGCCTCAAGAAGGTAAGTCATCCCGCCGATGCGCCCTAGCGATTCCGCCACACCTTCAAACTTACCAATCGACATACCAAATTGTTTACGCACATACGCATAAGCACCCGTAGTACGAGAGGTGAGATGACCAAGTGCCGTGCCCAGAGCCGGTAAAGAAATACCACGCCCCGCTGACAGGCATTCCACCAACATTCTCCAGCCTTTGCCTGCGTATTCAGAGCCGCCAATGAGCCACTCAATTGGAATGAACACATCCTTGCCACGAGTTGGGCCATTCATGAACGCCAAACCGATAGGGTCATGGCGTTCACCCACCTGCACACCCTCATGCGAAGTCGGAATAAGCGCACAAGTGATCCCCAGCTCTTCTTTGTCGCCCAGTAGGTGGTCGGGATCGTTTAGTTTAAAAGCCAAACCAAGCACGGTAGCAACAGGCGCTAACGTGATGTAACGCTTGTTCCAGTTCAAGCGAATGCCAAGCACCTCTTTACCTTCATGAGTGCCGTAGCATACGGTACCTTGATCGGGAATGCTCCCGGCATCCGAACCCGCTTCAGGCCCCGTTAATGCAAAACATGGGATATCGGTACCGTCGGCTAAACGTGGCAACCAGTAGTCTTTTTGGCCTTGCGTACCGTAGTGAGAAAGTAACTCACCTGGCCCAAGAGAATTCGGTACCATCACGGTAACCGCAGCACTGATGCTGCGAGTCGCAATGCGAGAGACGATGGTTGAATTGGCAAGCGCTGAAAATTCACGACCACCATATTGCTTAGAAATGATGAGAGAAAAGAACCGCTCTTTACGTAAGTAATCCCAGACATCTTTAGGAAGATCGCGGTCCTTTTTGACAATTTGATAGTCATCAAGCATCGACAACAGAGTTTCTAGCTCGTTATCCATAAAAGCTTGCTCTTCATCAGTCAAGCTTGGCGCAGGATACTGATGAAGCTTCGAAAAATCAGGGTTACCAGAAAACAGCTCCCCATCCCACCAGACACTTCCGGCTTCCATCGCTTCTTTTTCCGTATTGGATAATGGTGGTAGAACTTTCTTAAAAAATTCAAAAGCGGGATCACTGACCCATTTTCTTCGTAGAGAGCACATATTCATATCCTTTTGTTCACGTGTTGGTGTGTTTTTATATTTATTAGGTTTTTATATTTATTCGTCTTTTGTTTCAGTTGAGTTAACTGGCGTTTAATTAATGGGCTGCGACCCCTGCTGACAAGTAAGGGATGAGCCGATCAACCACCGCTTTAGAATCCACTTTGGTGCCAAAATCGTTTTCGGCTATCTCAGCCAACGCCTGGCTAGATGCCATAGTAAATACGCAAGTTCCAAGCGTAAAATGAAGACGCCAGAACAGAGTTTCTTGAGTTAAATTAGGGTTCGCCTTAAGCACAGATTGAGTGAACAAAGACAAAACGCCTTGATAACGTGTGGTGATGAACCAGCGCAAATGCCCCTGCACGTCGGTGTATCCACGACCAATAAGCAGCATAAATCGACTTGTTCCGTCTGGTCTCACACTGTTGAGAGCCCTTAACGGCTGACGTAACGATTCGAATACATCAGCCACTTCAAAATCGCTGCGTTCATTAAGCGATTCCAACGACTGCTCAAGTGCTGGCATAAACGCTTCTAAGTATCGGTCGATGACAGCTCTAACTAAGGTTTTCTTATCGCCAAAGTGATAGTTAACCGACGCCAAGTTCACGCCTGCTTTGCTCGTAATCGTTCTTAATGACGTGTCATTAAACCCTTGCTCCGAGAACAGCACTTCCGCCACATCTAGAATTTTATTTTTGGTATCGTTTTTGGCTGCCATTTCAATCGCTCGTATTAAACATCTGTTTGAAATATACAGATCGAAAACATGATTAACAAGCTATTAACATCACATTTATGACCATTGGTCTGACCAGAATAGTGCGTAACGCTTTAATTTATTGAAAATAAAAGAGTTAAAAAAACTTCGATTTTTATTACAAAATGATGGAACTGTTTTGGGAAAGGCGGGTCTTACTAAGTGTAGTTGGCAGAGTTTTAAGAGTTTCACTGGCCGTCAGACTTGTTTTTATACTGCCACTACCGTTTAAACTGCTTTTTCATATTAACTCCTATGTTTGTATCTGCCCAGAACCTGATTGTTCTGGGCTTTTTTTATTCTGCTGTTTTTATTTTATTCTATTATTTTATCCTGATGTTGTGGTTTGTGGTTTCGACGCAAGCAAATAGCTGCGGAGCAAATAGCGACGGAGCAATAGGAAAAATGGCGACAAGATTGATATACTTCCCCAATGTCACACTCTTGAGCCTTTCCATGATCCTAAATAATTCTCCCGTCACTCAACATCGCTTTCAAGATATTGCGTTTTTCCTCAAGAGAGACGATAAGCTTCACAGCCAGTTTAGCGGTAATAAAGCTCGAAAATTCAAGTGGCTACTGAATAACAACGACGAAACGATTACCACAATTATTGGCTATGGTTCTGCTCAAGCCAACTCGCTGTATTCCCTTGCTGCCCTTGCAAGCATTAAAGGGTGGCAACTTGAATTTTATGTTGATCATATTCCCCATTGGCTCAAGAAAACGCCTATCGGTAATTATCGAGGTGCACTGGATTTAGGGGCAAAGGTCATTGCAGTAAAAGACGTGATTTCGACGCCTCTTCACCCTGCGGATTTCATTGCTCAGGTTCGTCAGCCCAACGAGCGTTGTATTGTTGTCCCAGAAGGTGGACGTTCAACTTCGGCCGCATTAGGCGTGACTGAGCTTGCAGAGGAACTTTTGCAATGGGCGAGATACGACAGTAGCCAACGTTGTGTTGTGGCTCTACCATCAGGAACAGGCACCACATCGCTCTATCTAAGCCAATATTTAAAGCCACATGGGATTGATGTACTGACCTGCCCTTGTGTCGGTGGCCGTGATTATTTGACACAACAGTTTCATGAATTAGAGCCTCACAACCACCCTGAAATCCTGACGTTAGACAGCAAGCATCACTTTGGAAAGCTTGATCATGAAGACTATTTGATTTGGCAGCAATTACTCGACGATACTTATGTCGAGTTTGATTTACTCTATGATCCGATGATGTGGCGCTGTTTGCTCAAACATAGACAATACTTAGAAGACAAAACGCTGATCTATGTTCATCAAGGTGGGATCTTAGGCAACGAGAGTATGCTACCTAGATATCAAAGGCAGTGGGATTAAATGAAACCAGTAAGGACGATTTGAATGATAAAATATCCACTGATTGCGCTCACTTCTATCGTTTCAATGACCTTTATCGTTGCAATGATCGCGCTTCCATTAAATGCAAAAGTCATTTCAACACCGGGGAAAAGCATCATTGCCGTTGATGGCGCAAGCGCAGCAAAACGGGTTTGCTATTACCAAGACCAAGCCTACTCATTAGGGGCTATCCTTCAGGTCGGCGAGCATTACATGATCTGCAAAGAAGCGAATGACTTTGAAACCAATGGTGCCTTAAAATGGGTTCAACTGAAATCTTCATCACAAGATAACTAAAAAAGCGCTACCGAAGTAGCGCTGTGATGCCTGTTTCTAGGGGGGAAAGCATCGAAATTAAACGGTAGTGGTGAGTCTGAGAGCTCTTACTTTACTGTTATTCTTACGCGACCGCTGCCTCTTTGCTTGATTCTCTTTGCTTTAAAAACGCATAACCAAACCCAGTCACCGCTGTACCTGCCGCTATTGCCACTAAGTACATCAGTATTGGAGAAATGGCACCAGGGATAAGCAACACAAATAAACCACCGTGCGGTGCCATCAGTTGAGCGCCAAACAGCATCGAAAGTGCCCCCGTTAATGCTCCGCCTGCCATACACGCTGGAATAACACGCATCGGATCTTTTGCAGCAAATGGAATCGCACCTTCAGAAATAAAACACAATCCAAGAACAAACGAGGCTTTACCTGCTTCTCGTTCACCCGCTTCAAACTTATCTTTTGCTAACCACGTCGCAAGGCCCATGCCTAAAGCCGGAACCATACCCGCGGCCATAATGGCAGCCATTGGCGCATACGTTTGTGATGCCAATAGACCCACACCAAATGTATAAGCTGCCTTGTTGATTGGGCCACCTAAGTCAAAGCACATCATTGCACCAAGAATTACACCTAGAAGTACCGCGTTCGCTGATCCCATGTTGTTTAGAAAATCCGTCATCGCTGACATAATTCCAGAAACAGGACCGCCAACGATGTAGATCATCACAAGACCGGTGAACAAACTTGCCACAAATGGAATGATCAATATCGGTTTCAGCGCTTCCATAGATTGAGGAAGAGAGACTTTGTCAGCGATGAGTTTCGCGGAATAACCCGCAATGAACCCCGCAGCAATACCACCAAGAAAACCGGCTCCGGTTGAACTTGCTAACATACCGCCAATCAAACCAGGGGCAAGACCCGGACGATCCGCAATGGAAAAGGCAATGAACCCAGCGAGTACTGGAATCATCAAAGCAAAGGCAGAGCCTCCACCAATAGTCATCAATGCCGCGGCTAATGTTCCTTCTTCCTTAAAGGCTTCAATACCAAAAACAAACGAAAGCGCAATGATCAAACCACCTGCAACCACGACAGGTAGCATGTGAGATACCCCGGTCATAAGATGCTTATAAGCGCCTTTTTTCTCTTCACCGGCGGTTGACTGATTTGCACTACCACGGTGTTGGTATGGTGTGGCATTTGCAAAGGCCTTGCTGATCTCTTGCTCTGTTTTCTTCAGAGCTAGACTTGTGCTGGTTTTATAAAGCGCTTTGCCATTGAAACGATCCAAAGGCACTTCAATATCGGCGGCAATAATAACCAGGTCAGCCTGTTCAATATCTTGATCCGTTAACTGGTTCTTAGCCCCTACGGATCCCCGAGTTTCAACTTTAATAGTGTGGCCTAGTCGAGCACTCTCTTTTTCCAGCGCTTCTGCCGCCATAAAAGTGTGCGCTACTCCAGTGGGACAAGCGGTTATCGCGACAATGTTCTTCGCTACTTTTTCCGTTACCTTTCCCGCTACTTGGGTTGCTACTTCTACACCTGACTCATGCTCTAAGCGATTAGCTTGATTCGATTGAAGTTCATTCGCATCCGCAATAGCAGAGGTTAAGAACGCCACCGCATCGGCAGTACAATCTGAAATCGTCGCTTGGTAAACGCGCTTTCCAATGAAGCGAGCCGTATCAACCGGCGTGTTGGCAGCGATAACGACAATATCGGCATCCGCGATTTGTTGCGGTGTTAATGGCGCATTATCGATAACGCTTGAGTGACATTCAGTCACGGTATCATGGCCTAATGTTTCTGCTGCTTTTTGCAATAAACCAGCGGCAATAACACTGTTGGCAACACCACTTGGGCAAGCGGTAATGATGGCAATTTTCATAATGTTGACCCTTTTCCTTGTTGGCCTAATAGCCGTTAGCTATTGGCTTATGATGTCTATCTGAGTTTGCGTCTGTAGAGTGTGTAGTTGTTCTTTTGAGGGTATTCCAACGCCTATTTGTGTCACCGCTAAGGCAGACAAAGCGGTGGAAAATTGAAGTAATTCGGTTTTGTTCATCTGTTGCATGTGGCCCCAACAGAGGCCCGCTACCAGCGTATCTCCAGCACCGACTGTACTCACCACCTTCATTTTGGGTGGTTTTGCATGGAGCCACTCGCCTTGATTTAGCCACATAACGCCATCCGCTCCCATTGAGATAACAATGTTCTCTATGCGCTTTTCGGCCAGCGTTTCTGCGGCGGTTCGACACTCGTTAGGACTAGATAAAGAAAGTCCCATAACCTGTGACAGTTCTTCTTCGTTAGGCTTTATCAACCACGGGCTCGCATCAATGCCTTGAGCTAATGCATTTCGGCTGCTATCAAAAATGACTTTTTTTCCTAATGAACGCAGTTTTTTAATCCAACTTGCGCAAAGCTCAGGGGAAATACCGGGAGGCAAGCTTCCCGCTATCACGAAATAGTCATGATCTTCAGCTAAATCCAACAATGTTTTTTCAAACTCAAGTACAGCTTGAGGAGTCACTTCTACACCCGGGAAGTTGATGTCACTGACACTGCCCGATTGTTCAACCAGCTTGACGTTAATACGAGTTGAACCAGGAACCCTAACGAACTTGTCGGTTGCGCCAATCTGTTCAAACAGCTGACAAAACATTTCTTGGTTATCAGTCCCTAAGAATCCGGTGACCGTGACCTCAGCCCCAAGCTCTGATAGCACCTTGGCCACATTTACGCCTTTACCTGCCGCGTGAAGTGAACCTTCATCGACCAGGCTGACACCACCGGGATAGATAGACGGTAAGTGCCCAGTAAGATCAAGCGCCGGATTCAAAGTGACCGTTACGACTTTACTTGTTTTCATTGTCATCACTCTCTCACCCTTCACCCAGACCGGATTGAATCGCTTTACCTATCGCTTCTATGGCTTGTTTTGAATCTGGCCCATCGGCCGTAAATTTGAGCGTGTAACCATGCTTAACCCCCAATGAAATGACCTTCATAAGACTCTTCGCATTCACTTCCTCTCTGTCACCATTGAGGTTGGCGACTTTAATCGTCGACTCAAATTTTTTCGCTTCAGCAACGAGCATAGCGCCTGGTCTCGCGTGCAGGCCGTGGGCATTTCGAATCGTAAATTCACCGCTATTGACGAGTTCGCTATTCATTGGGTTCGACTCTAAGACCGCGTTATCTGACATCTCTTCAGTTTGATTGTCATCACGTACGAACAGCGCCACCAGCTGATCTTCTGACAGAGTAAATAATGATTTTTGCTGCTTTGAAAATACCAGCTCTGTTAACTGTTCAAGAACGGGTTTATGGCGCTGATTACAGGCTGAAATAACCAGTAGAGCTTTCACTGGCTGATGGTTCATTTCAAATGGCTGCGCCGCTGAAACAAAAGCCATTCCTGTTTGATTCACCGAACAATCACTGCTGACTAACCACAAGCCATCGCCCAGAGATGTTGGCGCTTTATTAATTACGTCGGAAATAAATTCAGCGTCGACGCAGCCTTGATTGCGCAGCAACCCACTGGCGACAGCGCTCATCTGAATCATATCGGTCGCGGGGAACTCACGTTGAATAAGAGAAGCAGAAAATGAAAAACTGCTTTGGTTCTTGTCGCTTTGCGCATCGCCATTCAAAATAGCGATCAATTGATCTTTAGTACTGGCTTGCTTGAGCAATAACTCAACATTCTCATTCGATAAAACATGGGTCAGTTGCTTCAATATGCCAAGGTGCTCATCAGATTGAGCAGCAATACCAATAGCAACATAAACAATATTTCCATCGCCCCAGCTCATTCCCTGCGGAAAATGATGCAGTGACACCCCTGTTTGTTTCACCAAATCGCGTGTTTGAGTCGTACCATGAGGGATCGCGATACCATTCCCCAGATAAGTAGAATGTTGAGATTCGCGCGCCAGCATTCCTTCAACATAGCCATCTTCAACATAACCCTTGCCAGATAAATCTAACGCAATGGCTTGGATAGCCTCAGTCTTGTTATTAAAAGACTGGTTTAAAGTAATGTCATCTAGTGTCAATTCGAGCATAGCTGCTGCCTCAGTGTTATTTGATTTCATCAGATGCTGAATCGATTCAGCTTTTATCTAAAAAAAACTAACAAAGAAGTTTTTGTCATCTTCAATGTTAGCAAGAAACAACACAGCTCATAAAATTCAAGATTGAGAACTCTGCTGAATCCTTTCAGCTTTTATACTGAATCGATTCAGCGTATAATGCAACTCTTGCTCAACGTAAGATCGTATTTTTATGATCAATGGCACAAAAAGGATCCATAATGACGTTAGATGAAATCGCAAAATTGGCAGGGGTATCTAAGACGACGGCGAGTTATGTCATTAATGGTAAGGCCCAGAAATACCGAATTTCTCAAAAAACTCAGCAAAAAGTCATTGCCGTTGTTCAAGAGCATAACTACCGCCCTGACCACGCCGCATCATCGCTACGCGCAGGAAACAGCCGTTCATTTGGCTTAATTATCCCAGACTTGGAAAACACCAGTTACGCGCGCATTGCTAAAATCTTAGAGCAAAACTCTCGCAAAGCTGGCTACCAGATATTAATTGGTTGTTCTGATGACGATCCTGACACTGAAAAAAATGTCACCGAGGCGCTCATATCAAGACGCATCGATGCACTTTTTGTCGCCAGTGCCCTTCCAGACGCCAATGATTTCTACTTAGCCATTCAGCAAGCAGGTACCCCAGTCATTGCGATTGACCGACCCTTGGATGACGAACACTTCGCGTGTATTGTCAGTGAAGACTATGATGCAGCGTTTGAATTAACCCAGTCGGTTATTGATTCCAACACAAACATGGTTGGGCTTATTGGGGCGTTACCCGATCTTAATATATCGAAAGAGCGCCAACTAGGGTTTGAATCCGCAGCGAAAGAAAGGAATGTCCAGACACTGTCTGGTTATGGCGAACACTTCAACCGACAAGACGGCTATGCTCAACTGAAACACTGGATTGAATCGGCTCAAATGCCCGATGCCATTGTAACGACTTCTTATACGTTGTTAGAGGGTGTGCTTGACGTGTTTTCAGAAAAACCGGAGTTGATGACGAAAATAAAGTTAGCGACCTTTGGTGATAATCGCTTACTCGACTTTTTGCCTTTCAAGATAAACTCTTTACCCCAGCAGTTTGATTTGATCTGTGACAGTGCGTTAGAACAAGCACTCAACGCCTCACAAAAACGATATAACCCCGGCGTTGAACTTATTCCAAGAAAGATCGTAGTTCGTCGTTGATTGAGTAGTGAAGTCGCATTTCGCCCAACAAGTCATTAACCCGTCGCTCAACATCACAAACACTGGAAAGACAAAGATCAAGGCGATGGCTTAAACCGAGATGAGATTTATCACGTTCAGGCTTGGGACACACCCATAAAAAATCCAAATGCATAAAAAACATTTGGATTTTTACCTCCCTAGAGGATCGTTCAGCCGATCACTTTAACGCTAGGGCGTGTTGATCGGTATTTGGCCCTAAGCTCTTTTTATTTATCGATTCCGAAATGAAGGTAAGCTCTGTCGGTTGCAATTCGCCCCCTTGGAGTGCGTTGTAAATAGCCTTGTTGGATCAGGTACGGTTCCAATACATCTTCAATGGTGTCTTTCTCTTCACCGATAGCCGCGGCCATGTTATCTAGCCCCACCGGACCGCCACCAAACTTTTCCATAATGGCTAACAGAAGCTTTCTATCCATGTAGTCAAACCCTTGCGCATCCACATCAAGCATGTTCAACGCTTTGTCAGAAATCGCTTCACTGATATGGCCATCCCCTTTCACTTCCGCGTAGTCGCGAACTCGGCGCAACAGGCGGTTTGCGATACGGGGAGTCCCTCGAGCACGGCGAGCAATTTCCAAAGCCCCCTCTGGTTCCATAGAGAGATTCAAGCAATTAGCACTGCGCTCAACGATGTACTGTAAGTCGGGGACTTTATAATATTCGAGGCGCTGAGTAATGCCGAAACGATCACGCAGCGGGGATGTCAAAGAACCCGCTCGCGTTGTCGCGCCAATCAGGGTAAATGGAGGTAAATCTATTTTAATTGAACGAGCAGCAGGGCCTTCACCAATCATGATATCGAGTTGGTAATCTTCCATAGCTGGATACAACACTTCTTCGACCATTGGGCTGAGTCGGTGAATTTCATCAATAAAGAGAACGTCATTCTCTTCTAGGTTCGTCAGCAAAGCCGCCAAGTCCCCTGCTTTTTCCAATACAGGGCCAGAGGTGGTGCGAATGTTCACTTCCATCTCATTGGCTACGATATTCGCCAGTGTTGTTTTTCCTAAACCAGGTGGGCCAAAAATAAGCAGATGATCAAGAGGCTCATGTCTTAACTGGGCAGCTTTGATAAAGATTTCCATTTGATCTTTAACGTGATCCTGCCCTCTATAATCAGCGAGTTTTTTAGGCCGTATTGCCCTATCAATAAGCTCTTCTTCTTTAAAAACTGGGCTGTCAGGGGCAATCAAACGATCGGCTTCAATCATAACGTGTAAAATTCCTATAATATGCCTTAAACCATAGATTTAAGTGCATCACGGATAAGTTGTTCACTGGTCATATCATCACGGGCAATCTGTGAAATCACTTTAGACGCTTGTACGGGTTTATAACCCAGTGCCAATAATGCACTCACGGCTTCATCTTGTGCACTTTGAGCGCGATGAACAGGCCCTGAGTCTGAAGGAGCAGCGTCCGTCGCTGGAGTAAATAGATCGCCAGCTCCCCATCCTTTCAAACGGTCTTTCATTTCGACAACCAAACGTTCAGCGGTTTTTTTACCAACACCAGGAAGCTTCACTAATGTGGAAATATCTTCTCTTTCAACCGATGAAACGAACTGGCTCGCTGACATGCCCGATAGAATACCGAGCCCCAATTTCGGGCCAACACCATTGGCTTTAATGACTTCTCTGAAAAGGGCACGCTCTTTCACTGTATTAAAACCATACAAGAGTTGTGCATCTTCCCGCACAACAAAATGAGTATAGATAATGGCTTCTTCACCAAGCTCAGGAAGTTCATAGAAACAGCTCATCGGCATTTGTACTTCGTAGCCAATACCGTTGACTTCAATTAATAACTCTGGGGGCTGTTTTTCTATCAGTAAGCCGCGAAGACGTCCAATCACACTCGATTCCTTTAAGACAATAATGTCTAGCGATGATAATAAATAACTGGATGGATAGCCAGTAAAAGATAGTCGTTAAAATGTTAGCGATAACGGCCTTTTTTGGCGCTCGTCGCTTTGCCAGCTAATGCAGCCAAGGTTTTATTGGTATTGGCATGACAGATTGCTACGCCAAGGGCATCGGCAGCATCGGCTTGAGGTTTTGCCGGGAGTTTCAGCATGTGTTTGACCATGTGTTGCACTTGTTGTTTATCCGCCCCACCGGTCCCCACCACCGCCTGTTTTATTGAACGCGCTGAATATTCGAACACAGGTAAATCTGCGTTCACCGCAGCGACAATGGCACTGCCTCTGGCCTGGCCTAGTTTAAGCGCTGAATCTGGGTTTTTCGCCATGAACACTTGCTCGATAGCAAACACTTCTGGCTGAAACTGAGTGATGATTTCTGAAACACCTGCATAAATCTGCTTTAGTCGACCAGGAAGCTCTTTTTCTGAAGTACGGATACAGCCACTGCCTAAATAGTGAAGGTGGCGACCTTGCTGAGAAATAACCCCATACCCGGTAATTCGTGAGCCAGGATCAATCCCTAAAATAATTGTCATTAATGGTTACCTACCAACAAAAAATGCCCACTGAGTAGGGGGCATTTTTATTTCATTCACTGACACAACGCAAGTTGTTATTCAGCGTCTTTCTTCGCCGCTGTCACCGTTACGGCCAGCTCTTCAAGAGATGCCGGGTTTGCAATGCTTGGTGCGTTAGTAAGTAGACAAGCTGCGGCGGTTGTTTTAGGGAAGGCGATAACATCACGGATGTTCTCGGTTCCACAAAGCAGCATCGCCAAACGGTCAAGACCGAATGCCAAACCAGCATGAGGCGGCGTACCGTATTTAAGGGCATCAAGTAAGAAGCCAAACTTCTCTTGCTGCTCTTGCTCTTCAATACCTAGAATACCAAATACTGCGGTTTGCATGTCTGCGTTGTGAATACGCACAGAACCGCCGCCTACTTCGTAGCCGTTGATGACCATGTCGTAGGCATCAGAATTTGCTGCTGCTGGGTTCGCTTTAAGCTCTTCCGCGTTCACACCTAGTGGTGAGGTGAATGGGTGGTGCATCGCATGCAAGTTACCTTCGCCATCCTCTTCAAACATTGGGAAGTCAATAACCCAAAGAGGCGCCCAAGCTTTCTTATCTGTAAGCTCAAGATCTTCACCCAGTTTGATACGTAACGCGCCCATTGCTTCAGCAACGATGCCCGCTTTGTCTGCGCCGAACAGAATGATATCGCCAGATTCAGCTTGAGTGCGATCTAGAATACCGTTGATTACGTCTTCGCTTAGGAATTTCGCAACTGGAGATTGAATACCTTCCATGCCTGCAGCACGGTCGTTAACCTTCATCCAAGCTAGGCCTTTCGCGCCGTAGATGTTTACGTGTTCTGCGTAACCGTCGATTTGCTTACGAGTTAGCTTAGCACCACCTGGTACACGGATAACCGCTACGCGACCTTTTTCGTCGTTAGCAGGGCCTGAGAATACTTTGAACTCAACGTCTTTAACTAAGTCAGCAACGTCCACTAGCTCTAGCGGGTTACGTAGATCTGGCTTATCAGAACCGAAACGACGAATCGCTTCAGAGAAAGGCATGACTGGGAATTGGCCCAGTTCAACATCTAGCAGCTCTTTCCACATATCGTGAACTAACTTCTCTGTGATGTTACGTACTTCTTGAGAAGACATGAACGATGTTTCGATATCGATTTGAGTGAATTCAGGCTGGCGGTCAGCACGTAAATCTTCATCACGGAAACATTTAACGATTTGGTAATAACGGTCAAAACCAGACATCATCAGCAGTTGCTTAAACAGCTGAGGAGATTGAGGAAGTGCGTAGAAGCTGCCTTTGTGAACTCGGCTTGGTACTAGGTAGTCACGAGCCCCTTCTGGTGTCGCTTTTGTCAGTACTGGAGTCTCGATGTCTAAGAATAGGTTTTCATCGAGGAAACGACGAACGAAGCTAGAAGCGCGTGCACGCAGTTTAATGCGATCGCTCATTTCTGGGCGACGCAGATCGATATAACGGTACTTAAGACGCTGCTCTTCAGAGTTCGTTTGGTTGAAGTCGAGTGGAAGCGCATCAGAACGGTTGATGATCTCAAGACCCGTCGCGTAAAGTTCTACCTCACCAGTGGCCATGTCTTTGTTTACTTGGCTGTCTGGGCGAACACGTACTTCACCAGTGAACTTGATACAGAATTCATTACGCAGTTGGTTGGCGATTGGAAAGATATCTTTCATATCTGGATCAACAACAACCTGAACGATGCCTTCACGATCTCGCATATCGATAAAGATAAGACCGCCTAAATCACGGCGACGGTTTACCCAGCCGCACAATTCTACAGTTTGTCCCGCCAGGGACTTGTTCAGGTTACCACAGTAATGGGTACGCATAATGAATTTCCCAATCTCTTAATTATTTACTAGTTTCCAAGCTGTCGGCGGTAATATCCACCCAACAGAGCAAAGGATTATTTATACGCGGAAACTCGCTTAAAATCGACCTTCCACACGTGAATTTGTTGTGTTTTATCTTGCTTTGCTGCTTTTTAATGCGCCAAACGTGCAAATATTCAGCAAAAGCAAAAAAATGGCGTTAATTATATCTCGAAAGTACCTTAATCAGCAAAAGTCTCGTACAGTAGTTTTTGGTTTTAACCCAAAATAATGATGTGGTGACTATGGCAACTTTACCTTTAAGGCTTGGACTCACGATGTGGTCTCATTCTGAGTGGCAAAGTCCGTTCTATGGAAAAGGTACCAAACCTGCAGAGCGCCTAGAAAAATACAGTCAAGTTTTTCATACGGTTGAAGGGAATACGACGTTTTACGCTACGCCGAGCCTACCCACAGTCCAAAACTGGAAAGCAGCGACTCATGAGGATTTTCGCTTTACGTTTAAACTGCCCAAATTCATTACTCACCAACAGCAACTCCGGCAATGTCAGGCAGAGTTGAAAGAATTTTTGGCCACCATGTCCCCGCTGCACGACCGGATAGGGCAATGGACAATTCAACTACCACATAGCTTTGAACCCAGCATGCTCCCTACCCTACAAAAATTTTGTTCGTATTTCCCGAATGACATGCAGCTCGGCGTCGAAGTTCGCCACCTTGGTTTCTTTAACAAAAAGGATGAAGAAAAACACTTTAATCAATGGCTCGTTGAAGAAGGCATCAATCGCACGATTATGGATAGCCGCCCAGTCTTTTCCGCACCACCAACGACAGAAGCGGTCATCGATGCGCATCAAAAGAAACCACGCGTTCCTGTTCATGCCATTGCCACCGCAGAAAACCCAATGATTCGATTCATAGGCCACCCCGAACAAGACGCCAACGTAGCTTTCTTTGAACCCTGGCTAAAAAAATTGCCAATATGGATAGCTGAGGGAAAACAACCTTACGTGATGATCCATACGCCCGATAATGTCGAAGCCCCGCAACTTGCGTCACGGCTATACGAGAAGTTAGCTGAGGAAATTTCGCTTCCTCCTCTCGCTGATTTTCCCGCAGTGGAAGGCGATCACCAAATGTCGATGTTCTAGTTTCTGTCTACCGACATAGGTGATAGAAGCAGATAAATGAGTCAAGTTCAGAATGGATCCCCATAGGTTTAACCTCGAATTATCTGCGTTTACTGATGTTGTGCTGCCGTGATTTCGTGACATGGGACTAATTATTACGTAAAATACGCCCCCTTTTATTGGGGATGTTGTACCCCTATTGCTGACAACCACGAGAGAACACCATGAGCAACAAAGCGAGTAACAAAGACGCTATCTTTTCCGCTCCCATTGATAAGATCGGTGACTTCACCTTTGATGAACGCGTTGCGGAAGTTTTTCCAGACATGATTCAACGCTCTGTTCCAGGTTACAGCAACATCATTTCGGCCATTGGCATGTTGGCCGAACGCTTTGTCAAACCGCATTCCAATATCTATGATTTAGGTTGCTCATTAGGTGCGGCTACCCTGTCAATGCGCCGCCATATCCAACAAGAAGGTTGTACGATTTTTGCTGTCGATAATTCGGCGGCAATGATTGAACGCTGTAAGCTTCACGTGAACGCTTATCGCTCAGATACGCCGGTTCAAGTGATTGAAGCCGATATACGGGAAATCGCCATTGAAGATGCCTCTATTGTGGTCTTAAATTTCACCTTGCAGTTTCTTTCTCCAGAAGACCGCTATGCATTGCTCAAAAAAATTCATACGGGTCTGCGCCCCGGTGGTATTTTAATTTTGTCTGAAAAATACGTTTTTGACGACGACAATGCCAATGAACTGTTGATCGACTTACACCACGATTTCAAACGTGCAAATGGGTATAGCGAGCTTGAAGTTAGCCAGAAGCGCAGCGCCATTGAAAATGTCATGCGCCCTGACTCCATCGACACGCATAAAAAACGCTTTAATAAAATTGGTTTCTCGAGCAGTGAAGTGTGGTTCCAATGCTTTAACTTCGGCTCAATGTTTGCCATAAAATAACGTTCGGTTTTAATTCAGCGTACTTAGTTTTAATTCATTACAATTTAATTCAGCACGCTTGTTAATTGAGGGCACAGAGAATGAACACTCAAAGTGTGCCTAATTTTGTTCAGTCATTTTCTTTTTGCATCCAGCTTTGGAAAAAATAAGCGATGTTTTGATCATGACTGCTAGAACATTCGATCTCTTTACAGGAACACAACCATGTTCGATTTTGCAAATATCTATCAACTCATCGCGAATGATGACCGCCTTCAACCTTGGCTCAACACTCTCCCACAGCAGCTAACGGATTGGCAAAACGCAGAACATGGCGACTTTGAACGCTGGCTAAGAGCCCTTAAGAAGATCCCATCGGGTAAGCCCGATAATATCGATCTAAAAGAATCGGTGTCTTTAAGCAACCAAACTCCCCTGTCACAAGGGGAAACTAAAAAACTAGAAAACTTACTTAAGACTTTTCACCCTTGGCGTAAAGGCCCTTACACCGTTCATGATATTCATATTGATACCGAATGGCGAAGCGACTGGAAATGGGATCGCGTCCTTCCTCATATTTCACCTCTTAAAAATCGGTCTGTACTAGATGTTGGCTGTGGCAATGGTTACCACATGTGGCGAATGCTTGGCGAAAAGGCCCGTCTCTGTATCGGCATTGATCCTTCTCACCTATTTTTGGTTCAGTTCGAAGCGATTAGAAAATTGATGGGGGATGACCAGCGCACACACCTATTGCCTTTAGGTATTGAGCAATTGCCAAGATTGGAAGCCTTTGACACCGTATTTAGCATGGGGGTGCTTTACCATCGCCGTTCACCCCTTGATCATCTTATTCAATTGAAAGATCAGTTAGTAAACGGTGGAGAGTTGGTGCTAGAAACCTTGGTCATTGAAGGGGATGAAAACACGGTGCTCGTGCCCGTCGACCGCTATGCGCAAATGCGAAACGTCTATTTCTTCCCATCAGCTCGTGCGTTGAAAGTTTGGCTAGAACAAGTTGGCTTTGTTAACGTCCGTATCGTGGATGAGAATACAACCACCATCGGAGAACAGAGAACGACGGAGTGGATGACACATAACTCACTACCCGATTATCTCGACCCAAATGACGCCAGCAAAACCCGCGAAGGGCACCCTGCGCCACGTCGCGCAATTTTGATCGCGAATAAGCCATAATTGACAATATTCTAACCTGCATTTTAGCTGATAAGATATTCTCCTGCTGCTATTAAGAAGGGAAGCCAAAAAAACCCTTCTTTTGCAGGAAAATACACGAATAATTACGCTTAATGGCCCTTTAAGGTTTCCAATGTTGAAAAGATTAGCTCCCGTTCTCGCCCTTGGTTTTTTGTCTGGTTGTGTTCAAACCAATAGCGAACAATTTCATTACGACACTATCTCTGCTATTCAAGAATCAAACGCTCTCCTTACGAATAAATTGACTAACATCGAATTGGCGGTGAGTAATCAGACCGATTATGTTGACAGTTTAGAAGCTGAAATCCTGTCTCTTCAAGAAAAACTGCAGCACGCGACGATAACGTTAGTTCCCGCGCCTCGCTCCAAGGGAGCGGAAAAAGAAAGCACGCCAACTCAAGTGGTGTTTACCCCAGCCTCTTCAACACAAAAAATTGTATTAGGTGAGATAGAGCACGTCACCATCGACGCGATAAATCAGGCTTTTGACGCCCGGATTGATACTGGTGCGGCGACTTCGTCACTCAATGCTATCGACATTGAAGAATTCGAGCGTAACGGAAAAAACTGGGTACGTTTTCATCTGTCTGATGGCGTTACCGAACTCAGCGATGAAAACTGGATAGAATTACCTGTTCTGCGCTTTGTCAAAATAAGACAGTCGACCAGCGAGTCGGTTGAGCGTCGCGCAGTTGTGGAACTTTGGGTCAAAGTGGGCAAAATTCACGAAAAAGCACAATTTACCTTGGCAGACCGCTCTCAAATGAGTCATCCTATTTTACTCGGGCGAGAGTTTATTCGCGATATCGCGCTCGTAGATATAAGTCGCCAGTATATACATACGGAAATCAAACAAAAATAATAGGTAAGTTATGACGTCAAAAGTACCATTTTATCTGTCAGTTGTTCTGCTGATCATCGCAGGGATTGCACTGAGTGTGCTAAGGCATCAGACCTATGGTGTTCCTTGGATACCAGGTGAAACACGCCAAGTCTGGGATATTGAAGCGCGGATTGAGTTTACGGCTCAGAATAAACCTGTGAAAGCTTCTCTCGCCGCCCCTCATACTCAAGCCGGATACACGCTCGTCAACGAATCGGCCTCATCACCTGGCTACGGTGTCTCTTATATCAATACCGATTCCGGTCGACGTGCTGAATGGTCTATTCGTGAAGCAGACGGCGCTCAAACTATCTATTATAAAACGCAATTCTTAGTCGACCCGCAAGCGAAAGTGAGCCCGATCAAACCAAGTGGTGAGATTGTGAAGCCAACGTTTGATGGCCCAGTGGAAGCGGCGGCAAATGCGCTCATTGAACGTGCTAATCAACGATCGGCTGATGATGTTACTTTTACTCGCGAGCTCATTAAAACGCTCAACGACAGTGAAAGCCAAAACTCAGCGCTTATATTGAATACCCTCTCCAAAGTCGAAGCCGTAGACAAGCTTCTCGCCTATGCGCAAATACCGAGTAAAGTCGTCGGTGTTATTGAATTGGAAGATGGGCGTCGACGTCAAAGCATCCAACAAATGAATCAGGTGTGGGATGGCAATAAATGGGAACTATTTAACCCAACTTTAGGCACTCCTGAGACTCAAGACAATCTGCTTATTTGGGACGAATCCAACGTGTCCTTGCTCGATCTGGTCGGTGGTAAAAACAGTCAGGTGCATTTCTCTATGATCGCTCAAGAGGTGTCACCTAAGCAAGCGACCAACGGAAAAGTACAGGCTGATGGGCTACTCAACATTTCTATTCATAGTTTGCCACTCGAAGAGCAAGCGATGTTTAAAACCATTATGTTGATCCCTATCGGTGCGCTTCTGGTTGTTTTCCTTCGTGTCATTGTGGGGCTAAAAACATCCGGCACCTTCATGCCTGTTCTTATCGCCGTGGCCTTTGTACAGACTCAACTGATTACCGGCATTGTTGGTTTCTTACTCATCGTCGGCACAGGCTTAGTGATTCGTAGCTACCTTTCTAAGCTCAACCTATTGCTTGTTTCGCGAATATCCGCCGTCATTATTACCGTAATAATGATCATCTCGGTCTTTACCGTCATTGCTTTCAATATTGGCCTTACAGAAGGGCTATCGATTACTTTCTTCCCTATGATCATCCTTTCATGGACCATCGAACGTATGTCGATTCTGTGGGAAGAGGAAGGGCCTAAGGAAGTGGTACTGCAAGGTGGTGGTTCATTGCTAACCGCGGTCCTTGTTTATTTAGCGATGACCAACAGTTACATTCAGCATTTAACCTTTAACTTTATTGGTCTTCAGCTGATTGTATTGGCCGCTATTTTGTTGCTTGGTACCTACACTGGTTACCGTTTAACTGAACTGCGCCGCTTCAAACCACTCGCGGAGGACTAACTATGTTTTCACAGTTTACCTCTCCAAGTAAATTGAAGCGCAAAGGTATCATGGGAATGAATCAGCGTAACCACAGCTATATTGCTCGTTACAATGACCGCTCTAAATACCCTTTGGTTGATGACAAGCTGAAAACCAAAATTATTGCCGAGCAAGCGGGATGTACGACTCCCGCATTGATTGGGGTTATTAGCCATCAAGCCGAAGTAAAAACCATCCACAAAATGGTGCTTAAGTGGCCTGGTTTTGTTATCAAACCGGCCCAAGGCAGCGGTGGTAAAGGAATCTTAGTGATCGTCTCCCATAAGGATGGTGTCTATACCAAGCCTTCTGGAGATACGGTTGGCAAAGAAGATGTAGAACGTCATATTAGTAATGCATTGGCGGGGCTGTTTTCTCTTGGTGGTAAAAATGATGTCGCCGTCGTAGAAAACCTGATCAAATTCGATGAGTGTTTCAATGGCTACAGCTTTGAGGGCGTACCTGACGTGCGTATCATCGTGTTTAAGGGCTACCCAGTCATGGCGATGATGCGATGCTCAACCGCCGCCTCTGATGGTAAAGCTAACCTACACCAAGGTGCGGTCGGTATTGGTATCGATATCGCCACTGGGCGAGCGGTTCGGGCCGTTCAGTTCGATAAACCTATCACCCATCATCCTGATACAGAGCAAGAACTTAGCCAGTTACAAGTGCCTCATTGGGAGAAGCTTTTAACATTAGCAGCAAGCGCTTGGGAAATGACGGGGCTGGGTTATATGGGGACCGATATGGTGCTCGACCAAGAAGAGGGTCCAATGGTTCTAGAACTGAATGCTAGACCGGGTCTTGCTATTCAAATTGCGAATGGTGCCGGACTCGTACCTAGATTGCAGCATATCGAAAGCTTAGGGATGCCTGCTGAATACCCGAAACCGGCTGAACGCGTTGCCTACGCCGCTAAGCAGTTTGGTATTTTCAGTAAGACGATTTCGGGCTAGTTGAACACTATCCTTTTTGTCGACACCGCAATCACTCGCGTCTAGCCTTCGACAATCAAAATGCTTTCTCGCATAAAAATGCCTTCCATGTGGAAGGCATTTTTTGCTTATGAGTATGTCATTCAGGGAGAATGGGGCAGTGGCTCAATCACATAGCTAATTCGCCACTAGCCTGCATTATGGACCTGAGCTACAAACCTTCAACCCATTCTGCGTTCATCGCTTCGCCTTGTTCTTCACTTAGCTCATTATTGAATGATTCATTGCGAGTCGCCTCAAGTGAATCCATGGCTGGTGACGACTTTGCTACTTGCCCAAAACCTCGCAGACCAACGACATGCACGTGTTCATGATCTTTAAAGATTTTACGTACTAATTTATACGTAGTTCCTTTTTCTGGGCTGATGTTCTCTGGGGCTGCGATCAAGAGCTGCATATCCAGACGGTCACAAAGCTCAAACAGGGTCGAGATTGATTTGGTATCCAAACGCGCGGCTTCATCCAAGAACAGCAAACGACATGGAATGATATCCTTACTGCGTAGACGACGAGACTCCTCTTCCCAACTTTGGATAACCATCAGCAAAATCGACTGACCTGTACCGATCGCCTCGCCCGTGGATAATGCGCCTGATTCAGCTTGAAGCCAGCCATCAGAACCGCGGCTAACTTCAACACTGAGTTCTAGATAGTTTCGATAATCCAGTAACTCTTCACCGAGCACTTGAGGAGAACGTTGGCCCATGTCGATATGCGGGTTAACGCGCTGGAACAGTTTTGCCATCGCTTCGGAGAAAGTAAAGCGTGTACTTTCAAACAAGTCTTTATGCTGAGACTGTTGATCAGAAAGCCCATTTAACAAAATCTCATGGCTTTCTCTGACTTTAACGTTGAGACGAACCCCTTTAACCTGACCAAATCCAATGTTAGACAGCCCTTGGTTCAACATGCGAATGCGATTTTGCTCTCGTAAGATCGTCTTCTTAATGATGCTCGCTACCGAATCTGAACTGATCGCTAAGCGATTTTCACGCAACGTTAACTCTTCCGTTAATCGGGCCAGTTCGACTTCCATTTCTTCGATCGCTTCAACTGGATCATCGGTACGGATAATATCCTGACGAATACGTTCACGTAGATGCTGATACACCGCAATGTAAAACAGAACTTTACGTTCAGGGTGGGCATTGTCTTCTGACTGGCGAAGTGCATCGCGTAAGTCATCATTATTCGCGACCGCTAAACGGAGGGCACCTAATGATTTATCCGACATAGAGCGTAATTCGCCCGCGGACAAGTACGCCAGTTCACGTTTGTGCAAACGACGCTCAACGTCATTTTCACGAGCTAACCGCAGCACCGAACACCAGCCGGCTTTCGCCGCAACAACGAACGTTCGCAGTTCAATGTATTCCTTCTGAACTTTTCTTAGTCGCTTAGCCAACCCTTTCATTTCAAGCTCAGTCGACGTAATGGTTCTATCGCACTCACTCTTTCGATTTCGAGTAGTGTGTAAGAGTTCATGCAATTCGTCTTTACGGCGTTGTGCTCGTTCTACCGCGCTTTCATCCGCGGTGACTCCGTACTCTTTCAGCTCTTGCTTAAATTCTTGTACCGTTTCTTGCTTGGCTTGATGTGAACTTTTTAGTGACGCAAGAACTTGCTGGTATTGGTTCATCTGCCCTTGAACTTGCTTATAGTCTTCACGATGACGACTGCGTGCACGTTCAGCATCAACCAACTTCGATTTCAACTGCTCACTCAGTTCACTGCTTTGATTCAATAGATCGACAGAGTCGGAATAGCTAAAATACTGTTTACGCTCAACCAGATCCGCCACCGCAAAGATTTCTGCTTTTAGCGACTGTAGTTTTTGGTCTGCATCTTGGTATTCAAGTGCTAAGGCTTCATACTGCTCAGGATCACTGTCTAACGCATTGACGATTTGAGACAAAGCGTCAACTTGTTTGCCATGATGAGATAGAAAAGCTTTTGCTTCTGTTAACGAAGCCATCTTACTCTCTAATTCATCATAGCGAGCACCGAGTTCTGTGTCCTCAATGAGCCCCATCATCGGTGCCAATTTATCTAACACTGTTAGTGCTTGCTTACTTGCTTGACGCTGGTTGTTAAGCTGCTGCTCTTTAGACTCTAAATCTGATAGTAAACGCGCCCCTTGAGTATGAATCTCTCTTTGCTTAGCAAGTGCTTGCTCTGGATCTTGTTCAAAAGCAACTTGAATATGGCTCGCGACAAAGCGGTTGAAGCTTTGGTACAAACGAGACAATTTTTGCGAATCAAAAGCCGCCTTGGCATGATGTTCTAATACCTCTTCACGTTCCTCTCGCAATAGCTCTAAACGCTGTTCACGTGCCGCTCGGCCAAACAGCGGGATCTCTGGAAAACGCGAGTAACGCATTTGACGGTCGTTAAGCAGAACACAAACCGCCCCTTCAAGTTCATCGGCATTAAATGAACTGTCATCAAAAGCGTCGATATCCCCTTCAATGATGTAAAGGTCTTCTGGGCAATCATCAAGATCCACCAGCTTCTCTTTGATATCAGTAAGATCGGAAACCACAATCGCGTTACGTGCCGGGCCGTACATTGCACTGAAATAAGGCGCATCACCGAGAGTAATGTCATCGTAGATTTCAGAGAGCAAGACACCGCCTAAGGTATCGGCCAACCCTTTCAAACGAGGATCATTTGAACCACCTGGCGATGCTAGGCGTTCAATTTCTGCATCTAATTCTGTTCGTTTTAGAGCTAAGCGATCTTTCTCAATTGACAAGGTTTTTTCTTGCTCTAAGACTTGCTGCATGGTGTGCATAACCGAGTGGCTATCAGGCAGCTCAGAACCACTCTGCTCTCTTAACCCATTTAACGCATCATTCGCCGCGATCCATGTCGGGGCTATCCCTTCTAGCCTCTTAATTTCACCACTCACAGTCTGAAGCTGATTGCGCTGCTCACTGCGCTTTTCACGCTGCTCTTCTAGGGCGAACTCTACGCTGTCAATTTGCTCTAAGTGGTGCTCTCGCTCTTGCTCCAAACTGACTTCATCAACCAAGTTAACGTGATATTGCTTTTGATAGCGAGCGACCGAGTCCAAGAGCTGCTTCTGCTGCTCTAATTGACGCTCGACCTCTCGGAACTGTGCTTTCCATTGATGCTCATTTTGAGTGGTTTGCTCAGCATTACGACGGTTATTGAGTATCTCTTTCGCCACACTAGCAGCATCAACACGTTCAACTGGGCCAGCTACCGATTTCACCAGTGCCAGTGCTGCTTCAAATTGCTCCGCCGCGGCCGATGAAACATCAAGCTTATGCTTCAGTGCCAGTAATAACGTTGTCTGTTGTGTCTCTTCGCGCTTTAGCTCGCTTAATACTGACGAAGCAGAGTCGGCGGTTAGGTCATCATTAGCAAGTAAGGTTTTGGCTTTAGTCAACGCCTGTACAGCTTGTTGATATTGCAAAGCTCGAGTTTGCTGAACATCTAATGCTTGTTGATAATCCGCCAACTGCGTTTTTAGGCTGTCCACTTCTTCTTCAGCAATATGCGCTTGCTGTTCAACCGTCATGAGTTGCTCTTGAGCTTCTTCAACCACCATCAGCTGCTCTTCAAGGCGCTCATTCAGCTCTTCCAAGTCCCCTTCATAGCGTTCTACTTTTTCTTGCTGTCTTAACGCAGTGAGTACTAATTGAAGATGATCGGAAGCACCTTGATGATCTTGTTCCAGTGCCGACTCTTTTTCTACAATCGCTTCAAGTTCTTGCTGCACATTGGTCAATAAATCGTGTTGCTCAATGAGAGTGCTTCGTGAACTAAACAGCTCGGAACGAAGCGCCAAGGTATTATCCAGCTTAGCCTTGCGCTCATTAGCGTGACGCATGTAATCGGCAGCAACGTAGTGTGTTGATTCGGTAATAAGGTGCTTGAACAGATCACGATCCGCTTGAGTCATTTTGATCGCCTCAAGGGTCATGCGGTTTTCACGCAAGGCGGATTCCATGTCTTGGAACGCTTTTTTAACGCCACCATTTTGTGGTAACAAGTAATCACGTAATGAACGGGTAATCGCGCTCGAAATACCCCCGTATAAAGACGCTTCAATCAGGCGGTAGAATTTAGAACGATCGCCGCTGTTACGCAGTTTTTTGGGTACCACACCATAGTCGAACATCTGCCCGTGGTAGTCGACTATCGAGCTAAATGCTTTAAAGTGAGCCCCTTCATATTGAGCGGTGACGTCTTTCACTTCATTCAGTTGACGAACGCGAGCGTGGCTGTCTGAAACGCTTTCAATCAGAATATCCGTTGGCTTGATATGGCTCGGTAAACCTTGGATGACAAACGGTTTAATATCGACTTTTTTGTCTCGACCGGCCACCTGCTGAAGTTTCACGGCAAACAGTAAACGTTGTTTTTTCGAGTTCACAACGTCAAGAGCTGCGTAACATGCGCCAGGCTGCAACTTCCCGTAAAGCCCTTTATCACGAGAAGCTTGTGAGCTACCCGCTTCGGTTGTATTTCTGAAGTGAAGTAAGCTTTGGTCTGGAATAAGCGCCGTAATAAAAGCCGCCATAGTGGTCGACTTACCCGCACCGTTCCCACCAGACAAAGTAGTAACTAAATCATCAATATCAAAGGTTCGCGCAAAGAAACCGTTCCAGTTGATCATCGTAAGTGATTGATACTTGCCTCTTTCAATCATGCGTTACCTTCCATATTTGTTGCTTCTACTTGGTTATATTGAGCGTCATCATTGTCTTCAGAGTCGTCGCTATCTTGTAACAACTCCCCTTGGTTTGGTTGTTGAGTATGAACCACCGCTTCACCATCTCGAATCAAACGCAGCTGCGCGTCTCTGACATCATCACCAATACGAACATCGGCGCCAAAACGAAAAACCGATTCGCTTATCTGAAATTTACCGGTTTCACCCACATTAATTACCATGCCCAATCGGCGTAATCGACGCAGTGAGGTTCGTACTTTTTCAAACAGTTTTTCTCGATCTAAATCTGACCCGCTTGCCCTGTTTGTCACTAACTTCATGAGTTTCTTTTCATCAGCGAGGTTCAGTAGCTCTTCATACAGCTCTTGATTGGTAAAAATGCCTTCATGGGCCAGTCTCTCGGGGCTCAGATAGAGGAAACACAAAACTTTACCCACCAGCATATCGAGCTCAGTTAATACACTGCGGTTAATCAGCGAGGTTGAACGTGGGCGAAGATAGAAAAAACCTTCCGGAGCTTTCACCAACTCAACGTTATAGCGTTGATAGAAAAGGGCTAATTCTGTTTCAAAATCACTGAGTAAAGCGTGTTTATCCAGATCGTCACTCGATACATGACGCCCCATGCGCAATAGGCTGTCGAGTTCTGGAAACAGTGGGTTTGATATTGCTTTTGCCAGGTTTTCTGGCATGTATTCATTAATATCGGTCGATGACATTTGCTTGTACCTTTGCACCAAAATCATTAATTGCTTGCCAATTAGGTTGAATCGCTCGGTAGTCTGATTCCGAATACCCTAATCGAACGGCTTGATCAATAATCATTCTGGCTAAATCAAAATGATGAGTCTGTGGATAAGTGAATAGATAGTCGCGCAGCACCTGACTTAGATCGATGTGGCTGCCCTGTTCTTTATGCTGTTTAAGCATCGAACTGATTTTGGTTGATAACTCAGTATTCACTTGTTGAATTTCTTCATACTCAACGTCAAGTGGAACTTGCCCTGTGACTTCATCATCACGAAGAACAAGGGCTTCATCTCGTAAGTCACTCAATCGTTCAGCATCGGCATAAGTCAGATGCCATGGAGAATCAAAATAATCGGCAACCGATTGACGCAGGCGTTGGCTGAATGCACGATTTTGATCCATGTCTATCGCCGTACGAATGAATTTATGCACATGGCGATCGTACCCTATCCAAAGGTCGATAGCCTGCTGACCCCAGCTGATGATTCGATCTAGTTTAGTTTGCAAACTGAACAAAGCTTCTTCAATCTCTGCAAGGGCAGGATCACCATAGACCAACCCTTGAATATCGAGAATTTGGGTTTGCAGTTCATCACCTGCGGCTTGCAAGGTATCTTGCAGCTCTTTTAATGTCGACGACGTTTCTGACAGTAAAGATTCGCAATTATTAATGGCTTCTCGCCAGTCTTTATTCAATAGCTCTGCTATTTGAAGCTTTACGTTCTGCTGCTGTTCGTCCATCACTCGTTGGTTGAGATCGATTTGGTCGAATATTTCACCCACCGAGTATTTCAAAACGCCATACACTCGCTTTTTCCAGTGCGTCGCATCGCCACCTTCGTGGGCTGACTTAGACGCTTTCGCCATTTCATCAGCAGCCATAGAAAGCTGAATTGATAGTTTCAACTTGGAAAATTCTCGGTGACGCAGGTAGTAATCGGTGATGCCGATAGCAAGCGATGATAATCGGTATATACTCGCCCCATCCGTCACTTCACTGGTGAAACGGCTGATTAGACGTTGCTTGACCAATTCATTGATCGCGTTATTCGCGCGAAAGGCGGAGGCTTCTCCGGTATTTTCAAACATCCGAGTGACGATGGTAAAAGCATCATGCAACTCACCTTCACCCAGTTCTTCATCAAACCTATTATCACTTAAAACCGCTAACGCTATTAAAAATGCGAGCCGTTCGTTTGAGAGGTTTAATGAGAAATCGTGCTGCTTTACCCAACCAACCAATTCATCCACTGGCTGTTCAGCAACATTGAGAGTCATCTCACTCATGTCTATTCCTGATTTCTTTTTCTTTTTACCAACACATCGATACGTCAATGCATCGGCCTAATGGCAAGTACTGCTCTTCATCGACATGACTGTTTGTCTCGAGTCAGCACTGCTTCTTATTATGGGTTGTTCCCTATCCACGCCATACTCTGTGTCACGTTTACGTGAACAAATGTCTAACGAGTGTCGTATTATTTTCTCCTAACGAGCCCAATATAATCGAGTCGCTAAGTGCTTTCTGTAACAAAGACCCATGTTCATACCTTGTAAAAAGAACCGAAGGTCTTCCCAAACAATGACTTGGCGTGCCTAGGCTTTACTCAAACCATCCATGTTTTTTACAAATTTGTGGGCGATATCGTCGAAATCACGGCGTTCGCTTACAACAGTTGGGTTATGATAAAGAATTGTCCCGCTATTCTGTCATAGGAATGGTAGGAATAGAGAAGGATTCTCCTATTTTTATTATCAAGTGGTGTTTTTTCGGACTATTTTTGTATGTTTGAGCTGAAAAAGATTGTTTCTTCATTGTTGATGCCTTTACCTGCAATGCTCATTGTTGGTTTTTTAGGCTTGATGCTTATTATGTTTACCGCTAAACGAAAGACAGGATGTTTTGTCGTATTGTTTTCTCTTTGCGGTATTTTCCTCATTGCTTTCCAACCTATCTCTACGCGCCTGCTAATGCCAATGGAACGTACTTACTCCGCCTTTTTACCCATCGATGAACCTATCGATTACGTGATGGTTCTTGGCAGTGGGCATGTGGTCGACGATCAAATACCCCCCACCTCAGAACTCAGTCGTACTGCGTTGATGAGACTGAGCGAAGGGATTCGGATCTCTCGTATGTACCCTGGTTCTAAACTGATTCTTTCAGGTTACGCTGGAGGTTCTGAATTTAGTAACGCGCGAATGATGGCGAAAGTTGCACTCGCGTTAGGGGTATCCAAGTCTGATATTATCTTGCTGGAAACAGCCAAAGATACGTGGGAAGAAGCGCGACAAGCCGCGGCGTTTGTCGGCCAGAAAAAACTGATACTCGTCACATCCGCAAGTCATATGCAGCGTTCACTAAACGAGTTTCACTCCGCTGGGATTAAACCCGTTCCTGCGCCGACTAACTACTTGGCCCACCAAAATATTAATCAGCCGTGGGAAAAATACACACCAAGAGCGCGTTACCTAGAGCAAACCGAACGATATTGGCACGAAACCTTAGGGACGGCCTGGCAGACATTACGTGATAAAGCCGCCAATTACGAAGAAAACGTTTTGGAAGTGGAAGATAATACGCTTTAGGCGTCATCCATAACACGGTTAACTCTACAAATCTCCGAGATAGAACGCTCCCATATTAAAAAGCCCGAAGTCATCAACTTCGGGCTTTTTTGTCTATCCTATGGATAAATCCAATGATTATGGGAATGCCATGGTTGTAGGAATACAGTGCTTGTGGGAAGACAATATTGTGGGAATACTAGATTTAATCTCCGGCAAACATATACCCCTCGCCATGGACAGTGACAAAAATTTGCGGGTTCTTTGCATCGTATTCCATTTTCGCTCTCATGCGTCTGATCAACACATCAATAGTACGATCGTTTGGTGCATCGACGCGGTGACTGATCATGTTGAGTATACGTTCTCGGCTTAATACTTGGTTAGGGTACGATGATAACGCAACAAGCAATTCGTATTCTGCTTTGGTCAGTTTAACCGGAACACCATCACGGCTAAGTGCTCTGCGCTGAATATCAAACGTCCAATCACTAAAGTGAACCAATTTCTCGTTGGCGTCTTTTTTTACCGCAGAGAGAGAAGAGGCATTCTTTGCTGTTGAGATCCGCCACAATAAATTTTTCACTCGAACCAGCAGTTCACGTAATTCAAAGGGTTTGGTGACGTAATCATCCGCACCCATTTCTAAGCCAACAATCTTATCAATGCTGTCCGTTCGCCCGGTTACTAGAATAATACCAATGTCCGACTGACTTCGTAGTTCTCGTGTCAACATCAGACCATCAGAGCCTGGAAGGTTAATGTCGAGCATGACCAAATCGACAGAGGACATTTGCAATATTTCATGCATCTGTTCACCGCTTTGAGCTTCACTCACCGTATAACCTTCATTCTGAAAGTAGCCGACCAGCTTACTGCGTGTTACAGCATCGTCTTCGACGACCAGTATATGATAAGTCATTTAACTCACTTATTTTTATTCATTGGAATGATTTTGCTAGAGCCATTCTATTCATAATTCATCACAATTCTAGCTCATCCGGTTAAGTTTGGACAAATCTTGCAAGTTTATTGATTCAAAACAAGCTCGCTGAATCTGTTCATAATACGACATAATTTCACAATATTTATCACACTCTTAAGTAACCCTATTCATTTTTATTCGCTAAACTAGAAAGATAATTTCTGTTAAGGCTAATGACAATGCAAGAAACAAAAGCATTCAACGAAAAACGGGCTGAAATCTACTGGTGGCTATCTAGCCTATTCGCCAAGGAGCTCACCGAAGCGGATATCGAACAGTACCAGTCTGCTCAGATTAGAGCTTTCCTCACTGGTTTGGGAGAGAACCCATCATTAAAACCTGCGATTGATAAACTCGTTGACGCACTGAATCGACTGCAAGACAGAGAAGATGCGCAACTTGAGTTATCTGCTGATTTTTGTGACCTATTTTTAAAGTCAGATAAAGATTCAGCTCTGCCATACGCGTCAATTTATATTGGCGAGGCTGGGATACTCAATGATACTCCTGCAAAGGAAATGGCTGAGCTGATGGCGAAGCATAATGTGACCGTTCATGAAACCCTCAATGAACCGGCTGATCATATCGCTATTGAACTTGATTTTTTAGGTCACCTGATTATCCGTTCCAATGAAGTTGAAATCGAAAAGCATCTTGACCAAGCACTGATTGAGCAAAAACAGTTTATCTCAACCTACTTGTTATCTTGGGTCCCGCAATTTGCTCATAAATGTCAGCAATTGGATGATTTCGGTTTCTATGCTGCGGTATCTGAATTGATGGGTGCTTTTCTGGAACTCGATTGCCAATACTTAGCTGGCGAGTAAAAACTCAATATAAACACCATGATATTGTCTAATTGTAGTTTTAGATCACGCGAATATGACCGCTTTTCATTGCTTGTACTTCACATGAAGTCTAAAATTAAAATAATAACGACAAAAGAATGACTAACTAACCGCTATTATTGGCGGTTTTTGTGTTTTTACTGATGTAAGATGTTTTTGCTCATGTAAGCACTGAAACGCTTTGTTAGTGAATGGAATTGCAACAGCAATTAACAGGAAAAGAATTATGGCCACAATTAAAGATGTTGCTCGCTTAGCTGGCGTATCAACGACCACGGTTTCTCACGTTATCAATAAAACGCGATTCGTGGCAGAAACGACACAAGAAAAAGTGAATAAAGCCGTTGAAGAACTCAACTACGCCCCAAGTGCCGTTGCCCGCAGCTTAAAATGCAATACAACACGTACGATTGGTATGCTGGTCACTCAATCTACAAACCTTTTCTTTTCTGAAGTCATTGACGGTGTTGAAAGCTATTGTTATCGCCAAGGCTACACGCTGATTCTTTGTAACACCGGCGGTATCTATGAAAAACAGCGTGACTATATTCGAATGCTGGCCGAAAAACGAGTGGATGGCATTCTTGTCATGTGTTCGGACCTTACTGAAGAACTCCGAGAAATGCTTGACCGTCACTCAACCATTCCAAAGGTTGTGATGGATTGGGGCCCGGAAAGCTCCCAGGCCGATAAAATAATCGATAATTCAGAAGAAGGGGGTTATCTCGCCACAAAATACCTGATTGATAAAGGCCATAAAGATATTGCTTGTCTCAGCGGGCATTTTGAAAAAGCAGCATGCCAAGAGCGCATTTTAGGCTTTAAGCGTGCATTGACAGAAGCCAACCTGAAAATCGATGAAGATTGGATCTTAGAAGGTAACTTTGAGTGTGATACTGCTGTCTTAGCGGCAGACCAAATTGCAGCGATGGACAACAAACCAACGGCCATTTTCTGTTTCAACGACACGATGGCTCTCGGTTTAATCAGTCGCTTAGGGCAAAAAGGGATTAACGTTCCTAACGATATCTCTGTCATCGGTTATGACAATATTGAGCTTGCTGAATACTTTTCGCCTCCACTAACGACCGTACACCAACCCAAACGTCGTGTAGGTAAAAATGCATTTGAAATTTTGCTTGAGAGAATCAAAGATAAAGATCATGAAAAGCGCATATTTGAGATGCACCCTGAAATCGTAGAACGAAACACCGTAAAGGATCTCAATAAGTAGGCTGTGTTGACTGGCTTTTCTTTACTTGCTAATTATATGTTATAGTTTAGACTCATTATTGAGATGAATTTGTTGGATGAACATCACAGTAACCAAGCGGTTTAGTGATATTCATTCAGATTGATCAAAGCTTTATTTTTAGTCACGCACAGGGCAAACCACTTGAAAGGGTGGGACGCAAAGCCTCCGGCCTTAACCAAACATTCTGTTTATCACAGGAGTTGGTAGGTAGCGGGGTTACCGATGGCAAGCAATGCAAACATAAAATTTACCCGTAAATGACACAGTTTCTGCATATTTTGCTAACCTCTCGGACCTGATTTGGTGGCGTATTTAACATACACCGAGAACATACAGCATGGATAAACCAATACTAAAAGACTCAATGAGGCTGTTTGAACAGCTTGGACGAGTAAAGTCTCGTTCAATGTTTGGCGGTTTCGGTATTTTTGTTGAAGACACAATGTTTGCACTTGTTGTAAATGACAAACTTCACATAAGAGCCGATAGCATTGCCGTTAAAAAGTTCAAGCAGCAAGGCTATATGCCATATGTCTATAAAAAGCGCGGACACCCTGTCGTAACCAAATATTATGCGTTACCTGATGATTGGATGTCAGATTCCGCAGCCACTCTCGCTGAAGCAAAAAGCTCATTAGAGATCGCAAAGAAAGAAAAAGAAAGCCAAGCATCTGCAAAACCGGATCGCCTTAAGGATTTACCAAATCTTAGGTTAGCAACGGAAAGAATGCTGAAAAAAGCGGGGATTGATTCTGTGGCAACTCTTGAGGAGCAAGGCTCTGTAGCCGCTTATAAGGCCATTCAGCAATCTCACCCATCAGATGTGGGCTTGGAGCTCCTTTGGGCGCTAGAAGGTGCTATTAAGGGGACTCACTGGTCTGTTATTCCCCAAGAGAGACGGGAAGAACTCGCGAATCGATTAAGATAACTCAAAAAACCAACATTCATATGTTGGTTTTTTTATGTCTCATTATCGGCATCAAAATTTGAATCTGTTTATTCTATTGATACTTGAAATTTTTTTACCCTAATACGGTTCTCTATACGCACATCACCTTACAGGTTCTATAACTATGAATAAAAAAATACTCTTTGCCATTTTTCTGATCGGCACCATTCTATTTCTTACGATAAATTACGGGCACCTTTTGACTTTAGAGAATGCAAAGTCACAGCAAGAATCATTGAGTAATATTATTGAATCCAACTTTGCAATCGCAGCTCTAAGCTACTTTGCAATTTATATCGTTGTGGTCGCATTTTCTATCCCAGGTGCTGCGGTTGTAACTCTATTAGGTGCCGCGCTGTTTGGGTTTTGGACCAGCCTGGTTTTGGTTTCTTTTGCCAGCTCAATAGGCGCAACGCTTGCCTTTCTTAGTAGTCGATTTTTGTTGAAGGAATGGGTTCAAAAAAAATTCGGCTCCAAACTCTCTACAATTAATGAAGGGGTAGAAAAAGACGGCGCGTTTTATCTTTTTTCACTGCGCCTTATCCCTGTTGTTCCATTCTTTCTGATCAACCTTTTGATGGGATTGACGCCAATATCAGCTTTAAGATTCTACCTCGTGAGTCAACTCGGTATGCTACCGGGTACGGCCGTCTATCTTAATGCGGGAACCCAACTCGCCAATATAGAAAGCCTTTCAGGCATTGTCTCTTTGCCTGTGATTCTATCGTTTGTTTTGTTGGGGTTATTTCCAATCATCACCAAGAAAGCCATGACGATAATAAGAAAGAGTGACTCTGCGAAGCAAAATGAAGGGTAACGTATTCTTGAGGAAAAAAAGGCGTGGTGCTACAGAATAAGGCTCGTGTAGCACCTAATTGATCTTGCGTGGGTGGGATTCTTGCGTGAGTGGGATCAACCTATCGAGTGCAGTTTTTAATAAACTCTATCGAGTAACGATTAAATTCTTCCGGGCGCTCAACATTACACACATGACCGCAATTAGGTATTTCTAGCAGTTTGCTATCTTGATGAGCCGCAACCATTTCTTTGACTGGTTGAATAAACATATAGTCTTGCTCACCCATTAAATAAAGTGTTGGGATTGGCAACTCTCTATTTTTGAAGTACCTCATCAATGGGTTGACTTCCGCCGTCAAAATAAACCAACGTTTAAACTCTTTCTGGCATAATTTTTTTGCCTCTCGTACAAACATATGACGAGACTCTTTCTGGTTGCGCTGAGGCATAACAACGTACGCAAACAAACGATATAACCACATGTACGGGATGATGTGTTTACTCAAATCACCTAGCTTTATTAATATCTGAGAACGAATATTGAGCCGTGTTACAGCGCCCCCTAAAACCATACTATGCACACGCTCTGACGCAATCTCTGCAATATTCTGAACGATGATCGTTCCTAGCGACATGCCAACGAAGTGGGCAGAGCGAATCTTAACGTGATCCAGTACTTTCAAAATATCCAAGGTCACTTCTCTAAACGTATAACGATTCGCAATAAGATCTTTGATGAATAGATTTGATTTCCCATGCCCACGAAGATCAAGCAGCAAGATATTGAAATGCTCTTTGTATGCTTTAATCTGTTTGAACCATATCGACGAGCTTCCACCTGCCCCGTGCACAAAAACCACCCACTCGTTACTTGAAGGGTGTTCGTATGTCTTATGAAAAAGTAGAGTTTGTGACATTATTCAATAAAACCTAAGTACGCAATCTAATGAACCTAACATAGAAGCCTACCATATTTTATAGTAAATGCTATTTATCGGATAACAAACACCACTCAAATGATTGTCTAGTTGTTGCCTGATGTGACCATTCACCTAAAGATACATTAACGTTACAGAATCGAAACCGCACAACCGTTATCGCTTAAGCAAAAAAAAGCGCCCGTAGGCGCTTGAATGTATAAGAGTGTTACTGAGTGCTTCGATACATAACCAAATAGTGCTTAGCCGCATCATCCCAACAAAAATTCTTTTTCATTGCATCCAGCTGCAATCGACGAATCTCTGGGGTATTTTGCGCATAAAGTAACAGTGAACGCATAAGCGTCAGCAAAAGAGCATTTGCCGTTGGATCAGTAAAGATAAAGCCTGTTGCTTGTTCAGGGTTCTCATCGTAATCCGTGACACTGTCTTTTAAACCGCCCACCCCGCGTACTATCGGAAGTGTGCCATAGGACATACTATAGATCTGATTCAAGCCACAGGGCTCAAACTCAGACGGCATCAAAAAGAAATCCGAACCAGCTTCGACCCAATGAGCCAACTTATTGCTGTACGCTTCGACAAATGCGAATTTGTCTCCATGTTGAGCCGCAATGTCCTTCAATTGACACGCCAATACTGGATCACCCGTACCGACAATGACGATTTGTACATCGTGCTTAAGAAACTCATGCAAAATAGGTAATAAGTAGTGAACACCCTTTTGATGAGTCAGACGACAAACCATCCCATAAAGAGCGACATCTTTAACCGGCAAACCCACTTCTTCTTGTAAGGCTTGGCAATTAGCTTTCTTACCACGAACCATACTCTGCTTTGTCGCTTTGTATTTTTTAGTCAGGTAGTCATCCGTTTCTGGGTTCCACGATGAATAGTCACATCCATTGAGAATACCGACTAAATCGTCTTTACGACGATTGAACTCATAAGACATGCCATGGCTTCCAAGCTCGGTCTTAAGCTCTTCCGCGTACGTCGGGCTAACGGCATTGATCTTGTCAGCACACATCACTCCAGCTTTCAGCATAGTGATATGTGTATCGCTTACCGCAGCTTCAGGCACATGTCTAGAGTGAAACTCAGGGACCGACTGCAATTCATCGTAGCTGAACACACCTTTAAAAACGGCGTTATGAATGGAGATAACACTTCTCATGCCTTGATAAAAGGCGTCTGCTTGATGACGAACTTTCAGGAAGTATGGGACAAGGCCCGTGTGCCAATCATTCGCATGAACAATATCAGGTTGGAATCCAAGCTTAGGGAGCATGTCTAAACTTGCCGCGCTGAAAAAAGCGAACCGTTCTGCATTGTCTGTATAAGCTTGGTTATTTTCCGCATACATTTCCTTGCGAGAAAAATATTTCTCACAACGAATCGCATAGACAGGAACACCGGATACTTCGGTACTCACGACTTGATATTCAGTATGTGGCCAACTATTTAACTGAGTATCAATCAACACCTCAGCATCTTCAATATTAGGGATTTGGCTGTAAGCTGGAATAGCTAGTTTCACCACTTGCTTCAATCTTTGCAAGGATTCAGGCAGTGCCTTGGCAACATCCGCCAAGCCACCACTTTTGATCAATCCTTCAACCTCAGAAGCAACAAATAAAATCGATAGCTTTTTAGTAGCCAATTTTCTCGCCCTTTCCTATCACAACAACACCATCTTCTGACACATGATAGTGCTTTTTATCTTCTTGTAAATTCACACCTATCTGAGTTCCTGGCGCAATATCGGCATTTTTATCAACGATGACACGGCGCAATACACAGCCTTCACCAATCTTGACGTCTCCCAATAGAATACTTTCACTAATATCACACGCTGAAGCAATATTACTTCTGAAACCCAACACTGATTTTTCAATTCTTGAACCACGAACATAACTGCCATTACAGACTAAGCTATCGATAATCTGAACACGTCCATTTGCTGAGTCAGTAAAGGTTGCTGGCGGTAATGCCGGGTAGAATGTATGCAAAGGCCATTTTCGGTTGTATAAAGAGAACGGTGGATCCTTTTTCAACAAATCCATATGAGCCTGCCAATACGCATCAATCGTACCTACATCTCGCCAATACACTTCTTCTCTCTCACCAGTAATGGTATTCGTACTAAAGTCGTAAACAAACACATCACCACGTGGGTACATATTTGGAATGATGTCGTTGCCAAAATCATGCGACGAGTCTTCTTTATCAGCATCTTCAATCAGTTCTGCATACAGGTTTTTCGCTTCGAAAATGTAGTTGCCCATCGATACTAATGCGTTTTCCGGATCGCCTGGAATTGCCTTCGGATTGGCTGGTTTCTCTTGGAAACCCACCATACGGCCTTCTGTATCAACTTCAATGACACCAAACTGTGACGCTTCAGCAAGTGGCATACGAAGTGCAGAAACCGTTAAAGCCGCTTCTTTTTGTTTATGGAAATCAAGCATTTGTCTGATGTCCATTTTATAAATATGATCAGAGCCAAATATGCAGACTTGATCCGGTTCCGCTAATTGCATGAAGTTCAAGTTTTGATAAATAGCGTCTGCAGTTCCCTCATACCAACGCTTTCCCGTTCTCATTTGAGCAGGGATTGGGTCAATAAATCGATCGGTAATCCCACTGATATTCCAACCTTTTTTCATGTGGTGGAATAGAGATTGGGATTTAAATTGCGTCAGTACGTAAATACGCATCAAATCTGCGTTAACAAAGTTATTCAGAGCGAAATCGATTAAACGATAACTGCCACCAAACGGAACTGCAGGTTTACTCCGAGATTCGGTTAACGGTCTAAGGCGAGAACCTTCGCCTCCAGCAAGAATCATACCTAAAACACCAGCCATTTTTTTCTCCATATTTATTATATTATTGTTTGGCACTATAATTATTAGTATTGGGGGTAGCGCCACTGTTCCTTCTTTCACATAAAGTCGATATCAGCGGCTTCGACTTCACGATCAAGCTCCTATACGGTAACTGCTTCCGAAAATAATACAATTTCAAATATGCAATTACGTTAGTTACCTTTATGTTTCCTTCTTACATTCTTGGCTAGCTCACAGATATAGAGTGAATACGAACAAATCAGTAACATTAAACACACAAGGTTTTGATGTACGTTCCATAGAGGAATTATTCGTATTATTGATATCACAAATACTGACACGCCCTGGTAGCAACACTACGAATCAAACAACGATTTTGCTACAGATTCATCAGCGACTGACCATAGTACATAGGATTTATTCGCCGAACGTTTCGCTAAATATAAAGCGCCATCTGCTTTAGCAAGAGCGTCTCTCATTGAATCCTTTGAATCAATGCACGCTCCCCCGATTGTCAAACGGTAATCAGATAACATAGGAACACTGCGTATTTGACGTACAAGCCTTTTACATAAATCTTCTAGTGATCTGTCGCTATCGGTGTTGGTCATGAGTAAAAAATCTCGATGACTCCAACGACAAACCGAATCATATTCTCTAACGCAAGTCTGTATCGCTGCGGCGACTGAATAGCTCACTTCATCGTCAATATCTGATGATAGAGACAAATCATGACAATTATATTGTTCAATATCTACCCACAGCAAACCAAAGCGCGTTCCCTCTCGTTGAGAAATGGCTATCGCCTTTGAGATCTCTCTTTCTATTCCTACTTTGCTGTATAACCCTGTCGATGGGTCTAACGTTTCTAAGCTATGAAGGTCATGTCGTGTCGGTGTCGATTGAAAAGACTGTCGCTCTGATTTCTGCTTGGGCGGGTGGGTCATCAATTCTAGTAGACTCATCATTGCCCCAATTTCGTTACTTGGTTTTTTATTAAATCGCATTTTTTCCGCATTATCATTTGGATCTAAATATCGATGCAAGGAAGCGTGCGTATCAACTATTGGCTTTATGAACAGTTTGTCGATAACGGCATAAAGCGCCAAAGAGAAAGTAACGATCACAACAGCGATTAAGATGTAAATCAAATGTGACTGTTTATATTGGAGAATGTGTTTTTCATTGATAAACGAGATTTCATACCAGTTGATGGCATCAATATATTGGATTGCAGCGACGATATTATTGCTTTCTAATTTTGTTACTAACCTATCTGGCTCCTGACCTAGCCTCTGCCTTTCCATCAAATACTCAATATTCAGGTAGTCTTGTTCATCTACAATCGTCTCAATAATGGACCTAAATGCTAGAGGTTTAGAATCCTGTTGAGGCGGTTGTGGACGACGTGGAAGCTGGATTTGGTAAAACGGATCAACCAGTATGGTATTAATACCTACCTCTGCGTTTTCCTTTAAGTGCTGTTTGTACTCTGAGATATCTAGACCCGTCCCAGCAATGCCTAGAAATTTACCTTTATGGTAAATACCCTGATTAATCCAGAGAAATATTTCATCGAGTTCCTTGCTGTAATCTAAATTCACATTCACGGTTAGCGCACTGGATTTGTGATCGAAAAACCAACGATCATGCTCATTCCCTTCTTCTAATTGATGTTGAAGAGCACCAACCCCCGACACCGAGGTCTGACTAGAATCAAAAAAGTAGTACTCCAGTGACTGGTCTAAAGCAATGAATGAGTTTTGGGAATGAAATCGTTGGTGATAATCATGAAGAACCTGCAAAGCAGAATGCTTGAATTGAACATAATCGGTGTCTTGCGCCCAGGCGACGATAGCGCGATTTGTCGCCAATGCGTCAACGATACTGACATCATGCTCAACATCATGTAAGAGACTATCAAAATCGAAAGTCGACGCTATCTGTCCATATTTCCACAACAGATCGATCGTCATTTGGCGCTCAAAATACCGGACCACCGACAAAACAACCACTATCAAAATGATCGTAGCAATCGTATAAAGCCAGGTAAGTTGGGTGCGAATATTCATAGTTATCACTCTAGTCACTATTCCATAGTTAGAGAGAGTGGATTGCGAGGTAAATAGGATGTATTAAAAAGTGTGCGGTATATCATACTCCATCAGAAAACTCATACTTTAGCATGAAAAAAGCAGCCCCTAAGAGCTGCTTTCAATGGTTATTTTTTGGGCTTTTTCCTTTTGTCGGTAATTTCCCATTTCCCATCGACGAACATGCCGGTCCAGCCAGAAGGCTTACCGTCTATTTCTGAACGCACATAGTTTTCTTTCGTTTTACGGCTAAATCGAACAACGGTAGGTAGACCATCAGGGTCTTCCGTTGGCGCATCAGCTAAGTAAGTAAATTTAGGGGACAGCCTATCTTTGAAACGAACCAATTCAGAAACTAATGGTGCTCGAGTTTCGCGAGATTTAGGAAAATTACTCGCCGCCATGAATAGACCAGACGCACCATCTCTCAAAACAAAATACGCGTCTGAATTTTCACATGGTAATTCTGGTAAATGAACCGGATCTTCTTTCGGTGGTGCAACTTCACCATTTCTCAGAATCTTACGCGTGTTTTTACAGGTCTCGCTGGTACAGTCCATATATTTTCCAAAGCGGCCATTCTTTAGCACCATATCTGAAGAACATTTATCACATTCAACAAGAGGGCCGTCGTAACCTTTAACTTTGAATTCACCGTACTCAACAACGTAGCCATCACAATTTGGGTTGTTACCACAAACATGCATCTTACGTTTTTCATCAATCAGATACGCATCCATTGCTGTTTCGCAAATCGGACAACGTTTCTTAGCTCTCAATGCCTCGGTTTCAACGTCTTCTTCGAGTACATTGATAATGCCGTCTTCATCCCCTAGGTTTATTGTCGTTTTACAACGTTCTTTGGGTGGCAGCGCATAGCCTGAACAACCTAAGAACACACCGGTTGATGCGGTGCGAATCCCCATAGGTCTTGAGCAGGTTGGGCATTCAATATCGGTTTCCACAATATTGTTTGGCTTCATTCCGCCTTCAAGTTCATCGAGGTCTGCTTTTTCTAAGTCACCGGTAAAGTCTGTGAAAAAGTTATTGAGAACGCCCTTCCAGTCCATATTACCTTCTGCGACTTGGTCAAGCTTAGCTTCCATTCGAGCGGTAAAGTCAAAATTCATTAAATCATCGAAACTACCATCGAGACGATCGGTGACAATTTCACCCATTTTCTCTGCATAGAAACGACGTTGGTCCACTTTGACATAGCCACGGTCTTGAATCGTAGAAATAATAGAGGCGTAGGTAGAAGGACGACCAATGCCACGCTTCTCTAGTTCTTTCACGAGTGCTGCTTCCGTGAATCGTGCCGGTGGCTTGGTAAAATGTTGCTTCGGCTCTAGAGTTTCAAGCTTTAATGTGTCGCCAACTTGTACAGCGGGCAAAATCTGATCTTCATTTTTACCTAATGGACGTTGAACACGAGTCCAACCATCAAACTTGAGAATGCGACCTTTTGCTTTTAATGTGTATTCATCCGCTTTCACACTCACGGTAGTGGAATCGTATTTGGCTTGCGTCATTTGACAAGCAACAAACTGATTCCAAATTAATGTGTACACTTTCTGAGCGTCAGGCTCTATACCTTGTAAGTCTTCCGTTTTAACCTCAACACTAGACGGACGAATCGCTTCGTGAGCTTCTTGAGCGCCTTCCTTGCTACCGTAAACAAGAGGTTTAGCTGGCAAGTAGCTTTCACCAAACTCAGTGTTGATATACTCTCTCACAGACTCCACAGCCTCTGAACTCAAGTTAGTTGAGTCAGTACGCATATACGTGATGTAACCACCCTCATACAGCCTCTGAGCAAGCATCATGGTCTTTTTCACGCCATAGCCGAGACGTGTACTCGCAGCTTGCTGCAGTGTTGAGGTGATATAAGGCGCAGATGGCTTACTAGATGTCGGCCTATCTTCACGCTTGCACACTTCAAAAGTGGCATTTTCTAAGGTATTAACCGCAGATAATGTTTGCTGTTCATTGGTCGGCTTAAAAGCAACGCCATCTTTTTGCGCCACTTGTAAACGGAAATTAGTCTCTGTGCTAGTCAGAGTATTCGCATGAATGTCCCAAAACTCTTCTGGAATAAACGCTTTAATTTCACGCTCTCGCTCGACAAGAAGTTTTACCGCAACCGACTGTACACGACCAGCCGATAAACCTCGTGCCACTTTTTTCCAGAGCAATGGAGAAACCATAAAGCCAACCACTCGATCCATGAAACGTCGAGCTTGTTGGGCATTAACTCCATCCATATTCAATTCACCAGGAGTTTCAAAAGCCTGCTGAATTGCATTTTTGGTAATTTCGTTAAAAACCACTCGTTTGTATCGCTGTTCATCACCGCCGATGATCTCACGAAGGTGCCACGCGATAGCTTCTCCTTCGCGGTCCAAATCGGTTGCGAGATAAACATAATCAGCATCTTTAGCCAATTTCTGTAATTCGGCGACGACTTTTTCTTTACCTGGAAGTATTTGGTAATTGGCTTCCCAGTCATTAAATGGGTTAATGCCCATTTTCTTGATTAAAGCTTTGCGGTCTTTTTCTTTCTTGATGCGTGCTTTTTCCTCAACACTCATCCCTTTAGTCGAGATAGCTGCAGCTTTTTTTCCGGTACTTTGACCCGCCGTCGGAAGATCACGCACATGACCGACGCTAGATTTAACGATGAAATCTTTACCAAGGTACTTATTAATAGTCTTTGCCTTGGCTGGTGATTCCACTATAACGAGTGATTTACCCATAATTGACTCAAATGTCCTTAATCGCTGCGCGAAATTTATCGCATGACATACTTAAATGCTTGTTCTTTTTTTACTATCGAGCGAGATTCGAAGAAGATCAATATCTTTTTTTAAAAAATAAATTCAATTGGTCGACAAATCGACAAAATCACAGGCAAATTACCGAGAAATAAATGACTGCCCCCCAATAAACTGGCACATACTAAACACCTAAGTCGTTGTGCTTCCAATCATTAACATAAAACTTAGTCGTAACTCACAAAATCCATTTTCATATTTTCCATTGAATTTCCTTTTTTCTCACATAAAATAGAGTGATATCTAAATGCCATTCATCAGAAAAGTAGCCAAATACGCATGAAAAAAGCCATTTCTAGTTTCGATTTATTGCTAATAGCCAATCAAATTATTCAAGAGCATGATGACTATATTGAGGGCATGAGAGCCACTTCTGTGGAAGAAAAAGAAGATGTTTTAATCTTTAAAGGCGAGTATTTTTTAGACCAAAACGGAATGCCTACCGCCAATACGACAGCCGTATTCAATATGTTTAAGTACCTTGCTCTCCACCTTTCTAAAGAGTTTACTCTCCAACAATAAAAAAGCTTGCCGATGGCAAGCTTCTTTAGCAAATCCACTATTGGCTGAGGCCAGATAGCTTTTCAAAATAGTCGGGGAAAGTTTTCGACGTACATTTAGGATCATTAATGGTCACAGGTGTGTCACTGAGCGCGACCAGTGAAAAGCACATTGCCATGCGATGGTCATCATAAGTATCAATCGCAGCATGTGTCAGCTTACTCGTTGGTGTGATAATGATGTAATCTTCACCCTCTTCCACTTCAGCCCCTACTTTGCGCAGCTCTGTCGCCATCGCTGAAAGGCGATCCGTTTCTTTAACTCGCCAGTTGTATACGTTGCGAATAGCCGTCGTGCCTTTAGCAAATAGAGCCGTGGTGGCTATCGTCATTGCGGCATCAGGAATATGGTTGAAATCCATGTCTATGGCATTTAATTCGCCGCAGCGTGAGATAACATAATCTTCACCCCACTCGATTTCTGCACCCATTTTTTCTAACGCATTGGCGAACTGTACATCACCTTGAATACTGTTTTTTCCGATGCCTGTGACTTTAATTTCTCCACCTTTGATCGCCGCAGCTGCAAGAAAATAAGAAGCGGAAGAAGCATCGCCTTCAACAAGAAAATCACCAGGAGAAACATACGATTGACCGGCTTTGATAATAAAGGACTGATAATCGTTGTTGATTACGTCAATACCAAATTGTTTCATAATATGAAGCGTAATATCAATGTATGGCTTAGACACCAATTCACCTTCAATATCGATGGTAATGTCACCGTTTGCTAGTGGCGCCGACATCAAAAAAGCCGTCAGAAATTGACTTGATATTGAGCCATCAATAGACACGGTGCCAGACTTTAAGCCTGTACCCGTTATTTTCAGCGGTGGGTAATTTTCGCTTTCTAGGTACTCGATTTTAGCACCCGCTTCTCTTAGCGCATTAACCAGGTGTCCAATTGGTCGCTCTTTCATTCTAGGCTCACCCGTGAGCACAAACTCACCGGACCCTAAACAAAGTGCCGCCGCCAACGGACGCATTGCGGTGCCTGCATTACCGAGAAAGAGTTCTTGGGCGTCCTCGACACGGAACGCTTCACCAAGGCCAACCACTTCACATTCCGTTTTGTCTTGTGACAATGTGTAAGAAACACCAAGTTGCTTTAAGGCATTCAGCATATGCCGAATATCATCGCTATCAAGCAGATTGGTTAGACGTGTCGTACCTTGTGCTAACGCGGCAAGAAGTAACGCACGATTAGAAACACTTTTCGAACCGGGTAAGTTCACAACCCCATTTACTTTTTTAATTGGTTGTAACGTAAGACTTTCCATTAAAAATTATTATCCTTGAATTCAATGCTGAACTTCCCAGAGTGAAGCATTAGTGAAAAATTTGATGCTTTCAGACTAACGAAAATAATTCCTGAACTCCAGAGCTAATCTACGTTTCGTTAAAATATTTTTACGCTTCAATTGTGACTTTTATACGCCACCCTATTGACAATAAAAACATCCCCTTTGTAACGACAAAGGCTGACATCAAGAAGAAAAGTGAATACCATTGACTCATCTTCTTACAGCTAGTCTTTCACTACTCTTATGGCTATTTATTTACCCGAGCTATCGCTTACTCAGTTGGTGTTCCCCTCTCCCTATGAAGCACTGACCGAGCCCAATGGATTGCTTGCCTTTGGTGGAGACCTTTCCGCGGATAGAATCTATGCCGCCTATCAGCAAGGTATTTTTCCTTGGTATGGCCCTGGAGAGCCAATTTTGTGGTGGAGCCCAGCCCCTAGAGCCGTCTTTAATCCGGTCAACTATACGCCATCGAAAAGTGTCAAAAAATTTCAAAGGAAATACCAGTATCAGGTTAGCTTGAATCAAGCAACAGACCAGGTAATCCAATTGTGTGGTAATTTGAGACCGGAAGAAGAAACATGGTTGAATCCTGATATGCAGTCTGCATACACAGAGCTTGCAGAGCGAGGATTGTGCCATTCTGTCGAAGTTTGGAGTGATAGCGAACTCATAGGTGGGCTATACGGGATAAGCGTCGGGGCGCTGTTTTGTGGTGAGTCGATGTTTAGCCTTAAAAGTAACGCCTCTAAAATTGCGCTTTGGTATTTTTGTCATCATTTCCAAAAGCACGGTGGTACCTTGATCGATTGCCAAGTGATGAATCCTCACCTCACTTCTTTGGGTGCAACAGAAATACCACGAGACGAATTTTTGAATTCATTGCTACAATTAAAACAACAAGTCGTTACTAATGATTGTTTTAGCACTCAATGGCTCGCATCTCCATTAGAGGATCATAAATGAGCTCTGATATTCAACAAATCAAAATAGGGCTAACAGATAGCCACCCATGCAGTTATCTTAAAAACAAAGAAGAGCGTGTAGCGGTGGCTCTTGATACACAAATGCACTCCCCTTCAAGCTATGAAGTATTGCTGGCTAATGGGTTTCGCCGCAGCGGTGATACCATTTATAAGCCGCATTGCGACCATTGCCAATCCTGCCAGGCGTTACGTGTTTCCGTTCCCGATTTTGTACTATCCAAAAGCCAAAAACGGCTCAAAAACAAAGCGGCCGCTTACCATTGGGTATTAAAAGATGAACTGGATGAAAGTTGGTTTGATCTCTATTCTCGTTATATTCACGCACGCCACAAAACGGGCAGCATGTTTCCTCCCAAAAGCGAAGAATTTGCCAGATTTTCGACCTGCGCGTGGTTAAATACTCAGTTTCTACATGTTTATGAACAAGAAAAACTCATCGCTATCGCTGTCACTGATCTAATGAGTAACAGTGCCAGCGCCTTCTATACTTTTTTCGACCCAGACATCCCTCTATCTCTTGGAACACTTGGTGTTCTATACCAATTAGAGTATTGCCAAATGCAGGGGAAACAGTGGCTCTATTTAGGTTATCAAATCGACGAATGCCCAGCCATGAACTATAAAGTCCGATTTCATCGTCATCAAAGGCTAGTAAATCAACGTTGGCAAGGGTAGAATACGCTCCAACTTTGCATAATTCCCCATTTTGACGGTGAGTAAAGTCCGTTAAAATTGCCAAATTTCTAAAGAGGATTAAATGGCTAAAGAAGACGTAATTGAGATGCAAGGCACTGTCCTTGATACTCTTCCAAACACAATGTTCCGTGTTGAGCTAGAAAACGGTCACGTAGTTACAGCTCACATCTCTGGTAAAATGCGTAAGAACTACATTCGTATTCTTACTGGTGACAAAGTAACTGTTGAGATGACACCATACGATCTTTCTAAAGGACGTATCGTCTTCCGTGCTCGTTAATCTCAGACTGCCTTAGAGCAATCCGAATTAGTCGAATACAACAAAAAGCGGAGCCATGGCTCCGCTTTTTGTTGTTTGTTACTTTTTGCTCTCTGCTAAGTGTTAAGCCTTCTTAACTCAGTAACATGTAAGCTAAGGTCGTTCGGTTTTATTTCCCAAGCGCTTCTTTATAATGACGACGACAAGCAGACACATAACGGTCGTTACCACCAATAGCCACTTGATCACCTTCTGCTATCGCATTTCCCGCTTCATCGGTTCTTATTACCATGTTCGCTTTACGCCCACAGTGGCAAATTGTTTTTAACTCAACCAGTTTATCGGCCCAAGATAATAAATATTGGCTACCTTCAAAAAGCTCACCAAGAAAATCCGTTCTTAACCCATAGCAAAGCACTGGGATGTTTAGCTTATCCACGACCTCAGTTAACTGATAAACTTGCTCTTTTGATAAGAACTGGCATTCATCCACCAAGATACAGTGACGCTTCTCTTGTTCATTTAAATGCGCTATTTCTTCGTATAAATTGGTTTCGCTTCTAAATAACTGAGCTTCAGATTGCAGACCAATACGTGAACTCACCTTGCCGATGCCATAGCGATCATCAAGTGCTGCGGTAAAGATAACAGGCACCATTCCTCGCTCTTGATAATTAAAAGAAGATTGTAAAAGTGTTGTCGATTTACCCGCGTTCATTGCTGAGTAGTAAAAATACATCTGTGCCAAAAGAAAGTACCTGCTTTGCCATTTATTGTATATGAGAGTTGCGTATTATAATTGCGTGTCAGCATTACGCATAAAAGTGATGTGTGGAAAATAAAATCATAAAAGATTGAATATAAAAAAGGGCTGAAAACTCAGCCCTAATTATTCAATTAATTACGACGCCATGTCGTGCCTTCTGCGCCATCTTCAAGAACAATGCCCATTTCAGTGAGCTTGTTTCTTGCCAAATCAGCATTAGCCCAATCTTTAGACGCTCTTGAGTCGTTACGCAGCTTAATCAATCCTTCAATTTCAGCGACTTCATCGTTATCTGCGACATCCCCTTTTAAAAAGGCTTCAGGCTCTTGATGCAAAATACCAATTACGTCAGCAAGCTCACGCATTAGGCTTCCCAATTCACTCGCTTTTTGGAGGTTCTCTGTTTTGATGCGATTAATATCTCGCGCCATTTCAAACAACACAGAATAGGCTTCTGGTGTATTGAAGTCATCATTCATGGCTTCTGAGAAGCGAGAGATATACTGCTCACCACCAGCCGCTGCAACCGTTAGATCTAAACCACGAAGAGAGGTGTACAAGCGTTCTAGTGAAGCACGAGCCTGATTGAGGTTTTCCTCACTGTAATTTAATTGGCTACGGTAATGACCCGACATAAGGAAGTAACGCACGGTTTCAGGGTCATAATGCGCTAACACATCACGAATAGTGAAAAAGTTACCTAATGACTTCGACATCTTTTCTTTGTCGACCATCACCATCCCACTGTGCATCCAAGTATTCACATACTGAGTACCATGAGCGCAGCACGACTGAGCGATTTCATTCTCATGATGTGGGAACTGCAAATCGGAGCCACCGCCATGAATGTCAAAATGATTACCCAATATTGAAGAGTTCATCGCTGAACACTCAATATGCCAACCAGGACGCCCCGCACCCCATGGCGACTCCCAAGTGGGTTCACCTGGTTTGGACATTTTCCACAATACGAAATCCATGCCACTACGCTTGACACTGGTTTCTTCTAAAGTCACACGAGAGCCAGCTTGTAATTGATCGAGGTCCTGGCGAGAAAGTCGACCGTATTCGTCATACTTTTTCACTTCAAACATCACATCTCCGTTGCTTGCTACGTAAGCAAACCCACGTTCAATCAGCTTCTCAACCAGATCAATAATCTCTTGGATGTATTCTGTTGCTCTCGGCTCTACATCCGGTCGTTTCATATTCAGAGCGTCAAAATCCGCATGCATTTCAGCGATCAATCGTTCCGTTAATGAATCGCAAGACTCGCCATTTTCTGCTGCGCGTTTGATAATTTTGTCATCAATATCAGTAATGTTACGAACAAAATTCAGATCAAATCCTAAATAGCGCAAGTAGCGAGAAATGACATCAAAAGAAACAAAGGTACGACCATGACCGATATGACAGAGATCGTATATGGTTACCCCACAGACATACATGCCTACTTTGCCGGCATTGATTGGTTTGAATTCCTCTTTCTGTCTTGTGAGTGTGTTATATATCTTTAACATGATCTCTATCTAATATTTGGTGAAATAAAGTAAATCCGAGTATATCAAGTCACAGCTTTTTAGGTAATCCCACTATGAGCAAAAATCTGATTATATCGGCAAATTCATTGGCAGTTTCTATGAAAATCCACGTATTAAATTGAGTAAAGTTGATATAGAATCTTTGCCCTAAGTCAAAAACATGAGTAAAGGTATAACCATGATCACGCTTCATACTAATTTCGGCGACATCAAAATCCAACTAAATGAAGAAAAAGCACCAGAAACGTGTGCGAACTTTTTACAATACTGCCGTGATGGTTTTTACGACAACACACTTTTTCACCGTGTTATCGATGGTTTCATGATTCAAGGTGGTGGCATGGAATCGGGTCTGCGTGAAAAGGCTACTCGTGCGACAATCAAGAATGAAGCTAATAATGGCCTAAGCAACAAAGTGGGCACGTTAGCTATGGCACGCACAATGGAACCTCATTCTGCAAGCTCTCAGTTCTTCATTAACGTGAACAACAACAACTTCCTAGATTTCCGCTCAGAGAGCATGGATGGTTGGGGTTACTGTGTTTTTGCTGAGGTTGTTGAAGGCATGGACATCGTTGATAAAATTAAAGCAGTAAGCACAGGGACGATGGGAATGCACCAAGATGTGCCTCTAGAAGAAGTCCTTATTACTGGCTCGACTATTGAAGAATAAGTGAGACAGAAGAGCACCTAGTGTGCTCTTCTATATTTATTATGACGACACTATTTATTTCAGACCTACACCTCTCTCCTATACGCCCTGATATCACCCAATGTTTCATCGACTTCATGCGTAACGACGCTGTTAACGCCACTCGCCTGTATGTACTTGGTGATCTGTTCGAGTTTTGGATAGGTGATGATGACAACTCTGAGTTTTCACTGCTGATTCAAAAAGAGTTTAAGCGATTGGTAAATTTAGGGGTCGAGTGTTACTTCACACAAGGTAATCGAGATTTTCTTGTCGGCAAGCGATTCGCCAAACAAACTGGGATGACCCTTCTCAAAGATGAAACCGTGATTGACCTTTATGGTCGCAAGGCCGTCATTCTTCATGGTGATACCTTGTGCACGTTAGACATCAAATATTTGGAATATAGAAAAAAGGTTCATCAGCCATGGCTTCAATGGATGTTTAACCGTATTCCATTTTTCATCAAAAAAAGAATCGTGTCCAAAGTTCAGTCTGACATTAAGGAAGACAAACAGAGAAAATCGATGGATATCATGGATGTAACCCCCGATGAAGTTGTTTCTGTCATGGACAAGCACGGCGTTAATTTAATGATCCATGGCCATACACACAGGCCAAACATTCATCAAGTAAGTACTTCTAACGGTGAGGGAACTCGAATCGTATTAGGTGATTGGTATACCCAGGGGTCTATTTTGGTCTATGATAAGAGTGGATTCAAATTGCAAGAAAAAGCATTTCAAAGTTGAATAAATTAGCAGTAGTGATGCACCTTTTGTGAATCATTACTTGTTGGTGCAGTAAATACAACGCAAAAAGATAAGGGACTTTTTTGAAATATTCTTATGTTGCTCGGCAACCTATCCTGGATCGAGATAGAAAAACCATTGGCTACGAGCTGCTCTTTAGAGATGGCCCTAACAACTGCTTTCCCGAAATTGATTCAGACCTGGCCACTAGTCGCTTGTTGTCCGATCATTTTTTGTCAACCCATTATTCGACACTGGGTGAGCACCTTGGTTTTGTTAACTTCCCATACCAGAGCTTAATTAATAGAGTCCCATCACTGTTTCCTGTCGATAACTTAGTCGTTGAAATCCTAGAGGACTGTTTACCGACCGATGAATTGCTCGAAGCCATCAAAGATCTGGCAAAGCAAGGTTATAAAATTGCATTAGACGATTTTGTCCCGAGCAAAGAATGGAAGGCTTTTTTACCTTATATCTCGATTATTAAGTTTGATATTCGCGCGTTACCCATTGCTAAAACTCGAGTTTTCATAGAAAAAGCAAAAGATACAAAGATCCGTTTCCTAGCAGAAAAAGTGGAAACCCACGAAGAATTTGAGCAGGCCAAAGAGGCTGGCTATCATTACTTCCAAGGCTATTTTTTTAGTAAACCGGAAATGATTCAGCGAAAAGCATTGGAACCGTCATTTGTTACGCTTGTCCAGCTTTGTAAAGAAGTGGCCAAAGACGATATTGATTATAAATCCATAGAAGATCTGGTGAGCTCAGATTTAACGCTTTCTTATAAGCTCCTTACGTTTGTTAACTCATCCTCAACGGTGAGCTCCAAGATCACCTCTTTTAGACAAGCGCTCGTTTATCTCGGAAAAGAACGGTTGAGAAAATTCATTTCTTTAGTTGCTATTGCATCGACTAAAGAATCAAAGCCTCAATATCTTTATGGTCTTTCCGTTCAGAGAGCAAGATTTTGTGAATTACTCTTTACTCATCATCCGTCCGAAGTTGCAGAAGGCAGTGCATTTTTAACAGGTATGTTTTCGTTGTTAGACAGCCTGTTGGATCAACCTCTTGAAGAATTAGTCGAGGCCATGCCAATTGAACAAGAAGTCAAAGAGGCTCTGTGCCATGGCTCCGGCATACTTGGGCAAATATTACTATTAGTCAAAGCGTATGAAAAAGCGGATTGGTCAAAAGTGGCTACAATGACTGAAGGGCTTGGATTGGAAAGTGACAAAGTCAACATCAGTTACGATGAATCAGTGAAATGGACTGCCGACCTTTTCTCTGCCAGTTAACGGAGGTCCTGTTCTACAGCTCGGAACAACAGACAGTATCGTTTTTAGCATAGTTATAGACGACCGCTTTATTAACCACCTTCATATTTTGGCGTCTTTAAATGGCGCCTTATTCATTATCAACACACCCTATATTATTAATGGACCCTATTATGCCTTTATGCCCTTGTGGGAGCTCACTGACCTACACGGCTTGCTGTGAACCCATTCATTTAGATCATTCTGCAGCTCACTACCCGGAGCAGTTAATGCGCGCTCGATATAGTGCTCATGTGCTCAAACTGGTCGATTTCGTCGTTGATACTTACCACCCAAGCTGCTTGGCAAGCGAGTCAAAAGAAGCCATCACTGAGTCTATTCATTGTGATTGGCGTCAGCTTGATGTGACCTCAACACAGCGTGGCAAAGATGCTGATGAAGGGTATGTTTCGTTCAAAGCGTATTTCAATGACGATACCCAGCAGTATTGTATGCAAGAAAAATCACGTTTCATCAGACTAAACAAACTTTGGTACTACATCGATGGCGTTGTCGAAGAAGACCCTTGTCAAAATCAGTCTGTGTCTAAAATCGGACGTAATGACCCCTGCTTATGTGGCAGTGGCAAAAAGTACAAAAAGTGCTGCGGATAAACTGCTGCGGATAAACTCTAGTTGCTTGAAAATAGCGGGCGTTTAAACAAATCTGAAAACAGTCAGTAAAAATAAGACAAACAATAAAAAAGCCGAACAATCTCACTCAATATAAGGGATTGCTCGGCTTTATCTTTCTAATGAAAACGACCTAAACTCAGAAAACCACTGGAACTCTAGGCGGCTTTATCTTTAAAAGCGGCTTTATCTTTAGAGTTCGTTCTATGATTAAGTTCAGAAAATCACCCAATATGAGTGAGCCCGCCCATGTATTTCTGTAACACCGTTGGAATGGAAATTCGACCATCCGCTTCTTGATTGTTTTCTAGAATTGCCACCATAGTACGGCCAACCGCTAGACCAGATCCATTCAGCGTGTGCACCAGTTCTGGTTTCTTCTCACCTTTACGGCGGAAACGCGCTTGCATACGGCGAGCTTGGAAGTCACCCATGTTAGAACATGAAGAAATTTCACGGTACGTTTCTTGTGCCGGAACCCACACTTCTAAATCGTACGTTTTATGAGAACCAAAGCCCATATCGCCAGTACAAAGGACGACTTTACGGTAAGGGAGTTCAAGTAACTGAAGTACTTTCTCCGCGTGACCAGTCAACTCTTCAAGAGCGTCCATTGAATCTTCAGGTTTGGTAATCTGTACCAGTTCAACTTTGTCAAATTGGTGCATACGAATAAGGCCACGCGTGTCACGGCCATATGAACCTGCTTCAGAGCGGAAACAAGGGGTGTGTGCCGTCATTTTAATCGGCATATCCGCTTCATCAGTGATGGTGTCGCGTACCATATTCGTGACCGGAACTTCAGCAGTCGGAATCAAAGATAGCTTACGAGGCTCTTCATCATTCACTTTTTCAGTCAATGGCTCAGTGTGGAAAAGGTCGCCACCGAACTTTGGTAACTGCCCAGTACCAAACAAGCTATCTGAATTGACGAGATACGGTACATACATTTCAGTGTAGCCATGTTCATCGGTATGCAGATCCAACATAAACTGCGCAATCGCGCGATGCAGACGAGCAAATTTACCTTTCATGACGATAAAGCGAGCACCGGTGATTTTAGTGGCACTGGCAAAGTCTAACCCACCGCTAAGCTCACCCAGGTCAACATGATCTTTTACTTCAAAATCGTAAGATTTTGGCTCACCCCAACGAGAGATTTCAACGTTATCGTTTTCATCTTTACCATCGGGTACTGCATCATCGGGAAGGTTAGGAACCGACAAGGTAATCTCTTCAAGCTTACTTTGAACGACAACCAGTTCCGCTTTTTTAGCTTCCAAATCACTGCCTAGCGTACCGATCTGCTTTTTAATCTCTTCAGCACCCGCTTTGTCACCAGACGCCATTTTTTGGCCGATTTGCTTGGAGATGGAATTACGCGTGGATTGTAAATTTTCAACTTCTACTTGAATGGATTTACGTTGCTCTTCAAGTTGACCGATGGTGTCTACGTCAAGTTTAAAACCGCGACGTGCTAATTTTGCAGCTGTTTCATTCAGCTCAGTGCGAAGTAATTTAGAATCCAGCATTGCTAATCCTATGCCTTATAGTTGTGGAAAACACACCAACATAACACTTAAGAAAGCGGTGATGTGTAAAGAAATTATAATCGAACAAATGTATCCAAAAACGCTCACTTTTCATAGCGCTTTCGTGGGCTTTTTGCATCTAAACTAGCCAAGTAATCTAACTTTTCGCCAATTTTTGTCTCCAAACCTCTGTTTGTCGGTGTGTAGTAACGTAAATGACTCATCTCTGGTGGCAGGTACACTTCGCCAGCAGCGTATGCTCCTTGCTCATCATGGGCGTATCTATATTCCGCGCCATAACCCAAATCTTTCATTAAACTTGTCGGGGCATTACGAAGATGCGCAGGCACCTCATATTCCGGATACTCTTTTGCATCTCGAAGCGCTTGTTTCCAAGCGGTATAAACCGCATTACTTTTGGGTGCGCATGCTAGGTAAACGATCGCTTGAGCAATGGCTCGCTCACCTTCGGCTGGGCCGACTCGTGTAAAGCAATCCCATGCCGATAATGCAATTTGCATCGCTCTTGGATCGGCATTACCGATGTCTTCTGAAGCAATCGCCAGTAATCTTCTCGCGATATAGAGTGGGTCGCACCCTGCTGAAATCATTCTGGCAGACCAATACAAAGCGCCATCAGGGTTCGAGCCTCGTATCGATTTATGCACCGCCGATATTAGGTCGTACCAAATATCGCCTTTATTATCAAAACGAGAGACTTTTTCACCCGCAACCTCCGCGAGTAATGGTAGGGTGATTTGTTTGATGCCTTCCTCTTCTTCTGCCATATCGAACAGAAGCTCAAGATAGTTAAGTGACATTCGAGCGTCACCGTTAACCAGCTCAGCCAGCCGATCCAGTACATTGTCATGGAAATGAGCGTTAACCTTACCAAGGCCTCGCGGTTCATCAGCTAAAGCCTGCTCTAAAGCTTGAAGAATCTCTAACGCGGATAACGATATGAGCTTGTAAACCCGCGCCCGAGACAACAGTGCGTTGTTCAATTCAAAAGAAGGGTTTTCCGTAGTTGCGCCAATAAAGGTCACCGTACCATCTTCGATATGAGGTAAAAAAGCGTCTTGTTGAGATTTATTGAACCGATGAACTTCGTCGACAAACAATATTGTGCGTTTGCCAATATTCTTATTTTCTCTCGCTTTCTCTATGGCGGCACGTATTTCTTTAATACCCGAAGTCACCGCTGACACTCGCTCTACTTCTGCATCAGCATAGTTCGCAGCGACTTCAGCAAGCGTGGTTTTGCCCGTGCCAGGTGGCCCCCATAAAATCATAGAATGGATATGACCCGCTTCTAAGGCTCTTCGAAGCGGTTTGCCTGGCCCTAATATATGCTGCTGGCCAATGTACTGTTCCATAGTTTCTGGGCGCATGCGTGCCGCAAGTGGTCGAAAATCTTCATCACCTGAGAAATCTAAACTGAAGTTACTCATGGTTAGTTCCTTTGGTCATCAACCTCTACGCCCTCTGGAATAACAAATACAAAGCGATCGTTTTTTGGTAACTCTAGTTTCACATTACTAAAGCTAAAAAGTCCACGTTGCCCATCTTGCTCGATGACGTTAAACCCTTTCACAATCCCTTTGTTGTCGATATCAATTTGAAACTGACCTTGCGTCGAATCCGCCGTTGTAGGCGTTAGCGTGAAGCGATCGTTTTGTTGCGATACCGTATAGTTCTCCCAATCACTTTCTTCATTGCGAGTGAGTAAAATGAAAGGAGTTTGCTCAACAGCTTGCTTTTGCCAGTACAGGCTCACCTGCTCAATGAATGGGCTGTAATACCACAAGGTTTCACCGTCTGAAATCAGCGTGTTTTCATCTGGAAATGTCGTTTCCCATCGAAACTTACTTGGCCTTGCAATTTCAACAAGACCTTCCCCTTCCATGACGATATCCCCTTCAGGGCTAACGATCTGCTGACTGAACGTCGCAGTGAATCCATCATTTAAAGAAAGTCGGGCACTCAATTCTTCTTGAGGTGTGGCGAAAGCAGAAAAACTGACCAATATTGAACAATGGACTATCAGTAGAAGGCTCCACTTTTTCATGTAATATACTCCTGATTGTTTCAGAACAAACACCCTGTTTTAGGCATCCGTTTCATGTATTTAAAGCTCTATTGACCACAGCATTGTTTGAATTTTTTGCCGCTAGAACACGGGCAAGGATCATTGCGGCCAATGTCTTTATAGGGATTAATACTCTGGCTTTTGCCTCCGACCATAGCTTCATCAGCCGCGAGTGCGACTTCACTCACCATCAGGTCAAGCTGACCAATAAAATCTGATAATGTCGGGGGTGTTTCAATACCAGCATTTTTCATTTGCTGTTGTGTCTGCTCTTCGTCAATTGACAGCATAAATAGCGTCAACAAGGCTTGAAGCATACGCATCGAACCATCGTTAAGCTGTATTTCCTGCCATTGAGGTTCAACAACGGCCCACACGGTCATAAAGCCACTGGCAAATTCAATCAGCTTATCTTGAGTATGTTCAACCTCGAGTAATGCCGATACTTCATATTCATTTCGTTGCAATCGATTAAACTGCGCATGAATCTGTTCCGTTACCAGGCTTATGTGACGTGGCGATGCATCTGAAAAAATTCGGTCTACCCATGCCTCTGGGGCAATTGGCTTAACGGCAAAATTGGCCGCCAAAATAGCGCCTTCGATAGTTTCGGATGAAACATCGCTCGTTAAAGTATCTAGGTTGATAAGCTGATAAGTCATGTCATTTTAAAATCTAAAGAAAAACAGCAATTATTATAGCCTGAAGCAAGGTGTTAGTGACAATCTTATCGTGAGCCTCTACAATCTCGCTGCCAAAATACTCTTCTACCGATCACTACCGCAAAAAGGCGATACATACATGCGTGTCATTCTAGGCCCTATGGAGGGCGTTTTAGACCACTTAATGCGAGAAATCCTCACCGATATCAATGATTATGACCTTTGTGTCACTGAATTTGTTCGTGTTAGTGATCAAGAGCTTCCTGAGCATGTATTCCATCGTCTATGCCCTGAACTGCTGACAGACTCTCAAACCAAATCTGGTGTCCCTGTTCATATTCAGCTATTAGGTCAACACCCTAAATGGATGGCAAAAAATGCGATTCAAGCTGAAAAATTAGGAGCCAAAGGGATTGATTTGAATTTTGGTTGCCCTGCCCGACTGGTCAATAAAAGCAGAGGCGGCGCGGCATTGCTGCAACACCCAGAATTAATCCATGATGTAGTTCAGGCTTGTCGAGAAGCGGTTTCAGACCATATTCCCGTTTCAGCGAAGATCCGCCTTGGTTGGGAAAATCCCGATGATTGTTTCAAGATAGTGGAAGAGATTGAAAAAGCGGGCGCCAACGAATTAACGGTTCACGCTAGAACCAAATCAGGCGGCTACAAAGCCAGTGAAATCAAGTGGGATTACATAAACGAAATCCGTAAGAGTTCTTCAATTCCTTTGATTGCAAACGGAGAAATTTGGAACTACGAAGACGGCCAACGCTGTATCGAAACAACCGGAATCGATTCTTTGATGGTCTGCCGGGGCGCATTTAATGTTCCTAATCTTGGTAATGTGGTTAAACACAATCACAAACCAATGCCATGGGCTGATGTGGTTGAACTCTTACTGGCCTATTCAAAATATGAAATGGCCGGAGATAAGGGAATGTACTACCCGAATAGGGTCAAGCAATGGTTTGCTTATTTAAAGCAACAATACCCTCAGGCCAATGATCTGTTTCGCGAGATAAGAACGTTCAAAACAGCACAACCGATTGTCGAACATATCAAATTATACCAAGCCCAACAAATTCTCTAATAAACACCCTAATAAACAAGTTGATTCTTCCCTGATGTTTTCGCTTGATAGAGCTTTTCATCGGCATTTTTGATCAGCTGAGAAAAATCGACATTGAAACTGGGCTTGACTATTTCAACCCCACCTGACACCGTGAAGCCGGTTTCAACGGCTTGTTTTGAGTGTTGGGTAATTGCCAAGGTGACTCTGTCCAAGGCCTTCTTCAGTTGTGTTTCATCGTTTCCTTCGATATAAACCACAAACTCTTCGCCACCAAAACGAGCAGCAGCGTCATTGCTTCGTGTATTTTTGTCTAACTGGGTCGCCATATAACAGATAACGTTATCTCCTACGTCATGGCCATACCTATCGTTCACTAACTTAAAATCATCAATATCGAAAATAGCCAACGCAAACATTCTTTCAGTCCTTCTTCGGCTCAAAAAAACATCAAACCCACGGCGATTCAGTAAACCCGTCATAGGATCACGCTCTGCTAGATCCTTAAAATGAGTGCGCTCTACATTAATGTTTACGTAAAGTAATGTCAGAACTAAAAATATGTGAGTCAGCAAAATCACCAGCAAACTGAATTTTTCTTGATCTATAAAAAATTTAGCTTCATCGATGAGGTTAGAATCGTAAAAAATGACGTGGTTAAAGACAATACCTTCGTATTCGATACTCCGTAATCTGAATGCATGATTGGGGACGCTATTTAGGTCGGTGTTGAATATTCGGATTTCACCAATAAGTTTGTCTCCAGTATCAAGCAGTAGGTCTACATCAATGTCCAAGGAAATAATGCCCTCGAATACTTGCTCTGAATGCACTGGAATCGTGAAAGCCATAACATGTTTATTTAAAATAACTGAGTTAAGGGGGCCTAATACGGTGATCTTATCTTTATTCTTTGCCGTTTCTATCCAATAGGGGCGAGTTTGCAGCGTACCCAAGAACTCTTTGGTGACGTTTCGAGCCATGGTATCAGGGGAAGAGAAAACGTAACCTTCTTTATCAAAATAATGGATGCCTAATATAAAATCATCAAGATCATGCATGAACGAAAGGGCAGGAGCCAGAGAAACTTGGGTAGAAATACGTTCGTATAATTCACTCTCTGCATTACAAATCGATTTATCACCCACCAACATATAGGTGATGTCAACCGCAGACATAGTGTGAGACTTACCCTGGGCACGGAGCAACGACTCTATCGGCCAGATCTGACATAAATCATCAATAACCTGCTTATTGTGTTCAAGCAGTATGAGCCCCCCCGTTTGAAAGTAATTCGTAAAGTTGTAGTCAAGGGCGGATAGTACTTTTGTTGAACGCAACATCGCGCTTTTAAGACGTTCGTATTCAGACGAAATATTATTGTTCACCAAATCGTAATGGCTCTTAACCACTAAGCTCATCAATACTACCGATACCACCAGAGGCATTAAAATCGCAAACTTTAAACTAAAATGTCGATTTGACTTCATTGAATCGCTCATTACATGTAAAGAAAAAGAGCCCATTGAGAACTGTCTCGATAATGGGCTCATCATATTGTCGTGTTTTATCAGAGTAACGAATCAAGCATTAGTTCAACAATAAGCTGTCATCGGCGAGCTCCTCACCACGAACTTTACTAAACATTTCAAGTAAATCAGGTACTTTCATATTGGCACGCTGTTCACCTGAAACATCCAATACTATTTCACCTTGATGCAGCATAACAGTTCGATCCCCACAGGCTAAGGCATCTTTCATCGAATGAGTCACCATCATCACGGTCAGATTAAACTCTCGAACAATGGTTTTCGTTAAATCGATGACAAAAGCCGCCATGCGAGGATCCAGTGCTGCGGTATGCTCATCTAACAGTAGCAACTTACTGTCTGATAGTGTTGCCATAACCAAGCTCACCGCCTGACGTTGCCCGCCAGACAACAACCCAATATGGTCACTCAAGCGATCTTCAAGGCCAAGCCCAAGAATGCTAATGCGCTCTTGAAAAAGCTTTCGCCGGTTCGAAGACAGCGACAAATTCCATCCTCGTCTCTTACCGCGCATATACGCCAGTGCCATATTTTCTTCAATGGTCAAATCAGCACACGTCCCCGCAAGTGGATCTTGGAATACACGAGCACATTGCTTTGCTCTTTGATCCACCGTTTTTTTCGTCACATCAAGCTCATCTATAATGACTCGGCCACCAACCATAGGTGTCTCGCCAGTCACCGCACCGAGTAAGGTTGACTTCCCTGCACCATTAGAACCAATAACCGTTAAAAATTGGTGTTCAGGAACCTCTAACGTAACGCCTCTCAGTGCTCGGTTTTCTAATATTGTTCCTGGGTTAAATGTCACTTGAATGTCTTCTAACCGAATCATACTGCTTCTCCTGACTCACTGTCCGTTTGAGAGTTTTGCTTCGGATTAACTTTAGAATTCGTGCTCACCTGACTCTCTGCAGGTTTACTCGGCTTTTTTGACTTCATGTTCCCTTTTATTTTAGGAGCAATAAGGGCTATGGCAACAAGAACAGCCGTTACTAGGTTCAGATCCGAAGCCTGCAATCCAAACATCCCACTGCTTAACGCAAAGGCAACAGCCAAACGATATAACACCGAGCCGACAATGACGGCTATCACGGCGACCCAAATCTTTCGCCCAGGAATTAAAGTCTGCCCCAAAATAACGGCAGCTAAACCAACTACGATAGTACCAACACCCGAAGTAACATCGGCAAAGCTATTCGTCTGAGCAAACAAAGCGCCAGAGAAGCCAACAAAGCCGTTGGACAAAGCCAACCCGAAATAGGTGTAAAAGGATGTGCTACCGCCCTGTGCTGAGACCATTCGCGAGTTAACCCCCGTGGCTCTCAACCCAAGGCCAAAATCACTGTTTAATAGCCTTACCACTCCCCAAGCGGATATGAGAACAAGCAAACCAACAACTAATGGGCGGATGTAGAGTGAATCGCCAAGCGCTTCAAACGGCGTGAGAATGGTATCTTCTCCCAGTAAAGACATGTTAGGGCGGCCCATGATTCGAATGTTAATCGAAAAGGCAGCAATCATCGTCAAGATGGAAGCAAGTAAATGGAGAATACCGCATCTAACAGCGAGAAAGGCGGTGACCCACCCTGTTGCTGCACCAGCGATAATCGCCATTGCGGTGGCAAGCCAAGGGTTTATTCCAGCAACGATAGCCGTCGCTGCAACTGCGGCTCCCATAGGGAAACTGCCATCGACACTAAGGTCTGGGAAATCAAGAACTCTGAACGTTAGGTAAACACCTAACGCCACAAGACCGTACAGAAGCCCGATTTCTAGGGCTCCAAAAAAAGCAAAAGCAGACATAACAACTCCCTTTGTACTGCTAAGCCAGTAATCCGATTACTGGCTGTATCACAAAGTTATTTTACGCTTGTTGCGCGGTCAAGTACTGACTGTGGAATCACAATGCCGATTTTTTTGGCTGCTGCAGGATTCACGACCAAATCGGAGCCTTTTGCTATTTTCACATCAAGATCACCTGGCTTATTTCCTTCCAAAATTGCGACCACGTAATCCGCAGTTTGGTAACCTACTTGATAGTAATCAAAGCCCAAGCTTGCTATTGCACCTTTCTCTACGTAAGAAGTCGCTCCACCTAATACTGGTGTTTTTGCTTGATTGGCAGCAAGAATCATCCCTTCAATAGCACTTGCAACGGTATTATCTGTTGGTGCATAAAGAACATCGGATTTTGCAGCGATCGCTTGTGTCGCCGACTGAACATCAGCACTTTTTAGCGCAGTCGCCTCAATCACCTCTAGCCCTTGTGCTTTCGCGCTCTCTTTAAGTAACTCAACTAACGTTACCGCGTTCGCTTCACCAGGGTTATAAACAACGCCGATGGATTTTGCTTCAGGTAAGATTTCTTTGATCAGCTCTACATGTTGATTAATCGGTGATAGGTCAGAAAGGCCAGTGACATTTTTCCCCGGTTTTTCAAGCGTTTTAACCAACTTCGCACCAACAGGGTCAGTAACTGCCGTAAATACGATAGGAATATTTCGCGTCGCAGCGACCAACGCTTGAGCGGTAGGTGTGGCAATACCGACTAAGACATCCGGATTTTCGCCGATAAACTGCCTTGCTATTTGCACGGCTATAGCTGGATTACCTTGCGCGGTTTTATAATCAAACTCTAAATTTTTTCCTTCTTCATAGCCTTTTGCTTTTAAGCCATCTAATAATCCTTGGCGGGTAGCATCTAATGCAGGGTGTTCGACAATCTGTGATACGGCGACTTTAGCTGTTTTTGCCATGATACTGGCTGATGAAAGTAACGCTGTACTTGCAATGATAGCCGTCGCTAAAATTTTACTTGCCTTCATCTTAACTCCTTGATTTAAGCAACTTAGTAGTGAATGTTGTGTTTGGTTATTATTGTTGTTGTGCATTTATCGTACACACTCAATATTAGTACCAGTTACTGAAAACAAAGGGAAGAACGCATTAACAATAAATCAACAAAAAAGAGACATAAAGACAGATTAGTCTCGATAGGCATGAAGTAGGATATTCCTAGGGGTTGTTTCGCGTGAACAAAATTGAGAGAGCGCTACCTGATAGCCATGCTGTTCTAGAAATAGGGCTTTATCTAGCACAAGCCATAACTCTAATGGACGCCGAAACACTTGTTGAACCAAACTCAAACGCTCCATTCGCCAGAAACGTTGTATTCCGAGCTCCAAGAAACGATTGAAATCAACATTAGGCAGTTCAATGCTCTTTTGACTCGCAGCCCAACAACAAAATGCTTCAAAGCCTAGTGAGAGTTGTGATTTTTTAACACTTGGTATTGCTAGGTAAGTATCTGTCAGCTTGTGTTCACGTAACATCAAATCAAAGCCCAAACGGTAAGACATTTCGAGAAAGCGATGCCGCTTAACTCTTTCTCCGCCCGTCACCGTCTCAAGCAAAGGGATGCGTAATTCTTGCTGATTAAGCGCCAATGAAGAGGATTGTGCCAACTGTGACATTGGCTGATATCGATCTGATCCGATTAAGTGATAGCAACAGGGAGAAATCGTCACGGCTGGCAAATTCATTGCTGCTGCTTTACTAAGAAGGCTAACGTGTAAATCCCCACAAGCATGGAGAGCAACAGCATGTTGACCGGTATTCATATAAGCCAAAGGCTCATCGGTTAACGCATCGCCTTGAACAAATGTCATAGGCAGTTCTAAATGATCAGCACATGCCTGCCCTGCGACACAGAGTGACTGTTGAAATTCAAAACTGGTGACTTGCTCCCCTGTTGTCGAGGCCAAAATCCGTCCTAAATAACCTTTACCTGAGCACCACTCTAACCACTCACTGCCTTTGTGTAATTTCGCCGCCGCATCCCCCATTGACAGTATTTGATTCAGTTTCCTACCTGGAATGCCGCTATATAAATGAGGCTCTACCGCTATTGCCTGCTCGCTTTTGAAAGGTAAGTCAATACGTTGATTCACCTCCCTTAATGCTGGAAAATAAGAATAAAGCTGCTCAGCTAGACTGTTTGGTGAAAGCTTAAAGTGCTCTATCTGCTCAATGGTGAGGCTATCTAGCCAAGCAGACAGGGCAAGATGAGATTCGCACCAAGGGTACTGCCCATCAAAGCTTTTGTGAAAAGGTTCAAATCGCCAAAAATGTTCATTCGAACATAGAAACTGGTCAAGTATGTGAAAGGTGTTGTTCATGACTTCCTCTTATCTCAATACAGTGTAAGGGGAAGTCTATCTATTAGAAAGAAATTAACGAACCGGGAGGTCAATATCTTTAAACATTTCTTCTATTTCTGTATTTGATTTAAGTGATATCGCACGCTCTACAACAGGGCGAGTTAAGTGAGGTGCGAACCTTTCCATAAAGTCATACATATAAGTACGCAAAAACGTTCCTCGACGAAAACCGATACTGGTTGTACTGGCACCAAAGATATGGCTGGCATCTATTGCAACTAAATCACCGTCAGTGTTTTGATCAATGGCCATGCTAGCAATGACCCCGACTCCAACGCCCATTCTGACGTACGTTTTAATCACATCTGCATCGGTTGCAGTAAAGACGACTTTAGGGGTCAACCCTTCAGCATTAAAGGCCGTATCCAACTCAGAACGACCAGTAAAACCAAAAACATAGGTTACTAAGGAATACTTAGCTAAATCGTGAATCGTGACGTTCTTCTTTGATGCCAGAGGGTGATCTTTTGTAACAACAATAGAACGGTTCCAATGGTAACAAGGAAGCATAATTGCATCTTGATATAAGTGCAGTGCTTCGGTTGCTATGGCGAAATTAGCGGTTCCTTTCGCAATGGCTTCCGACATTTGGCTCGGAGTCCCTTGGTGCATATGCAAAGAAACTTTAGGATAACGTGTGGTAAACCCTTTAATCACTTCCGGCAACGCATAGCGAGCTTGCGTATGGGTTGTCGAGATGTTTAATGTGCCTTTCTCAGGATGCGTATGCTCACCGGCTACCGCTTTTATACTTTCTACCCGTGATAAGATTTCTTGAGAAATACGGATGATGTCGATACCAGCTGGTGTTACTTGTGTTAAATGCTTCCCACTGCGTTCAAATATTTCAATACCTAGTTCATCTTCAAGTAAACGTACTTGCTTACTAATACCAGGTTGTGACGTATACAAACTTTCTGCTGTCGCAGATACATTTAAGTTATGATTTACAACTTCAACAATATATTTTAGCTGTTGTAGTTTCATTTTATGTCCTCGAAATCCTTGCCGACGGCACAGTGGGCAGTAATAGTTTATAATTATTAGTTATAACGTTAATGACGTATAATTGATAGAAAAATTGAAGCATGGATACTATTGGTTCCCCTGCTACATTGCACAATAATGATTTTTGCAGGCTAACACTCATATTACTGTGCTAATTCAAACTTTTGGTTAATAATAAAACTACAAACAGTGATAATAAAAAGCTCGACATAGTGGTGCCGAATGTTATCCAGATGGTGTATCCTAAAAAGCTAACCATCCAAAACACAAAGATATGGAATTTATGAATATTGGATTAATTATTGCTCTCGTGGCTGTCTTATTGGTATTGGTTCTTGGTTATAACATCATGTTGCAATACAAAGTCAAAGTAGAAACAGCCAAGAAACAAGAATCGGCTCGTTATATTGCGATCATTGATGCGACGGAAGATCTCATTGGTAATGCACACCATATACCTTTCAGTAAAGACCTTTTGGTCTGCTTGAACAATCGAATTCTTGACTCACTTCAAAACATGTTCGAGTTGGATCCTAAAAATAAGCAGCTTGCTCAAAGACTTGAAAACATGAAGCAGCAAATCACTCAATTGAAAGACAATTATCAAGGTGGTGACAGCACAACGTTTAAGGTGCCAAGCAGTGACAAACAAGCCATTGTCATGCTGAAGTTAGTGAAAAGATTACGAGATACCGTGCGTAGTGAACACAACAAAGGGCGTTTTGAAACGCAAGCTTTTGTTGCAGAGAATGCACGGCTAGAAACCATTCAAGTCAGAATTAATATCGAGAATGTTATTAAACGAGCTAACGACTCGATAGTTCGTGGCCAGCCAGGAACAGCACTGCAACTCTTGAAAAAAGGGATTGACGCCTTAAGCTCGAAAAATGATGCCTACTCAAACCAAGCTAGAGAAAAACTCGAAGGTATGTTTAACGATCTCGAGCAGAAGCGACAAAACAAAAATGCTGAAGATTTACAAGGTATCGAAGAAAGAGAAAAAGAAGACGATATGGAAGCTCTGTTTGGCCAGAAGAAAAAATGGTAATCAAGCTATTTCGTTCATAGTAAGTACGTTCAAAGCAAGCAGGTTTACAGCAATTACATTTCTAAGTAAATTTAAAAAAGTCGCATTATAATGCGACTTTTTTGTACATGGTGTTTTTATACAGTAAAAAGGCCGCATTATGCAGCCTGATTGTCATCTCGATAACACACTCTACAACTTACATTAGAGTTTTGTTAATTTCAGTCAGCACGAGTGCAGGGTCCGGCGCTTGGGTAATCGGTCTACCAATAACAAGATAATCTGAACCAGCCTTAGTGGCATCGACAGGTGTCATAATTCGCTTCTGGTCACCTACAGAGGCTCCTACAGGCCTAATACCTGGTGTCACTAACTTAAAGGACTGACCAAGCTCTTCTTTCAGCAAAGATGCCTCTTGAGCTGAACATACCACACCGTCGAGCCCCGAATTCTTCGTTAGTGTAGCTAATCGAATAACCTGCTCTTGTGGCGTTATATTTAAACCGATTCCGGATAAATCAGCTTGCTCCATGCTGGTCAAAACGGTTACACCAATCAGTAATGGACGATCTTTACCGTAAGGTTCTAGGATTTCGCGCGAGGCTGTCATCATTCTCTCACCGCCGCTCGCATGAACATTGACCATCCAAACGCCCAATTCAGCCGCAGCTCTTACTGCTTTCGAACAGGTGTTGGGGATGTCGTGGAACTTCAAATCCAAAAATACAGAGAAGCCACGTTTATGCAACTCGCGCACAAAATCTGGGCCAAATAAAGTGAACATTTCTTTGCCTACTTTAAGGCGACAAGATGCTGGATCAATTCTATCGACAAAGGCTAACGCATCTGTTTGCTTGTCATAATCAAGCGCAACGATCACTTGTTGGTCGTTCATTTCTTCTCCTAACAATTCACAATGTATAAATTAAAACTAAAAAAATGCAGCCCAAAAAAAGCTGCATATACTATTCTCCGTCTAAACCTCTAATCGGTTTGATCACTCCCCAGCCTTTACATGAAGGGCAATGCCAATGCATTGAGTGTGTTGAAAAACCGCACTTCCGGCATCGATAATGAGGTTTTAACTTTAACTGCTCACCCACCAATTTCTGTAACGTGCTAAGGCTTTCCTTGGCTCTCCCTTCCTCGGCATTCGCTAAATGGTAATCCATTAAACGATAAAAACCTTTCATCGTCGGATTTTTTAGCAGCTGACGAGTCAGAAGATCTTGAGCGGAAGCTGTGCCTTCATGCTTGGCAACCAATTGAGCTAACATCAATTCAGCAGACACACCTGATTTTTTTGAAATACAGCGCCTCAAAAACTCTACCAGTCCATTTTCATTGCCAAGATGATAGTAGCAGTCAGCTAATATTGGTAAGGCCTCGCTCACGAAATCACTGTCCTGATCGAGCACATTCTCTAAGTGCTCAACTGTTTTCTGGTATTCTTCCGACTCTAAATACTGCTTACCCAGTAAAATACTTGCTCTAACACACTTTGGGTCTTCGATTAAAGCCTTATGATAATATTGAATGGACTTACCCACGTTGCCATCTTGCTTCTCTTGGATTGCTAACTCACACCAAAAATGAGCAATGGACTTATGTATTCTCGGCTTACCCAGTTTGACCAATAAGCCTGCGAGATGAATCGCCTTTGCCCACTCTCTCGTTTGCTGGTAGATCGCGACCAACTGTTGAAGTGCGGCTTCTCTATGATCAGGCTCTTCTGTCAGTTGCTCAAAAATCTTTTCCGCTCGATCTAAAAAACCAGACACCATATAGTCTTTAGCAAGCTGCTGAAGAGCGATATTCTTCTGATCTATCGTTAGGCCAGAGCGGGAGATAAGATTTTGGTGAATCCGAATAGCGCGGTCCACCTCCCCTCTTGAACGAAACAAATTACCAAGTGCGAGGTGCGTATCAATAGTATTGTCGTCGACTTGCAGCAGCTCGATAAAATGATCGACCGCTTTATCTGATTGGTCAGATAAAAGTAAATTTAGGCCTGTGACATATTGGCGAGAAATCTGGTTAGAGTGCTTCTGTTTTTCTTGCTGTGCGCTACGATTACCCATATACCACCCGTAGGCAGCGGCAATTGGTAATAGCAAGAAAAGGATTTCTAACATCTAGGAAAGTCTACCGTTTTATACTTTTGACTGAATAGGTGGAGTTTCAACCGTTGATTTTTTAAGCTTCTTATTCAACTTACGAACCTGAAGCTGAGATTTAAAGTGAAGAGTGCCAAATATCAACCAAGCTAAGGAGAATCCAGCAACGAAGACACTACCGAGCAATGTCGATAAGTGAAAATCACCTTGTGCTAAAAGGTAATTAAAAGTAACCACAGCTTGGTTTTGGGATCCTAAAGCTAAAGCAATAAGGAACAGAGCAAGTACTACAACGATTTTTATTATTTTCATAATCCATTACCCTAATATTTATAGCAGGTACGATTATGCAGGAAAATTGGCTTACAAACCACGCCTATTATGAACATTCTGCCTATAAAAAAACGGCTAACTGGGAAGCTGGCCGTTTCTTAACAAAACTATAATTTACTGATTAAGATAAGTTAACGCGCTCACGTAATTCTTTACCTGGTTTAAAGTGAGGAACAAATTTACCCTCTAATTCTACTTTATCGCCAGTCTTTGGATTACGACCTACGCGAGGCTCTCTGTAATGTAAGGAGAAGCTACCAAAACCACGGATCTCAATTCTATCGCCACTTTCTAGAGTTGTAGCCATATGTTCTAGTATATCTTTTACAGCATCTTCTATTTCTTTCGCAGACAAATGTGTTTGCTCAGAACAGAGTCTTTCTATCAATTCTGACTTAGTCATAATATTCCTCGTTGGCATTCTTTTTAGAAATTATAGACCTATCGAAAAAATTAGCAAAAAAAAAGGAACCTTTCGGCTCCTTTCTTAGCTATATAGCGATTGTTCTCTTAACGAGAAGCTATTATTCGCCTTTCGCAGCTTTGAATGCGTCAGCCATAGCATTACCGAACCCGCCGTCTTCAGACTTGTTCAGTGAAGCCATTGCTTCTTGCTCTTCAGCTTCATCTTTAGCTTTGATAGATAGGTTGATTACGCGGTTCTTACGGTCTACACCAGTGAACTTAGTTTCAACGCTGTCACCAACGCTTAGGATTAGAGATGCATCTTCGATACGGTCACGTGAAACTTCAGAAGCGCGGATGTAACCTTCTACGCCATCTACAAGCTCAACAGTCGCGCCTTTAGCGTCAACTGCAGTTACAGTACCGTTTACTAGAGTGCCTTTCTTAGTATCAGCAACATATGCATTGAACGGGTCATTTTCCATTTGCTTAACGCCAAGAGAAATACGCTCACGTTCTGCATCTACTGCTAGAACTACTGCAGAGATTTCATCGCCTTTCTTGTATTCACGAACAGCGTCTTCGCCAGTTGCGTTCCAAGAAATGTCAGATAGGTGTACTAGACCATCGATGCCGCCGTCAAGACCGATAAAGATACCGAAGTCAGTGATAGACTTGATCTTACCAGTCACTTTATCGCCTTTAGCTTGCGCTTCAGCGAATGACTGCCATGGGTTAGCTTTACACTGTTTCAGACCTAGAGAGATACGACGACGTTCTTCGTCAATCTCAAGAACCATAACCTCAACTTCGTCGCCAACATTAACAACTTTAGATGGGTGGATGTTCTTGTTAGTCCAATCCATTTCAGAAACGTGTACTAGACCTTCAACGCCTTCTTCGATTTCAACGAAGCAGCCGTAGTCAGTTAGGTTAGTAACACGACCAGAAAGCTTGTGACCTTCTGGGTAACGCTTAGCAATTGCTACCCATGGATCTTCGCCAAGTTGCTTAAGACCTAGTGATACACGAGTGCGCTCACGGTCAAACTTAAGAACTTTAACTTGGATCTCGTCACCTACGTTAACGATCTCTGATGGGTGCTTAACACGTTTCCAAGCCATATCTGTGATATGTAGAAGACCGTCAACACCGCCAAGATCAACGAAAGCACCGTAGTCAGTAAGGTTCTTAACGATACCTTTAACTTCAGAACCTTCTTGTAGAGTTTCAAGAAGCTCATCACGCTCAACACTGTTTTCAGATTCGATAACAGCACGGCGAGAAACAACAACGTTGTTGCGCTTCTGGTCAAGTTTAATAACTTTGAACTCTAGCTCTTTGTGTTCTAGGTGAGCAGTGTCACGGATAGGACGTACGTCTACAAGAGAGCCAGGAAGGAAAGCACGGATACCGTTTAGTTCAACAGTGAAACCGCCTTTAACTTTACCGTTGATGATACCAACAACAGTTTCAGCTTCTTCGTAAGCTTTCTCAAGAACGATCCAAGCTTCGTGACGCTTAGCTTTCTCGCGAGAAAGTTGAGTTTCACCGAAACCATCTTCAACAGCGTCTAGAGCAACGTCTACTTCAGCACCGACTTCAACTTCAAGTTCGCCAGCAGCGTTCTTGAACTGTTCAGCAGGGATAGCAGATTCAGACTTAAGACCAGCGTCAACAAGAACGAAACCGTTCTCGATAGCTACTACAGTACCTTTAACGATGCTGCCTTGTTGGAATTCAGTTTCAGATAGAAACTCTTCAAAGAGTTGAGCAAAAGATTCAGTCATTATTTAATCTTCAATTAATTAAACGTCCATGGGTATCCTACCGCATGGGGTTGATAAATTCGCCAGTCATCATCCTTGCGACCAACGTTCTCAGCTGACTGAGTATAGACTACTCAGCCAATTTAGATTCTATATATTTCATTGCTGTTTCTACGACTTCGTCAATATTCATCGAGGTCGAGTCAAGCAATAGCGCGTCTTCAGCCGGACGTAAAGGAGCAACAGCACGGTTGCGGTCTCTGTCGTCACGTTCTTGAATCTCGCTTAAAAGGTCGCCAAACTTAACATCTAAACCTTTATCTTGCAACTGTTTAAGGCGTCTATTCGCTCTCTCGTGGGCACTCGCATCGAGAAATATTTTGGCGGTAGCACTTGGGAAAACAACGGTGCCCATATCTCGACCATCAGCCACTAAGCCATTGCCTTCAGCAAACGCTCGCTGGCGTCTCAACAAAGCTTCACGTACTCGCGGTAACGCCGCCACTTTTGAAGCCGCCATGCCGGTCTCTTCTTTACGAAGTTCATGTGAGACGTCTTCGCCTTCTAAAATAACCTTAACCAGCTCACCTTCAGCAATAAATTGAACATCCAGATGTGTAGCAAGGGGAACCAGAACATCTTCTGACTCAGTATCCAAGCCGTGATGAATCGCAGCCAGAGCTAGCACACGATAAATAGCACCAGAGTCGAGCAGTTGGTAACCTAATTTGTCAGCTAATAACATACAAAGGGTACCTTTTCCGGCTCCACTTGGACCGTCGACGGTGATCACTGGTGTTTCAAGAGGCATGTTTTACTCCACGTTAGTTTATCGTAAGCAATTTGAACGTCGCTTTTTATGACGAAAAATTATAATGCTATTACCACTTTGGTTCTAGTTACGATTAGACTTTTCGAGAAGAAAATGAGGAAAGCGGCGACGCTTGGTGCGCTTTCCAAACGTAGGCAAAAATTTATAATAAGATACGTGTTCGGTTTTTATCCAAAATTGAAGCCCCAATTCCTTTTACCTTAACGAGATCATCAATCGCTTTGAACTCGCCATATTCTGAACGGTAATCAACAATGGCTTGCGCTTTCTTTAAACCTACGCCGATAAGTAACGTCGCCAGCTCTTCTGCCGGGGCTTGATTAATATTGACGGTGACTTCAATACCTTCGTATTTTGAGGAATCAGAAGCAACTGCGTGGGTAAATGGAAATACGGCAAGTAGTATGGATAAAATAATGGATTTTATAAACATGATTGTGTTTCCTATGTTGGTTGAACAACATCATCCTATCTAGTCAATGACTCCAATACCCAGGCGACACCACAAAAACAAACGGGCCGCATTAGCGACCCGTTTTTATAACATTATCAATTACATCGAAAGCAGCTACTGACTCACTATGAAATAATCGATATCCGTGTTCTCTCTCAAGATACTCAAGATACCCGAAAGATCTTGTTGATTACTCAATTGTACGAGTTGAGCATCGACTTGCGAAGCAAATTGCGTATCGACGTTTACATCCACCTTATCAAGAGCAACGATAACGATATTACCTTCAAAATCTTTCGCTTGGGCATACACTGCCTGCCCATCCACGGGTTTAGCCATAGAAAAAACGGTTTCAGCAAGTGGGGCTCTGCGATCAATGCTTATTGATTCAGAGAACTGTAAATCGTACTCAGACAACTGGCTTTCATCACCGGCAGATAATGCATCAAGAACGTTACCAGCCCGTTCAATAGCCACCTGCTCTCCCTTCACTTGGCGTAGTTGAGCTTCAACTTGATCACGTACTTCATTCAGCGGTAAAACCGTTTCTTCACGACTATCATCGACACGAACAACAATAACATGCTCTGGCGACACTTCGATAACCTCAGAGTTTAGACCATCTTCCATCACTTCAGGACTCAGAATGGCTTGCATTACTGCTGACGAACGCAGAATTTCTGGTGCATCTTGTGCAGAAATGAAGTCGGTCACCTGTATTGGCTGGCTAACGGTGGCGGCGGCATCGTCTAACGAATCTGGATATTCAAACGCGATTCGCTCAAACTCGCTTTGTAATTCGTAAAAAGCGTCTACTGCTTTTTGATCAACAAGGTCGGCCGAAATTTCGTCTTTCACCGCATCAAATGGCTCAGAAACCGAATCTTTCAGCTCATCAAGCTTAATGATGTGGTAACCAAAATTAGATGTCACTACCTCTGAGATATCACCAACATTAGCAAGATCAAAAGCGGCCGTTTCAAATGATGGGTCCATCACGTCACGTTCAATCCAACCTAACGAACCACCTTCTTCCGCACTGCCGATATCCTGTGACAACTCTTCAGCCAGCGTTGCAAAATCAGCACCGGACTTTAGATCAGCAAGTATCTTCTCAGCCGCTTCTAAGTCACCTTGAACCAAGATATGACTCACCTTACGCTGCTCTTCAGTAGAGTACTTATCTAGGTGCTCCTGGTAGTACTGTTTAAGATCTTGCTCTGAGACTTCAATACTTTGTTTTAGCTGCTGTGCAGACAATTCTACGTAGCCTACTTTAACTTGTTCTGGGCGAGTATAACGAACAGAATTCTCTTCGTAGAAAGTTTCAACTTCCGCGTCGGTCAGTTCAATATTACGCGCCAGATCAGCAACAGAGAGCGTGATAGTTCTAATGTCTCTGGTCTGCATGATCAATTCACTTTGCGCGTTGACTTCACCATTGAGTGAAAAGTCACTGTTTTGAAGCGCGGTGAGTAATTGATTGCGAGTTAAGTCTCGGCGTAAGTATTGAGCGAAGCTCTCCGCTGAGAAACCAGCACGTCGTAAACCTGTCTGATAGATATCTTGATCAAACTGACCATTACTTTGAAACTGCGGCATTTCCAAAATCATCGTTCTAATTTGTGCATCGCTAACGCGCAATCCAAGAGATTCAGCATGCTGCTCAAGCAATAAGTCATTGACCATTCGGTCTAACACTGATTTACGAAAAGATTCTACATAGGCAGGGTCAGCTAGCATGTTTGAGAAGTAATCACCAAGCTGTGATTGCATGCGATTACGCTCATTTTGATACGCTTGTTCAAAATCACCTCGCGTGATCTCCGCGTTACCTACTTTTGCTGCTGAGTTTGCATTTCCGCCGATGATATAGCTACCTACACCAGCAAAAACAAATGAAAGGATAATTAGCCCAAGGACTATTTTAACAAAAGGGCCATTCACGCCTTCGCGAAACCGTTCCATCATAATTTAATTGCTCTCTAAAGACGAAGCGTAATACTTCGAAGTAAAAAATTATTTGCGTGATGATACCAGAAAAAGAAATGCGCATCAGTAGGATGCGCATAAATATCATATTCTTTGAAAGCGACTGCTGAAATTTTCAGAAGCTAACTTTGCAAAAGCTAAGCTAACAATAACTTAGTTACAAGCATCTTTTAGTGCTTTACCCGCTTTGAATGCTGGTACTTTTGCTTCTGCAATTTGAATTTCTTCACCCGTTTTAGGGTTACGTCCAGTGCGTGCTGCACGAGTGCGAACGCTGAAAGTACCAAAGCCGACTAGTGCAACCTGGTCACCAGATTGTAGAGTACCGCCTACTGCTTCAATAAATGCATCTAATGCACGGCCTGCCGAAGCTTTTGAAAGGTCCGCTTTCTCTGCAATATTTTCTACTAATTGTGTCTTATTCACTGTGATTCCCCTTTGCGCTACCTGTTATTATTGTGTAGGTAGCTTTCGTTCCATTTACGTTTTTGAATTTAGCCTAAGCCTTGATACAACAGGCTTCAGCCTTAGTGGATAACGTTAGCGCCCAAAAAAAACGCTGACAAGCATTTTTAAGCTAATCAGCGTGTTCTTTTACTTATTTTTGCTACACATCACTCTTTTCTGCGTTCAACGTTACCCCTGAAGGGTCTCTTTCAAGGGCTACGGTTAGAACTTCGTCAATCCATTGAACCGGAATCACCTTGAGATCAGCAATAACATTGTCCGGAATCTCTTCCAAATCACGTTCATTATCTTTTGGAATCAATACCGTAGTAATGCCACCTCGGTGTGCGGCTAAAAGTTTCTCTTTTAAACCACCGATCGGTAAAACTTCACCACGCAGTGTGATTTCGCCCGTCATTGCCACTTCGGCTTTAACTGGGTTGCCCGTCAAACTTGACACTAAAGCTGTACACATTGCGATACCAGCACTAGGGCCATCTTTAGGGGTGGCTCCTTCCGGCACGTGTACATGAATATCTCGCTTTTCATAGAAATCAGGATTGATGCCTAGCTTTTCGGCTCGGGCACGAACGACAGTCATCGCGGCCTGAATCGATTCTTGCATCACATCGCCCAACGAACCAGTTTGGGTAAGTTTACCTTTACCCGGCATAGACTCCGTTTCAATGGTTAGTAAATCACCACCCACTTCAGTCCACGCCAAACCAGTGACTTGACCAACACGATTACTATCATCGGCTTTGCCAAAATCACAACGCTGGACGCCTAAGTAGTCTTTGAGATTGTCCATGGTAACAACAACAGACTTAAGATCTTTATCCAGTAGGATGTTCTTCACCGCTTTTCGACAAATCTTAGATATTTCTCTCTCGAGGCTACGAACACCCGCTTCACGCGTGTAGTAACGAATAATCCCGATGATTGCAGAGTCTTCGATCACAATCTCTTTTGGTTTTAAACCGTTACGCTGTATCTGTTTATCAAGCAAGTGTCGCTTAGCGATATTCAGTTTTTCGTCTTCGGTGTAACCCGATAGGCGAATCACTTCCATACGGTCGAGCAATGGGCCGGGAATATTCATTGAGTTTGAAGTAGCAACGAACATAACATCCGACAAGTCATAGTCGACTTCTAGGTAATGATCGTTAAAGGCATTGTTTTGCTCTGGGTCCAATACTTCTAACAGGGCCGATGATGGATCACCACGCATGTCTGAAGACATTTTATCAATTTCATCTAATAGGAATAATGGGTTTTTCACGCCCACTTTCGACATTTTTTGGATGAGTTTACCCGGTAATGAACCAATATACGTTCGACGGTGACCACGAATCTCGGCTTCATCACGTACACCACCAAGCGCCATACGCGTGTATTTACGCCCTGTAGCAGATGCAATCGAACGACCTAAAGACGTTTTACCTACACCAGGAGGCCCAACAAGACAAAGAATAGGCCCTTTTAGCTTGTTGATGCGATTTTGAACCGCTAAATATTCCAAAATACGTTCTTTAACACGCTCTAAACCATAATGATCTTCATTCAGTGTTTCTTCGGCTTTCGCCAAGTTCTTTTTAACTTTTGAACGCTTTGTCCATGGCACACCGACCATCCAATCAATATAGCTGCGTACAACCGTCGCTTCAGCAGACATAGGTGACATCATCTTAAGCTTTTGCAGCTCTTGTTCTGTCTTTTCTCGTGCTTCTTGCGGCATTTTTGAATCTTCGATTTTCTTTTTAAGAACCTCGAATTCATCAACACCGTCTTCTGTTTCACCCAATTCTTTTTGGATGGCTTTCATTTGCTCATTCAGATAGTACTCGCGCTGAGACTTTTCCATCTGTTTTTTAACGCGACCACGAATACGCTTCTCGACTTGAAGTATGTCGATTTCTGATTCCATTTGGCCCATTAAGAATTCTAGACGCTGAATCACATCAAGAATCTCTAAAACTTGTTGTTTATCATCAAGCTTTAATGGCATGTGAGCGGCAATGGTATCCGCCAGGCGAGCGGCTTCATCAATCCCATTTAAAGAAGTGAGCACTTCTGGTGGGATTTTTTTATTCAGCTTGATGAATCCTTCAAATTGGTTAATTGCACTGCGTACAACCACTTCCTGCTCTTTCTCATCAAGATCCGGAGTTTCTAGGAATTGTGCCTCGGCAAGGAAGAATTCGTTTTCTTTAAATTCAGTTATTTTAGCGCGCTGTTGGCCTTCAACCAGGACTTTTACCGTACCATCAGGGAGTTTGAGAAGTTGCAAAATTGTGGCAACAGTACCAACAGTAAACAAGTCCTCTAACTCTGGTTCGTCTGTATCCGCTTGTTTTTGGGCAACCAATAACACTTGTTTATTGTTATCCATCGCCGCTTCTAAGCAACTAATCGATTTTTCACGACCAACAAACAACGGGATGACCATGTGAGGGTAAACAACTACATCTCGCAGAGGTAGGACGGGGATCTCGATACGCTCGGAACGCTCCAAGTTCATATTATTCTCTCTTCCGCTTTAACATTAAACGTATGACTATTTATGAGTATATGGGGGCTAATGGTGTGGTTTCAATAACAGAATAAAAAAAGGAGGTAATTGATTACCTCCTTTTAAAACAAATGCCTAGTTGGGTTAGTCTGCGCCCGCCGCTTGATTGTCTGTGTTGCTGTAAATCAACAGCGGTTCAGACTCTCCATTAATCACGGTTTCGTCAATAACCACTTTACTTACGTCGCTCACCGAAGGCAGTTCGTACATCGTTTCTAGAAGTACGCCCTCTAAAATTGAACGCAAGCCACGAGCACCCGTTTTGCGGTTCATTGCTTTTTTAGCAATCGCTCGAAGCGCATCTTCTCGGAATTCTAATTCTACATTTTCAAGGTCAAATAGCGCACCATACTGCTTAGTTAGTGCATTCTTTGGCTCACATAGAATTTGAATCAATGCTTCTTCATCTAGCTCTGTCAGTGTTGTTGTGACAGGAAGTCGACCGATAAATTCCGGAATCAAACCGTACTTCACCAAGTCTTCTGGTTCCACTTTCTTAAACAGCTCACCGATGGTTCTGGTTTCATCTTTAGAGCGAACATCTGCGCCAAAGCCAATACCACTGCCTGTTTCAACACGTTGCTCTATGACCTTATCCAATCCAGCGAACGCGCCGCCACAGATAAATAGGATCTTAGAAGTATCAACTTGTAGGAATTCTTGTTGTGGGTGCTTACGACCACCTTGAGGTGGTACTGAAGCAACGGTACCTTCAACAAGCTTCAACAACGCTTGCTGTACGCCTTCACCAGAAACATCACGTGTAATCGATGGGTTCTCAGCTTTACGAGAGATTTTATCAATTTCATCGATGTAGACGATACCACGTTCCGCTTTAGCAACATCATAATCACATTTTTGCAGCAGTTTTTGAATGATGTTTTCTACGTCTTCACCCACATAACCCGCTTCCGTTAATGTCGTTGCATCTGCCATTGTAAATGGCACATCCAAGAAACGAGCGAGTGTTTCTGCTAATAATGTTTTACCGCTACCGGTTGGGCCGATAAGTAAGATATTACTCTTACCAAGCTCAACACCTTCGCTAGTGGTGTCACCGTTACGTAGACGCTTGTAGTGGTTATATACCGCCACAGCTAGCACTTTCTTCGCGTAATCTTGGCCAATTACATAATCATCAAGGTGTTCACGAATCTCTCTAGGCGTCGGTAACGCTTCAGATTGCTTCTTAGGAAGAACATCCTTAATCTCTTCGCGAATAATGTCGTTACATAAATCGACACATTCATCACAGATGTAAACGGAAGGACCTGCGATTAGCTTGCGAACTTCGTGCTGGCTTTTGCCACAGAAAGAACAGTAAAGCAGTTTACTGCTACCACTCTCTTTGCTTTTATCTGTCATTCGCTAACCTCTTAGCCTTTACTCTTTATGTTTGAGTGTATATCAAATCTACTCGAAATGCGTGAAACAATTTTGATTAAATCACTCAGCATTTCGTGTCAATACAGAATCAACTAAGCCATATTCTACTGCTTGATCCGCTGACATGAAGTTATCACGATCAGTGTCACGTTCAACCACTTCTAGCGGTTGACCGGTATGTTCAGCGAGCAATTTATTTAACTTTTGCTTAATTGTTAGAATTTCTTGCGCATGAATTTGGATATCAGACGCTTGGCCTTGGAAGCCGCCTAATGGCTGGTGAATCATCACACGAGAGTTAGGCAATACATGACGCTTACCCGGCGCACCGCCTGCCAGTAAGAACGCACCCATAGAACATGCTTGTCCCATACATACGGTGCTGACGTTTGGCTTAATGTACTGCATCGTGTCGTAGATCGACATACCTGCAGTCACACTGCCACCTGGCGAGTTAATATAGAGAAAGATATCTTTGTCTGGGTTTTCTGATTCAAGGAACAACAGTTGAGCAACCACAAGGTTTGCCATTTGGTCTTCCACTTGACCCGTCAAAAAGATAATACGTTCTTTTAGTAAGCGTGAATAAATATCATAAGAACGCTCGCCACGGGAAGTTTGTTCAACAACCATTGGCACTAAAGCGCTTAGAATCGGTGACATTGCATTTTGTTCTTGGTAGCTCATATTCTTATGTCCCTAAAATAAATGGTCCGGATGATAAGTATCATACGGACCATTGTTAGCAGAATAGTTCACGTTAAGTCAACTACCTACACAATATATTGCTTATTGAGCTGGTTGCTGTTGGTTCATTAGCTCGTTAAAGCCAACTTCCTTTTCAGTAACCTGAGCTTTAGCAATGATGGCATCAATCGCTTGCTCTTCTAGAGCCACGTTGCGCATGTTGTTCATCATTTGTTCGTTCTGCTCGTAGTATGCAACAACTTCAGATGGATCTTCGTATGCTGTCGCCATTTCTTCGATGATAGCTTTCACTTTCTCATCGTCAGCTTTTAGCTCTTCAGACTTGATCACTTCACCTAGAAGAAGACCAACC